>DATKRJ010000555.1:0-4968 GCA_035532355.1 Thermomicrobiaceae bacterium | reverse complement strand
CTTCCAAGACAATGACACGCTACTCGTGGAAGGATTTTGAGCTGCATCGTCCGGGAGGCGGTGATGGGAATCACGATCGATCCGTTCCAACCGGAGCGATACGATCTTTCATCCGACCGAGCGCGGATCGTGCGCCTCTGCGCCCGGCTCACCGGCGACGCGCACGCTGCCGAGGACCTGGCGCAGGAGACGTTGCTGGTTGCCTTCCGGCAGGAGCGGACGCTGCGCGATCCGGCGAAGCGCGCCCAATGGCTCTCTGGGATCGCGCGCAACCTCTGCCTGCACTGGCGACGCGCCAAGGGCCGCGAGCGCACCAGGCTGGCCCAGGCGCCCTCGTCCGAGGACTCGGCATCCCCGGACGACGACTGGCTCGCGGACGACGTCGATTTGGAGACCGAGCTGGAGAAGAGCGAGCTGCTGGACCTGCTGGACCGGGCGATGGCGTTGCTGCCCCCGGAGACCCGGGACGTGCTCGTCGAGCGATACGTGCGGGAGACGCCCCACGCGGACGTCGCGGCGCGCCTCGGATTGAGCGAGGATGCCGTCAAGAAGCGGGTAGAACGCGGCAAGCTCGCTCTCCAGCGTATCTTCACCACTGAGCTGCGCGACGAGGCGCGTGCCTACGGATTGATCTCCCCACGAACCGAGGACTGGCAGCAGACGCGCATCTGGTGCCCGGGCTGCGGCAAGCACCATCTCGAAGGCCGCTTCAGGCCCGAGGAGGGGGAGCTGTACCTGCGATGCCCCGGCTGTTCTCCGCGGTGGTGGAATTACCTTGGCGCGCGCCTGGGGGACAGGTTGAAGGGCACCCGGACCTACAAGCCCGCGATCTCGCGCGCCCTGGCCTTCATCCACGAGGTGTACCGGGTCCGTCCCGTCGACGGCGTCGTGCTTTGTCCCGGCTGTCAGGAATGGCTCCCGATCAGGCGGGCGACGTCGCCGGGATCATGCCCTGAACGCGTGTACCTGGCGTGCCCCAGATGTGATACCGAGGACCGGGAGACCTGGCACTCGCTGACCTGGAGCCTGCCAGAAGCGCGACGCTTCTGGCAGGAGAACCCGAGGATGCGGTTCCTGCCGGAACGCGGCATCGAGGTTGGCGGGAGACCGGCGGTGCTGACTGGCTTCGAGAGCCTCACGGGCTCCGCGCGGATCGAGGTTGTCTCCCTGCGTGATACCTGTACGGTCCTGAGCATCAATGGGGTGGCCCAATCTGCGCCGCGTCGATAAGGCGATCGAGCCTCGGGGACAGCAATTCTCTGCATCGGACGGATCCGCATGAACGTCACCTGGCCCTGGCGGCGACAGCTCTCGCCCACGCTCGCGGGTACCCTGGCCGTTCTCCGGCTCCTCCCGGCCGTGAGTCGCTTCAAGACGGCCCTGCTCGCGGCCGGCGTCCTCGTCGCCACGCTGCTTCCCATCGGAGTAACGGTCGTGACCGGCGTCCTCGTCGGTTCCATCCCCACCGCGGTCCAGGCTGGCCAGGGCTCCGCGGCGGCGCAGGCGACGCTGACTCTGTTAGCCGTGGCGGCCGTGCTGATCGTGGGCGCGCGCCTGCTGGGTCCCTTCCTGGCCGCCCTGGCGAGCACCCTCGGGCGCGAGGTCGATCGGCACTTGCAGGAGCGCGTGCTGGCCGCGGTGGGTCGCCCGACCGGCATCGCGCACCTGGAGGATCCAGCCGTCCTCGACCTCATCCAGAATGCCCAGGGAGTCGGCATGGAAGGACGGCGCCCCGGCGATGCCGTTCCCGCGCTCGCGAGCCTCCTGCCGAGCTGGCTCCAGGCGCTCGGTTCGGCGCTGATCCTGGCGACGTTTCACTGGTGGCTCGCGCTGGGGTGGATCGTGATGCTGCCGGTCGTCGTGTACTATCTCCAGCGCGAGTACCTCCGCGTTGGCGAGGTCGCCAGCGGACAGGCGGCCGCGGTACGCCGGGCAGCATATTACCGCGATCTCGCCCTCGCCCCGGACGCCGCCAAGGAGATTCGCATCTGGGGGATGCTAGATTGGCTGGTCGGGCGTTTCGACGGGGCCTGGCAGCAAGCGATGCAGCCCACCTGGCGGGCGCGCAAGCCAGGCCGACGGGTGATCTGGCTCTCGCCCGCCACCGTCACCCTGGTGAACCTCATCTCCTTCGCGCTGCTGGCCTGGGCCGGCGCGCGGGGGGAGATCGGCCTGGCGGCGCTCGCGGTCTATACACAGGCCCTCCTCGGCGCGAATGGCTATCGCGCCTTCGACGACGCCAACGCCCAGCTCGCCTACGCCGCCGTGACGGTGCCCAACCTGCTCGAGCTCGAAAGCCGCCTCGCCACGGAACGCTCTGCCGTGTCCGCCAGGCCTCTTCCACCGGATAGTCCACGCGAAGGCATCCGCTTCGAGAATGTCAGCTTCCGCTACCCGGGTCAGTCTGCCGCTGTGCTCGCTGGCCTCGACCTCGCCATCCCGGCCGGGCGATCCCTGGCCATCGTCGGTGAGAACGGGGCCGGCAAAACGACGCTGGTGAAGTTCATCGCTCGCCTCTACGATCCCAGCGGCGGCCGCATTCTCGTGGACGGCGTGGACCTTCGGGAGTACGACCTGAGCGCCTGGCGGGGACGTATGGCGGCCATCTTCCAGGACTTCACGCAGTACCACCTCTCGGCGCGGGAGAACGTGGGACTCGGCGCTCCCGCGCTTGCCCAGGACCTCGACCGGCTGCGCGCGGCGGCAAAGAAGGCGGGCGCCCTCGACCTCGTCGAGTCTCTCCCGCGCGGCTGGGAGACCGTGCTGTCTCGCCAGTACCAGGGCGGCGTGGACCTGTCCGGCGGGCAGTGGCAGCGCATCGCGCTGGCGCGGGCGCTCTTCGCGGTGGAGGCGGGCGCGCGGGTGCTGATCCTGGACGAGCCCACGGCGAGCCTCGACGTGCGGGCGGAGGCTGAGCTTTACGACCGCTTCCTCGAGATCACCGCCGGACTGACCACGATCCTGATCTCCCACCGGTTCTCCACTGTCCGGCGTGCCGACCGCATCTGTGTGCTGGCGGATGGAAAGGTGGTCGAGCAGGGGACGCACGACGAGCTGGTTGCCCTGGGTGGCCGGTACGCCGGGATGTTCGCGCTGCAGGCCGTGCGGTTCGCGCCCGAGACGCTGGAGACGGCGGCGGAGGGAGGATGACGGTGCGGGACCGGCTGCGGGGGTTTCGCGTCCTCCTGACCTTCAGCTTCGGAGTCGCGCCCTGGCAGGCGGGGCTCTTCCTGGTGTCCGGTGCGGTCATGTCGCTGTTCGGCCCGGCGACGTCCTATTTCGCCAAGCTCCTGGTGGATGCCGTCGTCGCGGGCAGCCTGCAACGCGGATTGATCGCGGCGGGGCTGCTTGCGCTGACCGTGGGAATCAGCCTGATCAACGTCCTCTATTACATCGATCTGCTGTTCACGGTCGTGGAGAAAGCCGGCGCGGCGCTGGACCAGCGCCTGATGACGTTGATCGGTGGGATCCCCGGTCTGGCGCACCACGAGCATCCCGCGTACCTCGATCAAAGCGAGCTGCTCCGCGAGCACCGCGCCGAGCTGTCGTGGATGACGAACGCCACGGCCGGCATGGTCCGCGTGATCGTCCAGCTCGCGGCGAGCGCGGTGCTCCTGGTCACCTTGCAGCCGGTGCTGCTGCTGCTACCGCTAGTCGGCGTCGTCTCGTTCGTGGCTGGCAAGCGCGCCCAGGATCTACAGATGCGGGCTCGCGAGGTCACGGCGGAACCGGAGCGCCTCCGGAAGCACCTGTTCGGTCTGGCTACCTCGGCGCCGGCGGGCAAGGAGGTGCGGGTTTTCGGGCTGGCTGACGAGTTGCTCCGTCGCCACCGCGCCGCCTCCGATGCGGCCATCCGCGCCCGCCATCGCGCAGACTGGCAGAGCGCCGGGCTTCAGGCCGTGGGATCTCTCACGTTTGGCCTCGCGTACGCGGGCGCGATCGGACTCGTGCTGGTCCGCGCCATCCAGGGGCAGGCCACGCCGGGCGACGTGATCCTGATCGTGGGGCTGGCCGCGGGCATGAACGGCATCGTCTCCACCGCGGTGGGGTACGGCACGCACTTTCTGAGCGTCCTGCGGGTTGCCCGCTGGTACCTGTGGCTCGAGGATTACGCGCGATCGGCGCAGCAAGTCCCGTCTGCTCTGCTGCCGGTCCCGGAGCGACTCGCCAGCGGCATCCAGATCCAGGGCGTGTCCTTCCGCTATCCCGGGATCGCGCGCCCGGCGCTGGCAAACGTCTCGTTGCACCTGCCGGCCGGCGCCGTGGTGGCGCTGGTCGGCGAGAATGGGGCCGGGAAGACGAGCCTGATCAAGCTGCTGTGCCGGTTCTACGAGCCCGACGAAGGGCGGGTCCTGGTGGACGGGGAAGATCTGCGGCGCTTGCCGATCGAGGGGTGGCGGGCGCGAGTGAGTGCAGCTTTCCAGGACTTCAGCCGATTCGAGGTCCTGGTCCGCGAGACGGTGGGCGTCGGACGTCTGGCCCGGGCCGAGGACCGGCCGGCAGTGCAGGCGGCGCTCGCGCGCGCGGGGGCGGAGGATATCCCGACGGCGCTGCCCGCGGGGCTCGAGACGCAATTGGGCAAGGCCTGGGATGGCGGCGTGGACCTGTCGGGCGGGCAGTGGCAGAAGCTAGCGCTGGCCCGCGCCATGATGCGCAGCGATCCGCTGTTGGTGGTCTTCGACGAGCCGACCGCGGCGCTCGACGCCCCGACCGAGCACGCGCTCTTCGAGCGCTTCGCCGCGGCCGCCCGCGGCGGCGAGAGCGCCGGCACGGTCACTCTGCTCGTGTCCCACCGGTTCTCCACCGTGCGGATGGCCGACCTGATCGTGGTGCTCGACCGCGGACGGATCGTGGAGCAAGGCAGCCATCAGGAGCTGATGCAGCGCGATGGCCTCTACGCCGAGCTTTACCGCCTGCAGTCCAGGGCCTACCGGTGAGGGATCGGCGGGGGGGGGGGGGGGGGGGGGG
>DATKRJ010000554.1:0-3524 GCA_035532355.1 Thermomicrobiaceae bacterium | reverse complement strand
AGCCCGGTCAGGTGCAGCACGTTGTCGTAGAAGCCCTCGATCGTGACCTCGCCGCGCGCGTTCTTCATCGTCGCCAGTAGCTGGACGAGGGTCCAGATCGGGTTGGGCGCCACCCCGCCCCAGTTGCCGGAGTGCAGGTCGCGGTTGGCGCCGCGCGCGCGCAGCTCGAAGCTGGCCACGCCGCGCACGCCGAAGAGCACGCGCGAGCGGCCGCTCTCGTCGACCGGGCCGTCGCTGGTGATGACCAGGTCGGCCATGACGTCGTCGCGGTGCTCGCGGACGAAGGCCGGCATCTGCGGGCTGCCGATCTCCTCCTCGCCCTCGAGCAGCAGCTTGACGTTGCAGGGCAGCTCGCCGCGGCAGGCGAGGAGCGACTCAAGCCCCAGGATCTGGGCGAGGTGCTGGCCCTTGTTGTCTCGCCGACACCGCGGGCGTAGAGGCGGCCGTTGCGCACGGTCGGCTCGAAGGGTGGCGAGACCCACTCCTCCAGCGGGTCGGGCGGCTGGACGTCGTAGTGGCCGTAGAGGAGGACGGTCGGCGCGCCGGGGTGGTCCAGGCGCTCGGCGAGCACCATGGGCCAGCCGGCGGTGGGGACGACCCGGGCGTTGAGGCCGATCCGATTCATCACGCCCGCGATGTAGTCGGCCACCTCGGCGATGCCCTGGCCGTGGGCGCTGATGCTGGGCCGCCGCACGTAGTCGACCAGCCGGTCGATGAACTCCCGCCGGTGCGCGTCGACGTAGGCGAAGACGTCGTCCAGGTCCGGGGTCGTGCTGCTCATCGAGTCCCGCCCTCCTGCTGCTCCACGATCAGGGGCCGGCTGCAAGCGCCGGCCGGTGGCCCATCGTAGCATCGCCGGGCGCATCGTCCAGGGGCCGGACGACGGGCCGGACGGCGGATTTCCGCGTTGGGACGCCGAAAACGGGCAGGTCGTCCGGGCGGCTGCCACACAGGTATGGCAGCCGGACGGACGATGGGGGGGCGGGCAATCACGCCGCACCGGCGCGCGCCTCGAGCCGCGCGACGACGACGGGCGCCAGCGGCACGACCCAGAGGGCGGCGAGCGCGAAGCCGACACCGGACAGCGGCGGAGCCGAACGGGCGACGAGCACGGCCGCGCCCAGCAGCGCGGCCAGGCCGCCGAGCCCGACCAGCAGCAGGCGCACCCGCGCGACGAGGCCGTCCGGTGGCTGGGGTGACGGTGACGCGAGGACGTCCAGCGAGATGCCGATCGCCGCACCGACGATCCCGCCGGCGACCTGCCAGGCGCGCACCGAGAGCTCGACGAACGGGATCGCCGCCAGCGCGCCGGCCAGCAGGAGCGCGCCAAGCACCACGGCCGGGCGTCGCGACAGGCTCGCGAGCCGGCCGGACACGCCCGGGAGGATTGGGGTGCAGCCGATCACGAGGAGCAGTCCGAGCGCGGCTCCACCGAGCACGTCGCCGGGGTAGTGCACGCCCAGGTAGACCCGGCTGAGCATGACGATGGCGACGAGCAGGCCGGCGAGCGCCCAGGGCAGCCGACCCAGCCGTGCCAGCCCGCCCCAGAGCGTCGTCGCCGTCAGGCTGTGGCCGCTCGGGAACGAGCCGTCGTTGACGGCCTCATGGATCGCGATGCCCGCGCCGTGCGGCCGGGGCAGGCCCACCAGGGCCTTCAGGACGGTACTGACGGCCGCGCCGAGCACGATGACCGCCAGCAGGCTGTAGGCGAGCCGCCGCCCGCCGAGCCAGCGCGCGAGCGCCAGGGCCACCACGACGACCCAAATATCGCCCAGGTAGGTCAGCGCCTGGAAGGCCCCGAGCCAACCCGGACCGAAGAAGCGCTGGACGGCGGCGACCGCCCGCGGGTCCCAGAGGAAGGTCAACCCCGGCGTGAACACCACCGCGTCCAGAGACCTCCGGCGACGAATGCGCGGTGACGACGAACCCCGCGGAGCACCGCGGCGGCTTCGGAGTGCGGCTCGGGGCGGTCTCTCGGCGCCGCGAAATTCCATCGCCGGCCGCGCGCGGTGGCGGACAGGGTCGCCGTCGACATCACGCGAGGGCGGCCAACGGACCCTCTCCAGAGAGGCCGCGCTCAGGCGTTGCTGTTCCAGATGTCGACCGCCAGCTTCCACCCGCCGCCGTGCTGCGTCCAGACGACGACGTACTTGGCCACGTCGGTCGTCTCCTGACCGCTCTCACTCGTGATGTGCAGGGTCGCCTGGCCGATCTCCCAGGCCATGTCCCCCGCGGACTGCACCGCGTCGGTGCGCAGATCCACGCGGTGGATGCCCATCTGCGCCGCGCCCTGCCAGAACTGCTGGATCGCGTCCCGCCCCCGCATCGCGGGCATCCCCGGAGGCATGAGGTGCGCGTCGTCGGTGTAGAGCCGGGCCAGGCTCGTCATGTCGCCGCGGCCGAACGCCTCCATGAACTGCAGGTTGGCCCGCTCGATCGCCTGCCGTGCCGCGTCCTGGTCGATCATGGGTGTTCCTCCCGTACTGAAGATGCCGCGCCCGCCCGATGGGATCTCCACACTCCGCACCCATCGTAGCCCATCGCCGGCGGATTCAGTACCGGTCCACTGGCGAGCGGAGCAGATCGAGAGCCCCGTCTGCCCTCGCCGGCCCAGCGGCCGACCTCCCGCTAGCAGGCGTAGTCGCCGTCGAAGCCGTTGCTCGAGTACTGCGTCAGCCAGACCGGGCCGCCGCCGAACGCGTGGCTCGCGCCGCAGTAGGAGCCCGGGCTGGACGCCAGTGCCCCCGCCACCCAATTCGGCAGGCCCGGCGCGTAGCTGCCGGCGATCTTCGTCCACTGGGCGGCGGTCGAGTAGATCCCCACCGTCGCGCCTTGCGCGTGGAGGTAGTCGACGGCGCCCTTGATGACGTCGGCGTTCAGGGACGGGTTGCTGGACCACGAGTTGGACGTCTCGATGTCGAGCCACCAGGTCGAGATCGTGACGGACGACGGCACCAGCGTGGCCGCGTACGCCGCGGCGTTGTAGCCGTAGTTGTAGGCGACGCAGGCCCTGTCCTTGCGGCCGCAGGTCCCGGCCGGCCCGGTGTCTCCGTTCGACGCGGTGGAGCCGATCGCGTAGTTCAGGTTCATGTAGGCCGACGGCGGAGCCGGCAGCGTCGCCGCCCAGCCGAGCTCCGACGCGAGGCAGGTGTTCGCGGTGTAGGCACGCCCGCCCGTGGCACCCACGATGCCGAAAGCGCCGGAGGCCGGCAGCGTCGAGCCGCAGTTGGGGTAGGAGACGTCATAGCCCGTCGTCCCGGTCGCGTAGATGCCGGATGCGCTCGCACCCAGCGCGGAAGCCGTCAGCAACGCCATGCTCAGCCCGAGCGCCAGCCAGAGCCCGCCGCGCACACGCATGAGTCTGGACACGGTGCCCCCTCACCTAACTGTCGATCGCGCTCGCCACCGCCACGAATGCGCACACGGTAGCACGGACTCCTGGCACTGGCCAGCAATGCGCTCGGGCTCCAATAGCGACACCATGTGCATGGAAGATCGTCCGCCCGGCGGCCGGCGACCGCCGG
>DATKRJ010000553.1:0-3771 GCA_035532355.1 Thermomicrobiaceae bacterium | reverse complement strand
CGCCTGCGCGAGCACCGGCACGAGCGCCTGCAGATTGGTCATCGCCTCCGCGTAGCCGTTGTCGCCGCCGACCATGACATAGACCACGTCGAAGCCGCCGCGCACGATCGCATCCTGAATCGCCGCCCGAAACGCCTGCGGGTCGCCGCTCAGGTTGCGTCCGGCCTTCATGTAGGTCGGTACGCCGGCGTCGTTGTAGCTCCAGTCCTCGTCGAGGATGATCGTCGTGTCGCCGGCCGCGTGCTTCGCGGCGTAGACGGCCGCCTGACAGCTCGCGCTGACGGTGTCGATCGCCGGCTCGAAC
Source organism: Thermomicrobiaceae bacterium (assembly GCA_035532355.1). Taxonomy (GTDB): domain Bacteria; phylum Chloroflexota; class Chloroflexia; order Thermomicrobiales; family Thermomicrobiaceae; genus DASSZN01. The sequence goes on along the minus strand of DATKRJ010000553.1, from coordinate 3,467 downwards.
CACGGCTGCGCGCCCCCGATCTCCGGGCAGTTGACGGTCAGCCCTTGGAAGGTCAGATGGGCCGCGAGTACCTGCGCGCGCGTGGGGGCGGCCGGCAGCGAGGCCGTCACGACCACTGGCACCGGCGTCGGCGTCGGGGTTGGTGACACGTGGACCGGCGGCGTGTACGGCGGCGCGGAGGGCGCACAGCCCACGACCACGACGAGCGCTCCAAGACCGAACCACGACATCAGGCGTCGCATGTTACTCCTTTTCGATCGGGCTGAGCACCCGATTCAACTCGACTTTCAGATCGTCTAAGGCGTAGGCCGTGTCATGATCCAACGGCACCGCCGCGAGTTCGAGGGCCGCGCGTATCGTCTCCACCCGCTCACTGGAGACTTCGATCCGGCGCCGAAGTGTGTCAGTTGTGGTCGTATTAGGCATTTCGGTCACATACGAGGAGGACGACGAGGAGCCGCGCCCCAGATGAGCAGCGCCATGATCAAGATGGCCGTGAAGATGACTCCGCCATCGCTCATGCGTCGAGCTCCTGTTCCCGCTGATTCGCCGGCGTCATCGCCACCAGTGCCGCAGCACCAGCATCGCGACCGTCGTCAGCGCGGCCGATGCGATCGAGAGCAGCGCCAGGTTGACGCGGGTCCGGCGCCCTGACGCGATCTCGGCCACGTGGCGCCGATCGCCCTGGATCGCCGCCGCCTGCTCCGTCTGCTGGAGCGCCATCGCCTGATCCCGCAGGCGCTGGTCCAGGAGATCGAAGCGCTGGGTCATGTCCTGCCGGAGCCCGCGGTGCGACTCGCGCACCTCGCGCGCCAGGGCCTGGATCATGTCGTAGAGGATCGTCACCGTCGATCGGTCGTCCATCAGCGGCATCATGGGCAGTCCTGGCGTGGGGCCGAGTGGATCGCTAGCCATCGAGTTCACTTTCACGCTGCAGGACCGCCGTCGCATACGCGACGTCGTCCTCGGGCCGCGTGATCGCCGCGGGGCCGGCGTTGTACGCCCGCAGCGCGGCGTGCATATCGCCCTTCGCCAGATCGCGGAGGGACGCCAGGTACCGGGCGCCCCAGTACAGGCCCGTATCGGGGTCGAAGAGCCCCCACGGCGGCCCGGTGAACCCGCGCTCGCAGGCCACTTCGAGCTCGATCTGCAGCAGCCCGAGCGAGACCGCCGCGAACGTCCCGTACCGGTACGCCGCGGCGCGCGGGTTGTGCTCGATGTAGGCCCGGAAGAAATCCAGATCGAAGTGGAGCGCCCACGTCTGATCCGACGACTCCTGAAAGACCTGCGCCTCCAGCAGCGTGGCGCTCAGGTCGAACTGCGCGGCGACCTGCTGAATCAACGGCCGGTACTGGCTCTTCATCGCTCACCGCCTCGTCTTCGCCGCGCTCTCACGCCCGCGCGCCCCACGGTGTCCCGTGTGGCCCGTGTCGCCGGTCGGCCCGGTCGCGCCGGTCGGCCCGGTCGCGCCGGTGTCGCCGCGGTCCCCCTGGCTCCCCTGGATGACGTGCTCGGTAAACCAGGTCCAGATCGTGTCGAGCTTCGTTTCGATGCGCACCAGCCGCCCGTAGATCGCAAAAATCCCACTGAGGAGCACGAGACTCGTCGTGAGGTCGCCGAGCGTGAAGGTGAGCAGGATGTGCATGAGACCGGGTGCTCCACGCGCTCCGTTACGACCCGTTCGCCACCTGGTAGACGCCGCTCAGTTCCACCACGCTGGCAACCGTGGTCCACGTCGGAGTATAGAGGTACCCAGGGTACGCATAATCGGCTCCTCCTAAGAGGGCGTTCCCATGCGAGACCAAGCCATCATCGACACACGGGGCTACTGTGTCGTTGGCAGGCGTGACTGGCAGCCCCGTCACGTTGGTGGTCCCGCCGGCGCTGCTCGTCGTCTGGCCCGCGGGGGGCGCGATCTTCAGCGTCCAGAAGATGAGGCGTCCCACCCTGAGATACGTCCCCGTCAGCGTGGCCGAGCCACTCGACACCGTGAGCGCGCTCGCCACCGGCGTCCACGTCTGATTCGCCGCATAGGCATCGATGGTGTTCGCATTCGACGACAGATTCGACGTCGCCGGAAACTTGATCTGACCCGCCGCCGACGTGGACACGTCAAGCAGAGCGCCAGCAATCAGATTCTGGACGTAGCCAGTGACTGGGTCCACCGTCAGCCCGCTCAGCGCCGTCCCGCTGCCGAGCGTCAGGAGCGCGTTCGTGTGGTCGTACCACACCTTCGCCTTCGTCGTGCCCGCCAACGCCCACGCGAGAAAGGGATCAGATCCCGTAGGGCCATCGATCGTCTGGCTACTCACGGGCGACGTCGCTTCCGGCTGCACCACTACGCTGCTGGTGGTATCCGCCCACCCAATCCGGCGGGTGTTGACGGCCGGCTGCGTCGTGACCACACTCCCACCGGTCCCGACGTAATAGGTCGAGCCGATCGACAGGGAGCTGAATCCTGTCACTGATCCTTGCAAGCGCACCGTGCCCGTCGCCCCGCTGGCAATATCCGCCGTCACGACGCCCACGAGATTGGTCGTGGAACTGTACGCGTTCGTGTTGTCGGCCTTGTACCAGTCCCCGGCCGTCTTCGATCCGCTGCCGTCGGACAGATAGACCGCTTGCCCGGCCGTCAGGGCTTCCCCCGCCGTCCCCACCACGTCGACGCCGGCCGAGTTCGCCGGCACGCCGCCGATGTTGTCCGCCGTCCGGAGCGTCGCCCCGGCGGCCGTCTCGTAGAGGAACTTGTAGGACGTGCCCGGCGCCAGGAAGGCCGTATACCGGCCCGCGCTGTCCGCCACGATCGGATTCGCGTTCGGGGTCGCCCCGTTCACGTCCGCATAGGTCGTCGCGGGCGTGCTGGTCCCCGCGAGGTAGGTGTACACCAGGGCACCGGAGACGATCGCGCCGGCATCGTCGAAGACCGTCTGGAAGGGCGTCGGGGTGATGGTCAACGTGGACATTTAGGACCTTCGCTTGACGTTTCGCCAGAGACTGTGATTAGAGTGAGTCATGCTCACATTCTGGGTCGGTCTGTTTGTCGTCTGGTTCATCTTGTGGACTCTGCGGATCACGCCGCGCCGCTAGGGTGTTCCCGGCGACGAGCCTGGCGCGTAGGGTGCCCCTTGCAGGATCGACGGCAACGGCCGCGCCGCCAGCAGGCCCGCGCGCACCGCCGTGCTCGAACGCAGAATGTCGGCCGCGTGGGGCAATGAGCGCAGCGCCCGCAGTCTCGACATGAGCGCGGCGCCGTCCCCGCTCTCGATGGCCTTCCCGACGCTGTTCATCCAGTGGGCATAGACGTTCTGCACGACCGGCTCGACCCCCGCCGCCATGCGCTCGACCACGGGCGAAAAGATCGCGCCGAGCACCGATCCGATCGCCGCCCCGGTCGGTCCTCCCGAGGCTTCCCCAATCTGACGACCCGCCTGCTCACCGACCAGCGCACTGAACAGCTTGCGTCCCAC
>DATKRJ010000552.1:0-2462 GCA_035532355.1 Thermomicrobiaceae bacterium | reverse complement strand
CTGGACCTCCGCCAACTCCGAGGTCGGCAAGGCGATGGAGGAGACCCTCCACACGTTCAAGTTCAACCCGCTTGACATGATGGTCGACTCCGGCGCGCGCGGTAACCCGCAGCAGGTCCGCCAGATCGCCGGTATGAAGGGCCTGGTGTCCAACCCACGGGGCGAGATGATCCCCCGGCCGATCCTCTCCTCGTTCCGTGAGGGACTGTCGGTACTGGAGTACTTCATCTCCACCCACGGCGCACGTAAGGGACTGGCCGACACAGCTCTGCGTACCGCCGACTCGGGTTACCTGACCCGCCGTCTGGTCGATGTCGCCCAGGAGCTGATCGTCCGGGAGGAGGACTGCGGCACGACCCGCGGCGTCCGCATCGGCGAGATCCAGCCCGACGACGAGAAGGTGAGGGCTTACCTCGAGACGCGCATCGACGGGCGGATCCTCTCGCGAGAAGTGAAGCTGTCGGACGGCACGCTGCTGCCTGAGGGCACGGAGATCTCCCCGGCGATCATGGTCGCGCTGCGCGACGATCCGTCGGTCACCGAGATCACAGCCCGGTCGGTGCTCACCTGCGAGGCCGAGCACGGCGTGTGCGCAGCCTGTTACGGCCGGTCGCTCGCGACCAACCAGCACATCGAGCTCGGCGAAGCGGTCGGTGTCATCGCCGCCCAGTCGATCGGTGAGCCGGGCACGCAGCTGACCATGCGTACCTTCCACACCGGTGGCATCGCCGGTGAGGACATCACCCACGGTCTGCCGCGCGTCGTCGAGTTGTTCGAGGCTCGCACACCGAAGGGCGCCGCGATCCTCGCCCGCACCTCCGGCGTCGTGAGGGTCGTGGAGGAGGACAACGCCCGCCGGGTGATCGTCGTCGCCGACGACGGCACCGAGGAGGCCTACAGCATCAGCGTCCGCTCGAAGCTGGCCGACGGCGTCCACGACGGTGCGGAGATCGCCGCCGGCGATCCGATCGTCGACGGGCCCAAGGACCCCAAGCAGCTCTTGGACATCAAGGGGATCCGCGAGACCCAGCAGTACCTCGTCAACGAGGTTCAGCAGGTGTACCGCGACCAGGGCGTGTCGATCCACGACAAGCACATCGAGCTGATCGTTCGCCAGATGCTGCGTCGCGTCCTCGTGGCGGAGCAGGGCGACAGCCCGTTCCTCCCCGGCGAGCGGGTCGACTCCCGAACCTACGCCGAGGTCAACCGGGGCCTGGTCACCGAGGGCAAGCGCCCCGCCGAGGGTCGCCCCGAGCTGATGGGCATCACCAAGGCGTCGCTGGCGACGGACAGCTGGCTGTCGGCTGCGTCGTTCCAGGAGACGACGAGGGTGCTCACCGAGGCGGCCATCGAGGGCAAGTCAGACCACCTCTTCGGCCTGAAGGAGAACATCATCATCGGCAAGCTGATCCCCGCCGGGACCGGCATGCCCCGCTACCGGGACCTGATCCTGGACGCCCCCGAGGCGGAGCGGATGACGTTCTGGACGTCGGGTGACGACGAGGCCGGCACCGAAGACCTGGCCGCCTGGCTGGCGTCGATCGGCTCGGAAGGGACCGACGGGAGCGAGGGCTGGGATGCCGGCGCCGGCGCCGGGTTCAATGGGTCCGACGAGGAGTCGGCTTCGTAGCGAGGCCGGCTTCGCACGAAACAGCGGTGTAGTCGCCGGATCCTCGAACAGCTGTGGATCCTCGACGAGCTCCCGGCTTGGCTCCCGACCCGCAACCATCTGTCCCGCCTCGCCAGCGCACCACGCCACCATCTCGCCGACCCGGCCCTAGCCGCACGCTTGTTGGGCATCGGCGCCGACGGCCTGATCGACAACGCCCCGACCGGTCCGGAGGTCCCACGCGACGGCACCCTGCTCGGGGCGCTCTTCGAATCGTTGGCCGCTCTATCGCTTCGCGTGTACGCGCAAGGCCTGGATGCCGGCGTCGCCCACCTCCGCACCCATTCAGGCGATCGGGAGGTCGACATGATCGTGGAGCGGGGGGACGGGCGTGTCGTCGCGGTGGAGGTCAAGTTGTCCCAGGCGGTCAATGACCGCGACGTCCGGCATGTGCGATGGCTCGCCCAGCGCATCGGAGACGACCTCCTGGACGCCATAATCCTCACAACTGGTGCAGAGGCGTACCGCCGCCCAGACGGCATAGGAGTCGTTCCCCTCGCGCTGCTCGGCCCTTAGCCTCCCACCGGAACCGACTCCCGGACCTGCGAGACGAGCGTGGAGACGATCGCCTGCAGCGCGCGCTTTCGCATCCGGTAGAAGTTCGCAGAAGCCGGGGGGCGGCCGCGGGGTTCTCGGCCACCGCGGAGGAGATCTCAGCCGCCTGAGCCGGCGACAGGTCGCCGGCCTTGAAGGCGCCGGCCAGCTCGGGTTGGGCCACAAGTTGTTCCGCGGTGTCCAGGGTGCGCTGCGCCGAGCCGAGAGGAACACCAGAAACCTGGGACAGCCACTCCCG
>DATKRJ010000551.1:0-13998 GCA_035532355.1 Thermomicrobiaceae bacterium | reverse complement strand
AGCTCGAGGCCAAGTTCCTCGACTGCGCCGCGCTTGCGCTGGGAACGGGCGGTGCCCGGCGCGCGCTGGACCTCGTCCGCGACCTCGAGTCGCTCACCGACGTCCGCGGGCTGGCCGCCGCCCTGGCCGCTCCCGCCGCGGCCGCGCGATCCCCGGGTTGATTCCGCGGAGGAGAGGATCGGTACCGCACCGAAGTCGAGTGCACCATCACGATAAGGGGGAATGATGAGTATCCAGCGCGACGGCCGCTCTCTCGACACCCCGCTCGACCGGCGGACCTTCCTGAGGCTCACCACATCGGCAGCAGGAGTGGCTGCCGGGACCGCGCTGCTGGCCGCGTGCGGCGGCTCGTCGTCGACACCGACGACGGCCCCCGCCGGGACGCAGTCCACCACGTCGACGCAGTCCGCACCGACCACGAGCAGCACCCCGTCCACCGGCGGCACCGGCGCGAGCGCCGCCAGCACACCGGCCGCCAGCTCCGGGCCGGCGCCCAAGCGCGGCGGCACCTTCAAGATCCCCGTCAACGCCAACATCACGCCCTGGCCGCCCATCGGCGCCATCCAGAACCTGATGGTCAACAAGTCGTTGTTCAATGGCCTGGTGCGCTACAGCCCGACCGACTGGACCCCGCAGCCGGACCTCGCCGAGAGCTGGGACACCTCGTCCGACGGGCTGACCTGGACCTTCCACCTGCGCAAGGGCGTCACCTGGCACGACGGCAAGCCGTTCACCGCCGACGACGTCAAGTACACCCTCGGGGTGTACAAGGACCCGAACGTCAACAGCATCCTGCTTGGCAACCTGGAGCCGGTATCGTCGATCGACGCGGTCGATGCCAACACTGTCAAAGTCACGACCAAGACGCCCTACTCGTCCTTCGTCGAACTGCTCTGCTACCTCTGCTTCATGCTGCCGCAGCACCTGCTGCAGGGGCAGAAGTTCGACCGCACGACCTTCCCCCAGGACTTCATCCAGCACCCGGTCGGCACCGGCCCCTTCAAGTTCGGCGAGCATGTGCCCGGCGACCACTTCACCGTCGTCGCCAACGAGAACTACTACGAGGGCCGTCCCTACCTCGACTCGGTCATCTACAAGATTGTCCGCGACCAGAACTCGACGATTGCCCAGGTCAAGACCGGAGAGCTCGACATCGCCTTCCCCAGCTTCGCCCAGCTCTCGACCCTGCAGGGCACGTCCAACCTGCAGATCATCGAGCGCGGGCTGATGGATTACCGCTTCTTCGCCGGCTACTACAAGAACCCGCAGTTCGGGCCCTGGTTCAGCCAGAAGGCCGTGCGCCAGGCGCTGGCCTACGCCATCGATGTCCAGGGCATCATCAAGCAGGTCACCCAGGGCAAGGCCGACCGCAGCAACGGTCCGCTGCCACCTGCGCTCAAGGCGTGGTACATTCCCGACCTGCCGGTTTTCGACTACGACCCGAACAAGGCCGGTCAGATGCTCTCGGACGCCGGCTTCAAGAAGGGCTCCGATGGCATCCTCGCCAAGGACGGCCAGAAGTATCAGTTCACCTTCTACACCGACCAGGGCCAGCCCGAGCGCGAGCAGACCGCCCTCATCCTGCAGCAGAACTTCAAGGACATCGGCATCGACGCCAAGCTGCAGACGCTGGAGTTCAACGACCTGCAGAACCGCTACCGGGTGACGCACGACTTCACGGCTATGGCCTACTACTACGTCACCCCGGCCACGCCCGACCAGCACTCTTACTGGCAGACCAACGGCTCGACCAACGAGTGGGCCTACTCCAACCCCGACGTCGATAAGCTGTTCGACCAGGCCATGAGCACGTTCGACGTCGACAAGCGCAAGGCCACGTTCAAGCAGCTCTATACGATCCTGGCCGACGACCAGGCAGTGAACTTCATCTACCACCCGCACGAGCTCCAGGCCATCAACAAGCGGGTGCAGGGCTGGGCGGAGACCGACTACCGCGACGCCCTTCTCTACCTGAGCAAGGTCTGGATGTCGTCCTAGCGCCGGCTCCTCCGGGGAGCGCGGTTGTCCGGCGTGCCGGCCCCAGAGAGCCGGCACGCCGGCGCATCGGCAGTCGCGTGTGGTGAGGCGGAGGCATGGGGCGCTACATCCTGAGCAGGACGGTCCAGTCGGTGGTGCTGCTCGTCTTCGTGAGTATGCTGACGTTTGCCCTGATCCACGCCGCGCCGGGCGGCCCGGGCGTATTGCTCGCGCCGGGCATGACCGGCGCCCAGATCAAGGAGGCCCAGCGCGCGCTCGGGCTGGACGACCCGATCCCGGTTCAGTACCTTCGCTGGCTCAGCAATCTGCTCCACGGCAATCTCGGCAAGTCCTATGGGCAAGGGCTCCCGGTCTCCCAGGTCGTGATCTCCCGCATCCCACTCACGCTGGAGTTGGTCGTCACCGGGATGCTCCTCTCCGTCGTCTTCGGCGTCCTCATCGGCGTGGTGTCTGCCGTGCGCCGCTACTCCATCGTCGACCACCTGGCGACCGGGCTGACCTTCTTCGGCATGTCGGTGCCGGTCTTCTGGCTCGGCCTGATGCTGATCATCCTCTTCTCGATCGACTGGCACCTGCTCCCATCGTCGGGGGCCGTCACGCTGGGCGCCGCCGCGACGCTGATCGACCGGCTCAAGCACCTGGTGCTGCCGGCCGTCGTGCTGGCTACCGCCAACCTGGCCCAGATCGCGCGTTATACGCGCTCGAGCATGATCGAGGTCCTCAACGCCGACTTCCTGCGCGTCGCGCGCGCCAAAGGGTTGCGCGAACGAGCCGTGATCTACCGTCACGGACTGCGGAACGCGCTCGTCCCGGTCGTGACGGTCGTGGCGCTCGGAGTCCCGCGCCTCGTCGGCGGCGTGGCGATCACCGAGAGCGTCTTCGCCTGGCCCGGCATGGGGCAGCTCGCGGTCGATTCGGCCTTGCAGCGCGACTACCCGGTGATCATGGGGATCACCCTGATGGTGTCGATCCTGGTGATCCTCACCAACTTCCTGACCGATCTGAGCTACGTCTTCCTGGATCCCCGGGTCAAGCTGACCGGCACGCGGTGAGGGAGGAGCATGGCCAGCACCGCGCGCGATGATCCCACGACGCGGGACGTCCTCAGAAGCCCGTCCCGTGCGGGCCGGCCGGGTCTCTGGCGTCGGTTCGCGCGCAACCCGTTCGCGGCCGCGGCGGTGGTCTATCTGGTGGCCATCGTGCTGGCGGCAGTCTTCGCGCCGCTGCTGACCCGCTACGCGCCCGACCGCATCATCATCGGCCAGGAGCTGCAGCCTCCCTCCGCGGCCCATTGGGTCGGCACCGACCAGAGCGCGCGCGACGAGTTCAGCCGTCTGCTCTACGGTGCGCGCATCTCCCTCGCGATCGGCATCATCGCGATGCTGCTCTCGGTCACCTTCGGCACCGCGGTGGGCGCGGTCTCCGGGTTCTTCGGCGGCGCCGCTGACGCGATCGGCATGCGTCTGACCGACGCCATGCTGGCCATCCCCGTCTTCTTCCTGCTCCTCGCCGTGCTCGCCTCGGTGGGCTCGAGTGTCCCCACGATCATCCTGGCGATCGGTCTGTCGAGCTGGATGGCCACCGCGCGCGTCGTCCGCAGCGAGGTCCTCCGGACCGCCAACCTCGACTTCGTCACCGCCGCGCGTGTCCTCGGTGCGACCCGGCTGCGCCTGCTCGTGCGCCACGTCCTCCCGCAGGCGTTCCCGTCGATGCTCGTCGCGTCCACCCTGGGGGTGGGCCAGGCAATCCTGATCGAGTCGGCGCTCAGCTACCTCGGCGTCGGCGTGCAGCCGCCGACCGCCTCGTGGGGCAACATGCTCAGCAACGCGCAGAGCTACGTCTTCGCCGCCCCGCTGCTCGCACTCTGGCCGGGCCTGTTCATCCTGCTCACCGTGCTCAGCTTCAACTTCATCGGCGACGCCTCGCGCGACGCCCTCAGCCCGTACCAGACCTGAGCCGGGCTCATCAGGCCTCGACCACCCCCGCGCCGGTGACCACCTCGTCCGCGCGCCGCAGCGCCCAGATCAGCCGGTTCAATCCACGCTCCAGGCTGATCCTCGCCGCCTGCGCCACGTCGGAGCCGGCCTCGGCAGCCGCCAGCCGCCTCACGACCTCCAGCTCCGGCAACGGCGGTGAGACGTCGGCCGGGTCCTGACGAAAGCGCCCCAGCCGCGCGTTGTGCACGGGTAGGAGGATGCGCGCCAGCTTCCGCTGGACCAGGCTCGCCCGGCGCGCGACCGGGTCCGCCGCGTCCGTCAGGTCCTGTTCATCGAGCCGGCGGTAGAAGTAGTCGAGGTCGGCGCGCAGCGCGGCCAGGTCGGCGTCGGCCCGCCCCAGGTCGAAGCGTTCCCCCGCGATCACCTGGTAGCCGGTCAGCGTCCGTCCCATCTCGTCCAGCGTGAGCCGGAAGTCGAGCTCTGGGACCGGCGCGGTCGCCAGGCGCCAGCCCGCCGTCGCGTAGACGCGGATGTCGCGCAGCAGGACGTCGCGGTCGGCGATCTCCAGCGTGTCGTCCTCGGTGTGCCACTCGATGTTCCCGCCGCAGCCACCGACCGCGTAGTAGCCCTTCTCGACCCGCACCGACTCCGGCATCGAGCTGCTGAGCATGAACAGGCCGCTCAGGCCCAGGTTGTTGAAGGACCAGTCGCCGGCCCGCGAGGCCCGGGCACGGGTCACCGGCTCCCCGGTCGCAACGCGCACCGCCGCCGTCGCCACGGGTCCCGCCTCCTCGGTCCAGGGCACGTCACGATACTCGGTGGCCCAGCGGCAGCCCGGTGAGTCGCAGTTGACGTGGGCCACGCAGTTCTCGGCCAGGTCGATCGCGAAGGCGTCGGCGTACCACCCCGATCCGGCGTAGCGTCCCTGGGAGTGGCCCGACCACCAGGCGATGCGGATGCTGCGCGCCAGCTGGCTCCGGAACTGATGGAACACCCGCGCCAGCTCGAGCAGCGTGGCGTCGCCGGTCGCGTTGTCGCCCACCCCGACGTGCCAGGAGTCGAGGTGCCCGTGGACGAGCACGAACTCGTCGGGCACGGTTGCCCCCTGTATTTCGGCCACCAGCACCGGGATCTCGCGCCAGCGTGTGTCGACGTCGGTCGAGAGCGCGACCCGGCAGCCGCCCCGCCGCGCCCGCTCGATCAGCGCCTGCCCGTCCGGCTCGTTGATCGCCAGCAGCGGGATCGCCGGGTAGCGCCGGAGCGACTCCAGGTCCGGCGAGCCCCACACGTCGCTGCAGATTCCCTCGTGGATGCGCGTGCCCTGGCCGGCGAAGATCGCCGCGATCGCCCCGCGCCGGGTGATCTCGGCGACCTTGGTCTCGATCGGTATGCCCTCGGTGATCACGACCTTGCCGCGCACGTCGACGTCGCCGACCTCACCCAGGTCGAACAGCGACGTCGCGTCCTCCGCGTAGCCGGTCGACAGGTGGACCAGGTCTCCCTCGCGCTCAACACCGCCGGTCGAGACCGAGAACGACACCGTCTTCGGCCGCGCCACCAGCGGGTCGCCCCCCAGCGTCCGCAGCGTCGCTCCGAGCGGCCAGCTGATGTAGCGCACCGGCGTGTGCAGCGTATACGGCACGCCGAGGCGGTCGAGCTCGCCCATCACGTAGGCGACCGCCTCGCGCTCCGGCTCGCTGCCGGCCAGGCGAACCAGCGTGCTGAAGCGCTCCACCAGCGCCCAGGGCGTGTCAAGCCCGCACGCCTCCCGCAGCCGCTCCTCGATCTGCTCGCGGCCGGCTGTCGTCGTGTCCAACCCCGTACCCTCCCGTCGATAACCGGCGGCCGTCACAGCCCGTGTCGCTGGAGGAAGCCGTGCACCGCGCGATTCCAGCCGATCGGGTTCTCCCGCACCGCTCCGTGGTGCGTGTTCGGCAGGATGACGTAGTCGGAGGTGCCGAACTGCAGGTGCCACTCGTAGGAGAGCTCGATCGTCTTCTGCGGCTCGTTGCCGCCCACGATCACCAGCACCGGCACGGCGAGCCGGCGCATCTCTCCATTGCGCGGCCGCTGGTCCCAGTCACGCAGCACCTCGAGCATCTTGATGGTGGCCTCCGGGCTACCCAGCCCCCGGTTCAATGTCGCCATGTAGCGCCCCGCGAGCGTCTCGGCGAAGCCCTCGATCGCCGTCGTCGGGCCGACCTCCTCCCACTCGTACGAGCGCGGCTGCCGCACGATGACCGGTCCGCCTGCGGCGGCCGCCGCGATCTCTTCCTCCAGCCACTGCCTGCCCAGCGGCCAGAGGTACGGCACGGTGTGGCCGACGACGAGTGCCAGCGCCCGCTCGGGGTAGTCGAGGCCAAACTGCGACGACACCACCCCGCCGAGCGACGCACCCCCCACGATGGCGCGCTCGATCCCCAGGGCGTCCATCAGTCCCCGGATGTCACGCGCCAGGTCGGCGGCCGTCCAGGGGCCGGGCGGGTCGTCCGAGCGGCCGGTACCGCGTCGGTCGAACACGATCACCCGGTAGAACTGCGAGAAGTACGGCACCTGAAACGGCATCCAGGCCATGTGCCCGTGGCCGTGCAGGATCAGCGGCAGCCCCTCGCCCGCGCTCTCGTAGTACAGCCGAACCCCGTCGGCATCCGCGTACGGCATTTGCCTCTCCTCTCCACTGCCTACCCGTTCCGGACGGACGGCTGCCGCGACGACGCCGACCATGGGCGCGCGACGGCGGCAGCCATGGTATCGTACCCGGACGTCCGAACGGAGATGGCGGCCCCGTCGTGCCGACCGTGGCCCGCGCGCGTGGCGTACCGAGGGCCGGAGGAAGCATGGATCGCGCGCGGCGACTGATCGAGTGGTACCGGCGGAACCGCGTGCTGGCCTGGGTCTGCCTGGCCATCGCCGTCAACCAGCTGGGGTTCGGCGGCATCGTCCCGGTCGTGCCGATCTACGCCGCGACGTTCGGCGTGTCCAAGGCGGCCATCGGGCTGGCGGTCGCGGTCTACGGCCTGGCGCGCTTCCTGATCAACGTGCCGGCCGGGCAACTGGCCGACGCCGCGGGGCGCCGCCGTTCAATGGCGCTCGGCGGCCTCATCACCGTCGTCGGCAACATCCTGTGCGCGCTGGCCCCCTCCTACCCGTTCTTCCTCCTCGCGCGTTTCGTTGCCGGGAGCGGCGCCTCGATGGTGCTGACCTCCGGCCAGATTATGGCCGCCGACGTCGCCACACCCGAGAACCGCGGCCGGACGATGGCGATCTACCAGTCGGTGTTCCTGCTGGCGGTCGGCATCGGCCCGCTCCCCGGCGGGTTCCTTGCCCAGCATGCCGGCATCCGGGTGCCGTTCCTGACCTATGCCGCCCTCGGCGGTCTGGTCGCCGCACTGGCCTTCGTCGCGGTGCCCGAGACGCGCCGCACCGGCGTCTCCGCGGCGGGTGAGGGGATCGTGCGGCCCGGCTTTGCCGGCCAGATCCGCGCGCTCGGCTCCACGCCGGCCTTCCTCCTCGTCGGCTTCGTCGCGCTGGCGAACTCGTTTGCCCGGGCCGGCGCCCTGTTCAACCTCGTCCCGCAGATCGCCAAGACGCAGCTGGGGCTGTCCGAGTCACAGATCGGCGTCGGGCTCTCGCTGGTTAGCCTGGGCGGGCTCGCCGTGGCCTATCCCGCGGGCGTCCTGGTCGACCACTTCGGCCGCAAGTCCGTCATCGTGCCGTCGACGGTCATGGGCGCGATCGCTATGGTCCTCTTCACGCTGGCACCGAACTTCGGCTGGTTCCTGTTCAGTTGCGCCTGCTGGGCGTTTGCCGCGGGCGTCGCCGGCTCGGCGCCCCCGGCGTACGCCGTCGATGTCGCCCCGCCCGGCATGAACGCGGCGGCGATGGGCGCCTACCGCATGCTCGGCGACGCCGGCTACGTGATTGGGCCGGCGCTCATCGGCTGGTCCGCCGACGCGTTCGGCGGCAGCACCGCGCTCTATGGGGCGGGCGTCCTGCTGCTGCTGTCGGGGCTCACCTTCGCCCGCTTCGCGCCCGAGACGCGGCATCGTCTCCGCTCGAGTCCGCGCCCGTCCACGCATGTCGCCGACTGACCGATCGCGCGCCACGGCCGGTTTGCTCGGCTGACAACGTAGACATCTGCGACGATCACTGCTCTGCCGCACTGATCGTCTCTCACCCATCGGTCGCGACAAGCAGACTCCTCGATAAGGTCCGCGGGCCGGTTCGGCGTGTCCGGGAACCCCGGAGAGCCGCGCTTCCTGCGGCGCGTGAGTGCGGCACGTGAGATTGAGGAGCAGGCGCGCCAGCGATGGTCGATCGTGGCTGCCCTGGCACTGCTCGCGGCGTCGGCCGGTGCGGCGGCCGCCGCGCCCGCGGCGATGACCGGGGCGGTCACCCGCGTCAATCACGACGGCTTGCAGACTGAGATCCTCAATACCGGCCCGATCGGGCCGGGCCGGGACGATCTACGTATCCAACGTTAGCTTCCTCGCCAGTCAGCGATAGGTGGTGAGGATCGACTGCTGGCGCCCGGTTGTGGGATGCGTGCGTTGCCCTCAGGACAGCCGGCGCAGCTGCTCGAACGGGAAGATGGCCTCGTCCGGGTAGACGTCCTCCCGGTCCCCGCGGATGACCGTGACGCCGCCGACGCCGGAGACACACGCGGTCTCCGTCGCCGGATCGAGCACGCAGGCGGTGTGCTCGTCGATGGCCAGGATCGCCGTGTCGGGCGGCAGCATACGTCGCAGGTAGCGAAAGCGGTCGACGCCCATGAAGCAGCGGCTCGTGTCCAGTTCGGCGCCGCCCTCGGTGTTGTTCCAGTGGCACAGTACTGTGAGATCCAGTCCGATGTCCCGGAAGAGGTCGAGCCCGGGGAGCCAGCAGAGGTCCTCGCCGGCCTTGTAGATCTCGTACACCGGCAGCGCGAAGCGCCCGCTGGCGATGGCCGCCGCGCTCGCCAGCGACAGCACGGCGCCACTCGACCAGCGCCCGCGGATTTTCTCCAGGGTCAGCGTGCCGGCCAGCTGTCGACTCGCGTAGCTCGGGCTCCCCGGACCGGAGAAGATGTAGTTGGCGTCCGCGAGCGGTGCCACGATGGCCGGTGAGTCGGGGTCGTAGACTCCGCCGCGCCGTCGTGCCGCCACGATGCGCACCTGAGGACTGAAGCCGACCAGGCTGTGCTCGAAAAAGGCGCGCAGGCGCTCGGAGATCGCCGCGACGTTGGGCTGAAAGCCGGCCGGCGTCTCGACGATGGCGACCCGCACCGGGGCCGGCAGGCGCGCCATGAGCGCGTGGTGAACCTGGCGCCCGCGCTTGGACGTCTCTCCGGACCCGAACAGCGCAACCGGCCCGTGGGGCATGGCGCCTCCCCGTCCCGCTTTCTCGTCTCCATACTACAACGGGATCTGCCCGTAGTACGCTTCCCGCACCGGCGCGGATCATCACCGGGAGCCGGAATACACGGCTAGGAGCGACGTGGTGAACGTGGATTCCGCACCGGCGCGCTGCGCCTGGGCAACGGGCAACGCGGCCATGGCCGCGTACCACGACGACGAATGGGGCCGCCCACCGGGATCCGACGGCGGCTACCTCGAGGCGCTGACCCTGGAGGTCTTCCAGGCCGGACTCTCCTGGCGGACCGTGCTGAGCAAGCGCGAGGCCTTCCGGAGAGCGTTTGCCGACTTCGCCCTCGACGCCGTCGCGGCCTATGACGACGCCGACGTTGTGCGACTCCTGGCCGATCCGGGCATCGTCCGCCATCGCGGCAAGATCGTGGCGACCATCCACAACGCCGCCGCGCTGCGGGCCATCCGTGACGACCACCGCTCGGTCCACGCCTGGATCAGCGCCGCTCCCGCCGATCCCACCGAGCTCTACCGGACCCTGCGGCCACACCTGGCGTTCTTCGGCCCGACCACCTGCGAGAGCTTCCTCCAGGCGGTCGGCAAGCTCCCCGCCCGCCACGACCCCAACTGCTGGCGGGCACGCTGACGCACGACACGGGCCGCGGGACAGGCGATCCCAGTCGGGCAGTCTCGTCGTCGCGCGCCAGCGGCAGCGATATACTCGCCGCACGATCGGGCCGCGCGCCGCGGCTATCGAGGGGTGACGTGCAGACGGGCTCGACGACCCGACTGGCGGGGAGATACCGGCTGATCAGCGTGCTTGGGACCGGAGGCTCGGCCCGGGTACACCTCGCCGCGGACCCCGACGACCGGTTGGTCGCGATCAAGATCCTCGACCGGGAGCAGGCACGGAACCCGGAGGCAGTCCGGCGCTTCGAGCGCGAGGCCGCGATCGCAGCGCGCGTCCGTCACCGCAACGTGGTTCGGGTGCTCGAGAGCGGTTTCCATCATGACCTCCCGTTCCTCGTTATGGAGTGGGTGCCCGGCAGGAGCCTGGGCGCGCACCTCGCGGAGCACGGCCCGCTGCCCGTTGCCGAGGCGCTACCGCTGATGCGGCAGATCCTGGCGGGGCTCGACGAGGTGCATCGACAACGCGTGCTGGTGTTGGACCTCAAACCTGGGAACGTCATTGTCGAGCGGCGCACCGGCGTGCCCCGCATCGTCGACTTCGGCGCGGCGTCGGTCGTGGGCGAGTCGTATCTCATCGACGGCGACCACGTCGCCGGGACACCGCCCTATATGGCGCCGGAGCAGCGCGCGGGAGCGCCCGTCGGCCCGCCGGCCGACATCTACGCCGTGGGCGTCATCCTGCACGAGATGCTGACGGGGCTGCGTCCGGAGTCGCCTCGCGAGGTCGACGCGTCCGACCTGCCGCCCGCGCTGGCCGTTGTCATTCAGCGGGCGATCGCTGCCGATCCCCTCGACCGCTTCGCCTCGGTCTGGGAATTCTCCCGGGCGCTCGATGACGCGGCCACCCTCGCCCGACCCACCAACACCACCGCCTCGCTCCCACGCGTCCGTGCTGCCGTCCCCCGGCGGAACCAGCCGGCAGCCTTGCGGGTCGCCGCGGCCGATTTCGAGCGAGCCATGGCCGGCGTCGAGCAGCTCACCGAGCGCTTCGAGCGCTTCACCTGGACCGTCGCCGGGTGGCGCGGGCTCCTGGTCGTCGCCCTGCTGGTCCTGCTGCTGGCCGGTCTGGCCGAGCACGCGTTGGCACCGTGATCGGCGCGTCCTGACGCGCGGCAGTCGCCGCCTTACCGCGCCAGCCGTACCTCGATCTGACCCTCGCGCACCCGCGTCTCGAAGCATGGCTGCGGGAAGGTCGCGGGACCGTTGATGACGTGCCCATCCTCGAGCGAGAACCGCGAACCGTGCCACGGGCAAATCACGCTCCCGTCCGCTGCCTCTCCCTCGCTGAGCGGTCCGCCCAGGTGGCTGCAGGTCTCCGCGACGGCATTGATGTGGTCGCCGCGCCGGTAGAGCAGCACCGCGGTGCCGTTGGCTTCCGCCTTCGTGAGCTTGCCCTCCGCAAGGTCCGCCTCGGCCATCACCGGGGTGAAGCGCCGCGGCATGGTTTCGGTCGGCGCGTGGTCGACTCCGGACTGGTCCTTGTAGACCAGGTCTCCGCCGAGGTAGGCCGACACGGAAGCCAGGCTGAAGCCCAGGAACGACGCCACCTGTCCGGCTCCGCGCGCGCCGGTCCGACGCAGCCCGTACGACGCGGTATACAGGCCCAGCGCGCCGATATTCAGCAGTCCGTGGAGCAATCCCTCGCGGCGCGGCTGGTCCACCAGGTACTGCCAGTCGGCCAGCCCGCTCAGGGCCGCACCCAGCGCGCCCGCGATCCCCACCACGATGGCCGTGTCGGCACCCGCCTGGAACTCCCGCCTCCCGCTCACGGTGTCCATCGCGTCGAGCACGCAGGCGGCCGTCCAGGCGCCGAGCGGCACGTCGGTCAACACCGGGTGCAGCGGATGGCCCAGCCAGGTGCCGTTCAGGAAGTCTTTGGCCTTCGCTCCCGCCGGGCCGGCCGCCGCGAAGGCTTGCGTAACCAGGTTCGCCAGCGCGCTGTCGACCGGTTTCGCCCACGACTGGCGGCCAAAGAGGTCGACCGCGCGCTGCACGCTCTGAGTGACCATACCGCACTCCTTGTCCGGGCAATGCCCGCGCCGGTGCGCGGCCCCGTGGACGGACCTGCGGGCCACACACCGAGTCCTCAGGGGACGCGATCGCAAGCGGCGCGCCCAAGGCGCGGCGGCGTTCGCACGTCGAACTGGAGAGACAGGCTGGAGGACACAAGACCGGCGGGCTCGAACGCCGCGCCGGTCCCCTCGGTCGTGTGGCGGACTCGCGCCGAGGTCACGCGGCGCGATAGACCGCCCCGTGCGTGTCCTCGTGGTCGTAGACCACGCCGCCGCCGATGCTGAGCGGGTGCTCAGTGACGCCGCCCACGCGCACCATCTGCCGCTCGCCGGCCGGCGTCTCGATGACGGCCAGGCCGTACGGGGCCTCACCGGCGAACTCCGGCGTCGGGACGTAGATCACCGTGTAGGTGATCACCGTGCCGGTCAAATCGGTTGCGGCGCTCGACTCGGCTGTCACGCGGGCCTCCCCAGAATCGTCACCACGCAGGTCGCGCCGGAGCCGCCCACGTTGTGGGTCAGCGCGATCTCCGCGCCGTCCACCTGGCGCTCGCCCGCCTCGCCGCGTAGCTGGAACGCGGCCTCCACCAGCTGGCTGACGCCGGTAGCGCCGACGGGGTGCCCCTTGGCCTTCAGCCCGCCACTCGGATTCACCGGGATCCGACCGTCACGCCCGGTCACGCCGGCCTTGACCGCGTCGCCGCCTTCGCCCGGACCGAAGAAACCCAGGTCCTCGGTGGCCACGATCTCGGCGATGGTGAAGCAGTCGTGGACCTCGGCCAGGTCGACGTCCTCGGGAGCCAGCCCGGCCATGCGGTAGGCACGCTCGCCGGCCCGCCGCGCGGCCGGCAGCGTCGTCAGCTCGTCGTGCTTGTAGAGCGCCAGCGAGTCCGAGGACTGGCCGAAGCCGAGCACGCGCACCCCCGGCCGCTTGAAGCGCTCGGCTACGTCGGCGGCCACGACGACCACCGCCGCGGCGCCGTCGCTGATCGGCGAGCAGTCATAGAGTGTGAGCGGGTCGGCTACCATCGCCGACCTCGCGATGTCCTCGGGTCCGATGAGCTTGTGGAACTGGGCGTAGGGGTTACCCATCGCGTTGCGGTGGTTCTTGATCGCCACGGCATCCAGGATGTCCCGCGTTTTGCCGTACTTGTGCATGTACGCTCGGGCAATCAGGGCGTAGGCGCCCGGGAAAGTAAGTCCTACTTTGCTCTCGTTCTCCCAGTCGGCGGCCTCGGCCAGGATCGACGTCGTCTCCGCGACCGGGGTCGCGGTCATCTTCTCCGCCCCGACCACCAGCACCACGTCGTGCGCGCCCGCGGCGATGGCGTAGATGGCGCTCAGGAAAGCCGTCGAGCCCGAGGCGCAGGCGTTCTCGGTCCGGGTACTGGGCACGTGCGCCAGCCCGAGCTCGTGGGCGATCAACGGGGCCGCGTGTTCCTGGTGGATGAAGGTTCCCGGGGAGAAGGTTCCGAGAAAGAACGCCTCGATCTCGTCCGAGTCGATTCCGGCATCGTCCATCGCGTGGCGGCCGGCCTGCGCCGCGAGATCGCGGTACGCCAGCTCCGACTTGCCGAACCTGGTCTCCGCGGCGCCGACGATCACGACGTCACGCATGCACCCCTCCTTCGCTCACCGCCGCCATCGGGGAACGCGGAGCACCACTGGCGGCTCGCAGCGGGTAGCGCGCGGCTCCATCAGCCGGCACCTCGAGTATCGCATACGCCACCAGTGGGATCGCCGGAACACGATGAGGCAACGCCGGACGTCGCTGGCCACCGATTACTCGAGGAACAGCGGCTCCTCGTGCACCGGAACGGTCCGCGCGCCGCGACGCAAGCGCGCCCCGTCGGGAATCAGGAAGACGGGCGGGATGACCAGCAGGATCAGGAACGACAGGCCGTGGAGGATCACCTGCATCCCCTGCGCCTGGTCCTTGTAGTGCGCCAGGATCAGCACGATCGCCGCGGTGCCGAGCACGCCGCCGGTGGTCATGAACATCCCGCGCAGGCCGGT
>DATKRJ010000550.1:0-2294 GCA_035532355.1 Thermomicrobiaceae bacterium | reverse complement strand
CAAGAGCGACTCCGAGCACTTCCCGCCCGAGGGCAAGCTGCGCGTCTACCGCAGCCGCACCGGCGGCAACGAGTGGGAGGCGCTGACCAACGGCCTGCCGCAGAGCGACTGCTACGTCAACGTGCTGCGCGACGCCATGGCCGTCGACCGGCTCGACTCGTGCGGCATCTACTTCGGCACCACCGGCGGGCAGGTCTACGCCTCGGCCGACGGCGGCGACACCTGGAACGCGATCGTGCGCGACCTGCCGGCCGTTACGTCGGTCGAAGTCCAGACGCTGTCATGATCCGCGTCCGCCTGCCGCACCACCTGCAGACGCTGGCGAGGACCGGCAAGGAGGTGCAGATCGAGGTCACGGGTGTCGTCACCCAGCGCGCGATCATCGACGCGATCGAGACGCGCTACCCGATGCTGCGCGGGACCATCCGTGACAGCGCCACCGACCGGCGACGGCCCTTCCTGCGCTTCTTCGCCTGTCAGGAGGATCTGTCGCACGAGTCGCCCGACGCCCCGGTGCCCGCCGCAGTGGCCGCGGGCCAGGAACCCTTCCTGATCGTCGGCGCCATCGCCGGCGGCTAGCCCATCGAGACGACGCGCGGGGCGGCAGCGTTGCCGCCCCGCCGCCGTCCCCGCCGTACCCCGACGCGAAGCGACACGACACGAGAGGAGCCTGAACGCATGCCCGACCAGACGCTGCCGCTCTCCACGTTCTACTCGGGCTGGGGATCCTTTCAGAAGAACCTCGTCAGGATGATCGCGCCCCTCTCCCGCGAGCAGCTCGCGCTCCCGGCCGGCGCCCACCACTGGTCGGTCGGCACGGTGCTGCAGCACCTGGCGGCCAACCGCGTCTGGTGGTTCCAGCTGTGGATGGGCGAGGGGAGCCCCGACCTGGCCCCCATCGCCCACTGGGATCCGGCCGACCCGGTGGAGCAGGCCCCGCTGGACACGCCCGAGCTGGTGGCCGGGCTCGAGGCGTCCTGGCAGATGATCGCCGGCGCGCTCGCGTGCTGGACCGCCGACGACCTCGGGCAGACCTTCCCGCCGCCGGCCGTCATGAGCCAGGCGGAGCGGGAGATGTTCGGCGAGCTCAGCCGCCGCTGGATCATCTGGCACGTCCTCGAGCACGAGATCATGCACACCGGCGAGCTGTCGCTGGCCCTGGGCAGCTACGGCCTGCCCGGGATCTACGGTGACATCTAGCGCGTCACGGTGCCCCCCGGCGCCGCGACGCCCACACGGCACACGTTTCAGCGGAAGGAAGCCGACGTGAGCCAGCGCCCCACCGACTCCGCCGCGACCGACGACCCCGGGGTCGAGGCAAACCTGATGCGGCCCGGCGGGCTGTCCTACCTGGAGATCCCGGCTACCGACCCCGAGCGCTCGGCCGCCTTCTACGCGGGCGTCCTCGGCTGGGACGTCGACTGGCGCTCCCCGGGCGACGCCCGCTTTCGCGACGTGACCGGTCACCTCATCGGCCGCTGGACGACGGGCCGCGCCGCCGCGCCGGAGCCGGGCCTGCTGCCCTACTGCTACGTCGAGGACATCGACGGCGCCCTCGCGCGCGTCGCCGCGCACGGCGGGATGCTGCTCGGCGGGCCGGACCCGGAGGGCAGCCTGTGGGTCGCCCGGGTCCGCGACCCGGCCGGCAACGTCATCGGCCTCTGGCAGGCAGGCCCGCGCCGGGACGGGCCGGGGCGCGATTGATCCCGCGCGCGACGCTCGGGCGCGCTGGGCGCGTGGCCGGTGACGCCGGCGGGCCGTGGCGTGCGGGGCCGCATGCGCGCGGGGGCGCGGCGAGCGAGTCCCGACGTGCGGAGCCCGTCGGCGCGGGGCTGAAGCCCACGCGCTAGCGGACGAAGCCGGTTGATGGTCATTGACAAAATACGTCGGTACAACGGCCGCCCGCCCGTGCGACGCTGCCGGCCATCATGGGTCGATTCGCCGGCCGCCGCATACCGGATTTATTCGTCAAAGACCATAAGCCGGCTGGGTTGCTGGCGCGGTCGGGGAGCGAGCCGTTCTCTCCGAGCCCCTGCAGTGGGCTTGCGGGAGTCAGCCCGCCGGCTGTAGCCGCGGGCGGATGGGCGGGCGACCGCGCCGGTCGCGATGCCCGCGCGCATCAGCGGCGCGGTCTCCGCGGTCGCCCGGGTCTCGCGTACGGTGCGTGAATTCGAGTTCTGAGTCGCCATCGGGCTGATCCGAAACCCGCAATCCGCAACCGAGTGCGGTAGACCGAGCATCCTATGATATCGATCGTATCAGACCACGACGCCGATCCCGCCGCGCTGCTCCGC
>DATKRJ010000549.1:0-12925 GCA_035532355.1 Thermomicrobiaceae bacterium | reverse complement strand
GCGGAAGGCAGCCGGGCCGCTGCTGCCGTTGGTCAGCACCGCCAGCGCGAACTGCCGGTCCGGTACCGCCACCAGCAGGGCCGCGAACCCGTTCGTCCCGCCGGTGTGGTTCAGCACCCTCACGTCACCGAGCAGGCTGACGCCCCAGCCCAGCCCCCAGAAGCGGTCCGCGCGGTCCGCCGGCACCCGGGGCGTCCGCATGGCCTCGATCGCCGCGGGGCTGAGGATGCGCCGGCCCTCGAACGTGCCGTCGCCCATGTGGAAGCGGGCGAAGGTCAGCAGGTCGGCCACCGTCGACAGGATGCTCCCCACCGGGCTGAGGGCGCGGCTCAGCCAGTACTCCCGTGCCACCGAGAAGTCGCCGCTCTTGGGCACCTCCTCGACGTGGCCGACCGCGTGGGGATAGGCAAAGACCTCGTGCGGGAAGAAGAACGTGTGCGCCAGCCCCAGCGGCTCGAGCAGCCGCTCGCGCGCGACCTCCTCGTAGAGCCGGCCCGTGACCTGCTCGATGATCGCCCCCGCGATCTCGAAGCCGGCGTTGCAGTAGCTCCACAGCTCGCCGGGCCGGTAGGTCTGCCGCAGCGTATGGATGTTGGCCACGGCGCGGCGCAGCGCGTCGTCACCCCAGCCGAAGTCGTCGAAGTAGTCGCCCCAGATGCCGCTCTGGTGGGTCACCAGGTGGCGCACCGTGATCGCCTCGGTCAGGCCGGGCTCGGAGAGCGTCAGCTCCGGCAGGTAGCGCCCGATCGGCGCGTCCAGCTCGACCTTGCCCTCGTCGACCAGCGTCATCAGCACGGTCGTGCAGAAGACCTTGGAGATCGAGCCGATCTGGAACAGCGTGTCCGGCGTGACCGGTTGCCCGGTCTCCAGGCTGGCCACGCCGCCGGCGAAGGTCTCGACCCCGCCGTCGTGCAGGATGCCCACGGCCAGTCCCGGCACCTGCCAGCGCGTGCGCGCATCCTCGGTCACGCGCTGCAATTCCTCGACCGTACTGTCGGCCGTCATGCGGTCCCCTTCCCGTCAACGATTGTCGCGACGGGCAAGGTGTAGCCAACCGCGCCGTGGCTGTCAACGAGTAGTGTCGATGAAGGCGGACGGCCGAGCCCCAGGCGGCCCGGTTCGACGGCGACGGGGGCGGGGGATGGGCACGGGGCTACGACGTTCCGCGGGGATCGTCCAGGTCCCAGCCGGCCTCGGCCGGCTTCGTCCGGTAGCGCGGTGGCTTCAGCCCCGCGCGATGCCGGTGTCGGTGTCGCGGCGCGCCGGGGACCGCTCGGCAGTCAGCCGACGACCGGGTGGCCCCGCTCCCGCCACACCTCGAGCAGCGCGGCCAGGGCGTGCAGGCAGGCGACGCAGAGGATCTCGGTGCGGTCGCGCCGGCCGCCGGTCAGCAGGCCGACCGCGCCCGCGCGGCGCGCCAGACCCGGCTCGCCCACGACGTCGTCGATCACCGGACCCAGCTCACCGCCCACCCGCAGCGCCGCCGCCACCGCCTCCGGCAGCGGGAAGCGCTCGCTCGCGCCGTAGCCGACGTGGCCCGCGCGGTCGACCGCCGCCGCCCAGGAGACGGCATAGAGCTGCCCGCCCGGCCCCTCCGCCACGCCGGACTCGACCCCCACGCCGTAGTCGGCGTCCGCCGCCGCGCGCGCGCCGACCGCCCGCTCGCGGGCTCCGCGGGCCGTCTCGTCGTCGCCCCACGGCTGCGCCGGCACGCCGGAGGACACGTCCGCCGGCTCGACTATGGCGTCGGAGAAGAAGGCGCGCGCCGCCCGCTCGACGGCCGCGCGCTTGACCGGGTTGAGCGAGCCGGCCGCGATCCGCGTCGACATCGCCGGTTCGCCGCCTACGAGTAGTAGCGGGGGAGCGCCTGCACGTGCTCCAGCCCGGCCAGGACCTCCTCGCGCGGCAGGTTGCCGCGCTCCAGTTCCTCGTCGCCTAGCGCCAGCAGCCGCTGGTAGAAGAACATGGCGCGGTCGGGCACGTCGCCTCCCGCCTGCTCGTCGTCCAGCAGGTGGAACATCCAGTCCTCCGCCTTGGCGTAGTGCCCCACGTGCTCGAAGTGCTGCCAGAGCTGCTCTTTGGTCGGCACCGGCAGCTCGTGGTCGGCCACCTGCTCGAGCAGCGGATCGACCGCGTTGGCGGCGGCCGGGAAGCCCGGCTCCTCATCGGTCAGCACCGCCAGGTGGAGTTGCAGGGCCTTGATGCGCTGCTGGTCCGCCAGGTCCTGGTCGCCGGCATCGACGGAGATGTCGGCCGCGGCCTCGATCAGCCGGGCCATGCCGGTGATGCGAATAGCGACCAGCGGCTCGTCCGTGGACGAGGGCTGGTTGAGACGCAGCAGCGCCAGCAGGGTCTCGCTCGGCAGTGTCTCGGTGGCCTCCAGGCTTAGCCCGAAGAGCCGCTGCAGCGCGGCGTCGATGACCGCGTCCGCCTGGTTGAGCTCGCCGTTGTCGCGCAGGCGGCCGGCCGTGGCCAGCACCGCGTTCACGACCTCGCCGAGCTGTTCGATCAATCGCAGGATGTAGTCACGCCCGATCACGGGACCTCACTCTTCAGGGGCAGACCCCCGTGTCTGCCCAGCATCTCGACTGCGGCGGGACGGGCGGCCACGGGGGGCCGTCCCTACACGGCACGCTGGTGTGTTAGCCCACCGCGGCGCGGGTTACGCGGGAGCGCTGCGTCGTGCCCCGACACGAGGGCAGGTTTCAAACCTGCCCCTACAGGCCGTGACGTGCCGCCCGTCGTCCTGGCCGCGTCACCCCCGGGCTCGCAGCCACCCGGACGACCTGCCCGTTTTCGGCGTCCCGCCGCGGAAAACCGTCGTCCGGCCCTCGTCCGGACCTCGTCCAACTCCGCATGCTCGCGCGTCGTGGAGGCCCGACCGCGTGTCAGGCCGTCTCGCGCCGCAGCGTCGAGGTGCCGAGGACCACCATCAGCACGGCGAAGCCGACCAGCACCGTCACGTTGACCCACAGGCTGGCGAGGCCGTCGCCGCGGATCATCACCCCGCGCAGCGCCTGGTTGGCGTAGGTCAGCGGCATCACGTCGGATAGCCACTGCAGCGGCCGGGGCAGCGCGGCTATCGGCCAGATGATGCCAGATAGCAGCCCCTGCGGCACGATCACGATCGGGATGAACTGGACCACCTGCAGCTCGGTGCGGGCGAAGGTCGACAGGAAGATGCCCAGGTTGACCGCGCCGAGCGTCAGCAGGATGGTGAAGAGGAAGACCAGCCCGATGTGCCCGGCGTAGTGGATCCGCAGCACGTAGACCGCGAACAGGACCATGACGACCGACTGCAGCGTGGCGAAGAGCGCGAAGCCCAGCACGTAGCCCAGCACGATCTCGCCCCGGGAGAGCGGCGAGACGATCAGCCGCTCGATGCTCCCCTCCATCCGCTCGCGCAGGAACGAGACCGACGTCAGCAGGAAGACGAAGAAGAAGCCGAAGAACCCGATGAAGACCGGCGCGAAGTAGTCGAGCTGGTCGAACTGCGGCCCGCCGTGCAGGAAGACCGGGGCGAGCTGGATCGGCAGCCCGGCCGGGCTGACCGCCTTGACGATGGTCTGGGGCAGCGTCCGGTTGAGCGCGGCGAGCACGGTGCCGGTCGTGCCGGGATCGGACCCCTCGAGCGTGAGCTGGATCTGCTGGGGCGGCGCGCCGAGGGTTACCTTCAGGTCCGCCGGCAGCGTCAGCACGGCGTCGACGTCGCCCCGGTCGACCGCGCTCGTCGCCGCGGCGGCGTCCATCTGCCGCACCTTGACGGTGCCATCCTGCTGCAGTCCCTGGACGATCTGGGCGGCCAGTGGGCTCGACCCCTGGTCGACGACCGCCACGGTGACCGAGCGTGCCGAGCCGCGGTAGATCCAACCCAGCAGCGACAGCACGATGATCGGCACGACGATGAGCAGGAACAGGCTGCGGTGGTCGCGCCGGAACTGGTGGACGATGCGCTTCGCCAGGGCCAGCACGCGGCGGCGGCTCATCGGACACCCCCTTCGGCGATGGCGGCCGGCTCGCCGGCCAGCACCAGGAACGCGTCCTCCAGGCTCGTCTGGCCGGTCAACTGCCGCAGCGCGGCCGGGCTGTCGCTCGCCAGCAGCCGCCCGTCGCGGACGAAGCCCAGCACGTCGCAGCGCTCGGCCTCGTCCATTACGTGGCTGGAGACGACCAGCGTGCGGCCGACGTCGGCCAGGCGGCGGAAGCGATCCCAGAAGGCGCGGCGCAGCACCGGGTCGAGCCCGACGGTCGGCTCGTCGAGAATCAGGAGGTCGGGCTCGTGCAGCAGCGCGCAGCAGAGGGACGCCCGCTGGCGCATGCCGCCGCTGAACGTGTGCAGCGGGCCGGCGAGCCGGTCGCCCAGACCCACCTCCCCAGCGATCTCCTCGATGCGCTCGCTGAGCCGCCGGCCCTCCAGGCCGTAGAGCGCGCCGAAGAACTCCAGGTTCTCCCGCAGCGAGAGGTCCGGGTACATGGCCGCCGTCTGGGTCATGTAGCCGATGTGGGCGGCGTTGGCGCGGCTGGGCTGCGGCCGGCCGAGCAGGGTGACCGTGCCGCTGCTGGCCCGCAGCGCCCCAGCCAGGATGCGGATGAAGGTCGTCTTGCCGGAGCCGCTGGGCCCGAGCAGCCCGTAGATGACGCCGCGCGGGACCCGCAGAGTGATGCCGTCGAGGGCCTGGATGTCGCCGAAGCGCCGGGTGACGTCCTGAGCGTCAATGACCGTCTCCACGGGCTCCATGGTCTCCACGGTCTCCTCCTTCCGGCGTTGTCGCGGTCGGCTCCCCGGCGGGGAGCACGCCGCGCACGAAGATGCGGCCGACGGTGGCGGCCATGGCGTCGTCGTCGACGGCCTGCAGGTCGGCGTGGCTGAAGACGTACTTGCGGATGACATACCCCAGGAGCGATCCGTAGAACGCCTGCGCCAGCAGCCAGGGGTCGACCGGGGTCAGCCGGCCGGCGGCGATCTGGCGCTCGACGTAACTCGCCAGGTACCCGATCGGGTAGCGGGCCAGGATCTGGCCGAGGCGCTCGGCCGGGCCCGGGAAGCGCAGCACCTCGCTCATCACCAGGCGGAAGAGGGCACGGTTCTCGGTCTGGGCGGCGGTGGTGAGGAAGCCGGCGGCGAGCCGCTCGAGGAATGCCTCGACCGGCAGCGCGTCGGCGACCTCCACCGGGATCTGCCAGGCGCGCAGCGGCGCGACCTCCTCGAAGGCCGCGGCGAAGAGGTCTTCCTTGTTCTCGAAGTACCAGTAGATCAGCCCCGGGCTGATACCGGCCGCCGCCGCGATGTCCCGGTTGGTCGTGCCGCTGAAGCCCTTCTCGGCAAAGACGCTCGCCGCCGCCCGCACGATCGCTCGCCGCCGCTCGTCGAACCCCTCGTCCCTGGATCGTGGTGCCACCGCCACACTCCCTAACTGATCGATCAGTCAAGGTATAGCGCCGCCGGACAACGGGCGCCACCTGTCCGAGCGGGCAGGGGAGGCGGTCAGGCATGGGCGGCCTGGTAACCGTCGGACGGCGCCCGGCGTTCACGTAGATGGTGGGGCCGCGCGACGACGACGCGGCCGGCGACGACGATGGGGGTGGCGGGATGCGCGACGCGATCGGTTCACGGCAGGTGAGGCCACCGCGTGGCCGGGAGATCCTGGCCTGTCTGGTGGTCGCGGTCGGCCTGCTGGCCGGCTGCAGCGGTCCGTCCGCGGCGAGCCCCACGGCGACCGCGACGGTTGTCCAGGCGGCGGCCGCGACCCCTACGCCCGGCTCGAGCGGCACGCCGGCGCCCACGCCCACTGCCACGACGACCCCGCCGGCTGTTGCCACGTCGGTCGCCACCGGCACGGCGACGGCCGCCGCCACGCCCGGCGGGCAGGGTCAGGGCTCCGGCTCGTCCCAGACCTACCTCGACGACCGCAGCGACGCCGCTGAGGTGATCCGCTCCTACTACAACGCGATCAACCTCCAGCAGTTCGCCCGCGCCTACGGCTACTGGGAGTCGGGCGTGCCCGCGTCGCAGCTGCCGCCGTTCGCCCAGTTCGAGCAGGGCTTCACCGACACCGGGCGCGTCGACCTGACGCTCGGCCAGATCAGCGGCGGCGCGGCGGCCGGAAACCGCTACTACAGCGTCCCGGTGGTGCTCAACGCCCATATGACCGGCGGCGGGATCCAGACCTTCTCCGGCTGCTACACGCTGCACCTGGGCGACCCGGCGAACCAGACGATGCCGCCGTTGCACCCCATGGCCATCCAGGCGGCCACGGTCAAGCTGGCGGGAGCCGGTGCCACGACAAGCGGCCTGCTCGCGGGGGCCTGCCCGGCGGACCAGGGCCAGCCGGTCCCGCCCACGCCCGCCGCCGCGCCGGGCGACATAGCGGCCGCGCGCTACCTGGACGACCGCGGCACGGCCGAAGCGGTCGTGAGCTCCTACTACAACGCGATCAACCGCCAGGAGAACGCGCGGGCCTACGGCTACTGGGAGTCGGGCGTGCCCACGTCGCAGCTGCCGCCGTTCGCCCAGTTCGAGCAGGGCTTCACCGACACGGGTCGCGTCGACCTGACGCTCGGCCAGATCAGCGGCGGCGCTGCGGCCGGAAACCGCTACTACAGCGTCCCGGTGGTGCTCAACGCCCATATGGCCGGTGGCGGGATCCAGACCTTCTCCGGCTGCTACACGCTGCACCTGGGCGACCCGGCGAACCAGACGATGCCGCCGTTCCACCCCATGGCCATCCAGGCGGCCACGGTCAAGCTGGTGGGAGCCGGCGCCACTACGGCCGGCCTGCTGGCCGGGGCCTGCCCGGCGGACCAGGGCCAGCCGGTCCCGCCCACGCCCGCCGCCACGCCGGGCGACATCGCGGCCGCGCGCTATCTGGACGACCGCGGCACGGCCGAGGCGGTCGTGCGCTCCTACTACAACGCGGTCAACCGCCAGGAGTACGCGCGGGCCTACGGCTACTGGGAGCCGGCTGCGGCGGCCTCACAGCTCAAGCCCTTCGATCAGTTTCAGCAGGGCTACGCCCAGACGACCTCGGTCACGCTCACGATCGGGACGGTGGGCAGCGACGTCGGGGCGGGGCAGCTCTACTACATGGTGCCGGTCGCGATCGCGGCACGGAACAGCGACGGGAGCACGCAGCGGTTCGTCGGCTGCTACCGGTTGCACCTGGCGCGGCCGGAGATCCAGGCCGTGCCGCCCTTCCAGCCGCTGGCGATCCAGTCGGCCAGCCTGCGCCAGGTGCCGGTCGGCGCCAGCGCCGAGGCCCCGACGGCGCAGTCCTGCCAGCCGTAAGGGCGAGTTTAGCGGCGGTCCTCGTGGCCGGCAGCGCATGGGGCTGCCCACTCTGGGCTCACAGACGGAGCCGGCCACGGCCGGCTTACGTCCTGTTCGCCGGTCGGGATGCCGCGGTTCAGCGGTCCCGATTTTCGGCGCGGAGAGCTCCTCACAGGGTTTCAGGCGTGCTCCCCGGGAAGCCCGGGCGCGAAGTGCTGCTCGACCAGCGTGGCCATCTCATCCAGGTTCCGGCTGCCGTCTACCTCGACGAGGATCAGCCCCAGCGCCGCGGCCCGCCGGCGGACGTACGCACCCATGATGAGGTCGCGCGCGATCAGGTTGCGCTGCGCCCGCTCTGGGTCGCTCGTCTCATGGCGGGCGCCGGGCTTGCCGCGCCGCAGCACCGAGGCGCGCTTGAAGTCGTCGGACGGCACCAGCCAGATCGCCTGCCGGGCGTCGGCGATGAACGGCAGGACGCAGTCGGGGAAGAGGCCCGGCCCCTCGGCGACGATCGGCGGGGAACTGGGCATGGCGCGGAGGTCGTCGAGCGCCATGTCGAAGCGCTCGGTCCAGCTGGCGATCGTGTCGCGCGCCATGGCGTCCGGCTGGCTGCCCACCCAGCGCTCCTCGGGGCCCATCCGGTCGGGGTGCGCGGCGTGCAGGGCGGGGTGACGCGCCGGGTCGGCCCGTGCGAAGTGCTCCGGCTCGTGGCGATCGAAGTGGTAGACCTGCAGCCCGTGCCGCTCGGCCAGCCGGGCCGCGATGCTCGTCTTGCCACAGTCGGGCGGCCCACCGATCCAGAGCACGTGAGCCAGCGATCCCAGGCGACCCCCATGGCTCGACGGCATCGTCCCCTCCGCTGGCTGTCTCTCCGATCCAGAAGGCATCATTGAACCACGCCGGCCCCTCGCGACGGAGAGGGGCCGGGGTGAGCGCGCCGTCCGGGACCGCACGAGAGGGGCAGGACGC
Source organism: Thermomicrobiaceae bacterium (assembly GCA_035532355.1). Classification (GTDB taxonomy): domain Bacteria; phylum Chloroflexota; class Chloroflexia; order Thermomicrobiales; family Thermomicrobiaceae; genus DASSZN01. The sequence goes on along the minus strand of DATKRJ010000549.1, from coordinate 4,689 downwards.
GGAGCATGTACTTCGCCGAGACGATCGCGGAATTCGCCACCGACCTGCGCTACGAGGAGCTGCCGCCAGAGGTGACGCGGGCGGCGCTGACCGCCGTCGCCGACACCCTCGGCTGCGCCGTCGGCGCGCTCGACGAGCCCGGCCCGGGCATTCTGCGGCGCTACGCCGAGCAGCGCGCGGCGCGCCCGGAGGCGTCGCTGCTGGGGACCACGCGGCGGATCGACGCCGCGCTGGCCGCGCTCGTCAACTGCGCGCTGGCCCGCGACCTCGACGCCAACGACCTCTATGCCGGGCCGCCCGGCCGCGACACCGGCCACTTCTCCGACGCCATCCCCGCGGTGCTGGCCGCCGCCGAGCGCGCGGGCGCGTCCGGTTGCGAGTTCCTGACGGCGGTGGTGGTCGCCTACGAGGTGCAGGCGGTGCTGGCCGAGGCCTACCTCTGGATGGAGCGTGGGCTGCACTCGGTGAGCCAGGTGGCCTGGGCGGTCCCGGCGGCGGCCGGCCGGCTGCTCGGGCTCAGCCAGGAGCAGATCGTCTCGGCGATCGGTCTGGCGGGCTCGACGGGCGGGCTGATCCTGCAGTCGTGGCTCAAGCCATCGCCGACGATCCCGCTGCTCAAAGGCGGCTCGCCCGGCTTGGCCGCCCAGCGGGGCCTCGAGGCGGTCGACCTCGCCCGCGGCGGCTTCACCGCGCCGCCGGACGCGCTCGAGACGCTCTTCGAACGGCTCCCGTCCGACTCCGACCCGGCACCCTTCGCCCGGCTGGAGCGCCCCTACACGTTCACGACCCCGCGCAACATGCTCAAGCGCTACCCGGCGCAGATCTACACCCAGTCCGCCGTCCAGGCGGCAGCCGAGCTGCATTCCCAGATCTCGTCGGTCGACGACGTCGCCGTGGCGACGCTCTACGGCCACCGGGGCGCGGCGGCCGGCGTGCAGGGCTCGGCCGCCGCCTACACGCCCCAGACCCGCTCCACGGCCGACCACAGCACGCCCTTCGTGATCGCGGTGGCGCTGCGCGACGGCGACCTGACGCCGGCCAGCTACGCGGGCGAGCCCTGGCGCGATCCGGCGCTGCTCGACCTGATGCGGCGCGTGGACCTGGTGATCGACCCGGAGCTCGAGCGGGGACTGGTGGAGGACGGGTGCTTCGGCTGCCGGCTGGTGGTCGAGCTCCTCGACGGGCGGCGCCTGGAGGCCACGGTGCCGCAGCAGCGCGGGCATCCGGACAACCCCTTGAGCCGCGAAGACTTGCTCGCCAAGCTGCGTGCCTTCGTCGACGGCCCGCTCGGGAGCGGCGCGGCCGAGCGCCTGCTGGCCACCGTCGAGGCGCTCCCCGCCGCGCCCGACGCCTCGGCGCTGCTCGCCGCCTGCCACCCCGAAGGGTTGTAGCGCGTCGTCAGCCGCGCGGCTGGTCGGGGACGAAGACCTTCGCCAGCACTGGGCTCTGGAACTCGGTGGCCAGGCAGTCCATGAAGATCTCGTCCCAGAGCTTGCCGCCCATCAGACGGGACTGCCGGCGCCGGCCGATCACCGTGAAGCCGGCCTTCGCGTAGGTCCGCTGCGCGGCGAGGTTGAACTCGTAGGTCGTCAGCATGACGTTGTGCAGGCCGAGAGCGACGAAGGCGTAGTCGAGCACCAGGCGCGTCGCCTCGGTGCCGTAGCCCTTGCCTCGCGCGTCCGGCTCGCCGATCAGGATGCCGAACTCGGCCGAGCGGTTGCGGAAGTCGATGTGGTGCAGCTCGGTGTTGCCGATCGGTCGCAGCGTGGCGCGCTCGTAGATGGTGAAGTAGGCCATGTCCGGACCGCCGGCGGCGGCGTGGTCGTACCAGGACTGTTCCTGCTCCAGCGTCATCGGCCGCGGCACCGCGGCCAGCGTGCGCAGCGTCGCGAAGTCGTTTATCCAGCGCTGGTACGCGGGCAGCAGGTCGCCCCGCAGCGGGCCGAGGGCGACGAGGTCGCCCAGGATGTTCAGGATCGGCCCCTCTCCCACCCCCGATTCGGTCACCGCTCATCTCCTCCTGGTGCCTGATCCATCGCCCCAGGGATCGGGTCCCGCTCTGGACCGGTTCTCCCCGGCGGTTGCCTGGCGCCGCGCCTCCCCGTACTCTGTAGCCTGCATCCTAGCAGACCGGCGGCGACTTCCGCTCGGCCGGCGCCATTCGGGCGGCAGGGGCTGGGCGTTTGCCCGGCGGAGAGGAGACGCAGATGGTGGCCGCCGAGGCCGGTCAGGCGGAGCACGCGGAGCGTGCCGCGCAGGTGGACGCGCTCTTCGGCGAGTGGGACCGCTCGGACTCCCCCGGCTGCGCGCTGGGGATCGTCCAGGGGGGTGAGCTGGTCTACGCGCGGGGCTACGGGATGGCCAACCTGGACCTGGGCGTCGCCCTCACGCCGGCGTCGGTCTTCCACGTGGCCTCGGTCTCCAAGCAGTTCACCGCCATCACCGTCGCGCTGCTGGCCCACGAGGGCAAGCTCGAGCTCGACGACGACGTGCGTAAGTACGTGCCGGAGCTGCCCGACTTCGGGCACACCATCACCCTGCGCCATCTGATCAACCACACCAGCGGGCTGCGCGACCAGTACGGCCTCTTCCGGCTGGCCGGTTGGCGCGAGGGGGACGTGCAGACCTTTGACGACGTGATCGACTTCGCGCTGCGCCACCGCCGGCTCAACTTCGAGCCCGGCGCCGAGTACGCCTACTGCAACACCAGCTACACCCTGCTCGCGCTCACGGTCGAGCGCGTCACCGGGCAGCGCTTCGCCGACGTCGTGCGCGAGCGTATCTTCGAGCCGCTCGACATGGCCCACAGCCACATCCACGACGACGTCACGCGCATCGTGCCCAACCGCGCCAGCGCCTACGCCCCGCGCGAGGGCGGCGGCTTCAAGGTCGCCAACTCCAACGTCGACGCGGTGGGCGCCATCTGCCTGCACACCTCGGTCGAGGACCTCGCCCGCTGGCTGCGCAACTTCCGCGACCGGACCGTGGCCGGCGAGGTGCTCGACGATGCGGTCACCCCGGGGCGGCTCAACGACGGCACGCCGCTGCGCTATGCCCACGGCTTGATGATCGGCGCGTACCGCGGCCTCGAGACGGTCAGCCACGGCGGCGTCGACTCCGGCTACCGCGCCGAGATGCTCTGGTTCCCCGAGGCGGACTTCGGCGTGGTCGTGCTGGCGAACCTGGCCACGATCCGACCGGGCGCGCTGGCGCGCCGCGTCGCCGACCTCTGGCTGGCCGACCGGCTCGGGCGGGACGACCTGCTCGACGCCGACGTCGTGCCGGTCCCCGAGGCGGAGTTGGAGCGGCTCGCCGGCCTCTACCGCGACCCGCGCACGGCCCTGACCCGACGGATCCTGCTCGACGATGGCAAGCCGACCGTCAACGGGCCGTTCGGCGACCGGATCGAGATGACGCCGCTCGGTGACGGCCGCTTCCGCGTCGGCGACCCGGCGCAGGAGGTGCGCGTGGTGCCGGGCCCGGACGGCTCACTGGAGTACCACGAGGTGTCGCCGGACGGGCAGATCAGCGTCTTTCCCGCGGTCGCGGCGGCCGCGCCGTCGAGCGAGACGCTGTCCGGCTACGCCGGGACCTACCGCTGCCCGGAGCTCGGCACCAGTTATACCTTCCTGGTGCGTGACGGCACGCTCGTGCTGCGCCACCGTCACATGGAGGAGCGCGCGCTCGCCCCGTCGATCGCCGACGCCTTCACCGTGCCGCCGAGCGAGTTCGACGTCGTTTTCAGCCGCGACGGGCGTGGCGACGTGAACGGCTTCGACCTCTTCTCGCCGCGTATCCGCTACCTGCGCTTCGAGCGCGCCGGGTAGGGACGGCATGGCGCCGGATCACGCGGGACCCGTGCTGAGCCTGCGCGGCCCACGCGTGGGCCTCGGCCCGCTGCACGCCGGGCTGCTCCCGGCCATCGCGCGCTGGGAGAACGACCTGCCCCTGTCGATCCTGTCGGGCGAGCCGGCGCGCCCGTTGACGGCCGAGACGCTCGCGGCGGACCCGGTCTGGACCGGCCGGGAGGGGCCGGACGTCGCGAGCTTCGCCATCTACGAGCTGAGCACGCTGCGGCCGATCGGCGTGATCGGCCTGCGCCACATCGACGCGCCGCCCGGCACCGCCGAGCTCGGCATCAGCATCGGTGAGGCCGACTGCCGGGGCCGTGGCTACGGCACCGAAGCCACCGCCCTCCTCCTCCGCCACGCCTTCACCGACCTCGGGCTGCGCGCGGTCTTGCTCGAGGTCTGGAGCTTCAACCCGGGCGCGATCCGGACCTACCTTCGCGTCGGCTTCCGGGAGATCGGCCGGCGCCGCGAGGCGCAGGTCATAGCCGGCCGCGCCTACGACCGCGTCTACATGGATTGCCTGGCCGGCGAGTTCGTCGACCCGCTGCCCGCACGTCCGTCCCCTCTCCCGAATATGAGGAGAGGGGAGGCGATCTCCGGAGAGCCGGGGTGAAGGCGGCCTGTTAGCGCGCCCAGGGCGTGCGGTCGGGGAAGCGGTCGCGGTCGTGGGGCGCGTTCCAGTCGACGTTCGGCCCCCTGGGCACGATGCGGGTCGGGTTGATCTGCGGGTGCGTGCCGTAGTAGTGACGCTTGATGTGGTCGAAGTTCACCGTCTCGCCGAAGCCCGGGCGCCGATAGAGGTCGCGGGCGTAGCTCCAGAGGTTCGGGTAGTCGACCA
>DATKRJ010000548.1:0-5046 GCA_035532355.1 Thermomicrobiaceae bacterium | reverse complement strand
GTCAGCACCTGGGACAGGCAGATGAGCGTGCCGAGCGGGAGCGGGAAGGTCATGCTGCCGGCCGCCAGGGAGCTCGCAAGCTCCCCGACGGCGATCGCCCCGAGCAGGGCGCCGTAGAGGCCCGCGCCGCCGTGCAGCGTGCGGGCGGAGAAGATCGGCAGCCAGACGGCCAGCAAGCCGTTGCCGACGTTGAAGGCCATGAACATCAGCGTCGTAGCCCGCAGGATCGGGTTGCCGAGCATCAGCCGGAACGCGTCGGCGAGCCGGTAGGTCTCGCCGCCCGGCCTCGCCCGCGGCGTGTGCTCCGGCCGGTAGCGCACCCCGGTCAACGCCAGCGCAAAGAGGGCGTACGAGGCGGCGTCCACAAGCAGCACGTTGGGCGCGCCGACGCGCGCGAGCAGTAGCCCCGCGGCGGGCGGGCCGATGATCCCACCGACGGTGAAGCCCAGCAACTCGAGCGCGTTGACCGTCACCAGGTCCTCGTGGGCCACCAGCGACGGTACGATCGCCGGGCCTCCGGCCAGGGAGATCATCATCAGCAGGCCGTAGATCGCGGCGACGGCGTAGACCTGCCACAGTTCGAGCCGACCCAGCGCGTGCAGCAGCGGGATCGAGAACACCGCCAGCCCGCGCACCACGCTGTCGGCGGCCATCACCCGGCGCCGGTCGAAGCGGTCGAGCAGCGAGCCGGCCACCAGGCCGCCGATCAGGATCGGCCCGGTGTAGCAGAGCACCAGCAGGCCGAGCGCGCGGCTCGACTCGGTGACGGAAAAGACGTACCAGGTGAGGGCGACGCGCGTCATCGCGTCCCCCAGCGACGAGAAGGCGAACCCGAGCCAGAAGCGCCTGAACGACCGGTTCCTGAAGACCCGCCGGTACTGCTCCGCTCGCATGGATCGCCTCGCCCCCTCCGTGCCGGCGTCATACCGCCGGGCTAGCTCCACGGGACCCATGCTAGGGGGTAGAGTTGCCAGCGTGGTGTCAGGTTTTCCCGGCCGAACCTCGGGACGGAGCGGCGACGATGCTGCGCTCGGACCGGCTTCTCGGCATCCTGCTCTGGCTGCGGAGTGGGCAGGCGGTGTCAGCAATCGAGCTGGCCCGCCGGTTCGAGGTATCGGTGCGCACCATCTACCGCGACGTCGACACCCTGAGCGCGCTGGGCGTGCCGGTCTACGCGGTCCGCGGGCGCGGCGGCGGGTTCCGGCTCCTCGAGGGCTACTTCCTGCCCGCGATCGCCTTCACGCGGGACGAGGCGGTCTCACTGGTGGTGGGTCTGACCATCCTGCGCCGCCTGCGCACCCGCCCGCTGGGAGACGCCCTGGAGACCGCCCAGGCCAAGCTCCTGGCGGCGATGCCGGCCCACCTGGGCGCGGTACTGGCGGGCGCCGCGCGCATAGTCGGGTTCGAGGCGCTGCCCGAGGACGTCTTCCACCCCGACCTACCCGCGTCCTCGGCGCAGCCCGAGCGTGACGACGCCCGCGAGCGCACGGCGATCGACGTCTTCCTGCGGGCCATCCTCGATGGCCGCGCTCTGCGCCTCACCTACCGCGCGCCGTACCGCCGGGAGGCGCGGACCGTGGTTGCACTACCGCAAGGGATGTTCTGGGACAACGACCGCTGGTATCTCGCCGGCCGCCTGCTTGACGGGGAACGACCGGCGCGGCTCTGGCGCGCCGACCGCGTCGTCGGAATCTCCGACCTACCCGACCCGTGTCCCGAGATGCCGCCGTTCGACGTGCGCGCGCTGCTCGGTCGCGCCTGGCTGGCGACCGCGATGACCTCCTGGGCGGAGGAGTCACCGGTGCGCCTGCGGCTCACGACCGAACAGGCCGATCGGCTGCGGCGGGACTGGTACTACGGCCACGCCCGCTTCGAACCCTGCGCAGACGGCAGGGTGACGATGACGTTCGGCAATGACGACCTGCAGTCTGTCCTGGCGCTGCTGCGCTGGCTGGGTCCCGGGGCAGAGCTGCTGGAGCCGGCAGCCTGGCGCGCCGAGCTACGCGCCGAGTTGGCCCGGATGCTGTCCGACCACACGGACCCAGCCCCCGCGTGATGTCGCGATGACGCTCACCCACGAGTGCCGGAGTCGCCGGTCAGCCGTCGGGCGCGGCGGCCAGCTGTGGCTCGGCGTCCGGGGGCAACGGCGCCTCGAACCGCGCCGACGCCAGCCAGATGCCGGCGAAGGCCAGTGCCGCGCCGATGGCCTGGCTCGGGCCGAGCGTCTCGCCCAGCACCAGCGCCGCGACCACGACGGCGGAGCAGGGCTCGACGTAGGTGTAGAGCATCGTCTGGCGCGGCCCGAGCCGGTGGATCGAGCGGCCCCACAGGCTCATCGCCACGACCATCCCCGCCGTCGCCCCGTAGACCAGCCCGGCCCACGCCTCCCCGGAGACCTGCCCCCAGGCGACGTGCCGCATCTCGGGCAGTGCCAACGGCAGGAGGAACAGCGTCGCCAGCGCCATGCTCAGCGCTGTCGCCCGTAGCGTGCCGATGGCCCGCACCACCGGCTCGACGGCCAGGCTGTACCACACCCAGGCCGCCGCCGCGGCCAGTTCTAGCAGGTTGCCGCTCAGGTAGCGCGACGCCAGACTGAGCCCGCCCCCGCCGACCACCAGCGCCACTCCGGCCAGCCCGGCCAGCAGACCGAACCACTGGCGCCGGCCCAGCCGATCCTGCCCCGCCGTCACCACCCAGATCGCCGCCAGCAGCGGCGCGGTGGCCTGCAGGATCGCGCCGTTGCTGGCCGTCGTCCGGTCCAGCCCCGCCACCAGCAGCCCCTGGAACGCCGTCTGGGCCAGCCCGGCGAGGAGCAGCGACCGCCAGACGCGGCCTTCGATCCTCCCGGCCGCGCGGCCTCCGCGGTGCCACGCCATCGCCAGCAGCAGCGCCGTGGCCAGGATCAGACGCCCGGCGGTGAAGCTCAGCGGTGGGATGTCGCGCAGCCCGAGCTTGGCCCCCGGGTAGATGCCGCCCCAGAGCACCACCGCCAGCAGCGGCACCGGCTGGATCCACCGCGACAGGCGTCTCACCCAGTCCGCCCCATCGTCCCTCGTGACTTGGCTCGATCGTGATCGCGCAGTATACCGCGCCCGACGAAACGACCGCCCGCCGCGCGTCCGCGGACAGCGCCGGTTCGCGGCTCTCTACCCACCGCGTGGCGTCCTCGATCCAGTTGATCCACCTCGGCCCACGTCGTATGCTGGCGGCTGGTGAGCCGGAGAGGGGACGACCTCCGGTCGTGATACCGCGCGGCGCGACCGCGACCAACCGTCCCGGACACGCACGATCTCGCGAGGGGGATGGGGTGAAGCTGGTCGTCGCGATCGTTCAGGAGGAGGACGCCGAGCCGCTCCTGGATGCCCTGGTGAGTGCCGGGTTCGGCGCCACTCTCATCGCCAGCACCGGCAGCCTGCTCCACCGCCACAGCGCCACCGTGCTCGTGGGCGCCGCCGATGCCGCCGTCTGGTGGGTGCTCCAGCGCATCCGCGGCGTCTGCCGCGAGCGCCTGCAGATCGTTTCTCCCCTCGCCGGTGAGGTGTGGGCGCTCCTCGACCACTTCGAGGTCCGCGTCGGCGGCGCCACCGTCTTCGTCGTGCCGGTCGAGCGCTTCGAGCGCATCGGCGTCTGCGAGCCCTCGCGGCGCGCGACCTGACCGGCTGCCTCCCGCCCGGCTCAGTTCAGCGAGATCGCCGTCATCACCCTCCTCGCCGGGTGCTCTGGCGCCCGCCGACGGCCGGTGGTACCGTCCGGTTGACCAGGACGGGATCCAACGCAGGTGAGGGAGGAAGCACGTGACGGAGCGCGAGGAGCTGCAACGCCGCGTTATCGCAGCGATCGACGAGAACCGAGATCGCATCGTCGAGGTTGCGGAGACGATCCGGACCCATCCCGAGCTGGGCTACGAGGAGGTCATGGCCTCTCAGCTCCTGGCAACCAACATCCGCCAGGAGGGGTACGAGGTCGAGAAGCCGCTGGCGGACATCGAGACCGCCTTCCGGGCGTCCATGCACGGGCGGCGTGACGGACCGATCGTGGCCGTGCTGGCGGAATACGACGCGCTGGCGGGCATTGGGCACGGCTGCGGCCACAACCTGATCGGCGCCTCGGGCCTGGCCACCGCCATCGGCATGGCCGCGGTGATGGACGAGGTGCCCGGTATCTTCGAGATCATCGGTACCCCGGCCGAGGAGGGCGGCGGCGGCAAGATCAGGCTGCAGGGCGCCGGCATCTTCGACGACGTCGACGCGGCCTTGATGATCCACCACGCCGGGGACCGCAGCGGCGCGGCGACCGAGTACCCCGGCGGCACCTGTCTCGCCGTCAATCAGCTGGCGCTGGAGTACTTCGGCAAGCCGGCGCACGCCGCCGCCGACCCCTACAACGGGGTCAACGCGCTCAACGCCGTGATCGAGTTCTTCAAGGGTGTCGATGCCCTGCGCCAGCACGTGCCCATGGAGACCCGCATGCACGGCATCATCACCCACGGCGGTGAGGCCACCAATGTGGTCCCGAAGTACACCCGGGCGCAGATGCTGGTGCGCGCGCCGTCGACCGCCAACGTCAGCGAGGTCATGGCGAAGGTGCGCAAGGTCGCCGAGGGCGCCGCGCTCATGACCGGCTGCGAGTTCAAGATCACCGAGGGCGAGCTGCACTACGACATGCGGCCCAGCTACGTCATGGGCCAGCGCTACACCGACCACATGCGGGAGATGGGGATCGAGATCGACGCCGAGCCGCACCGCGGCATGCACTCCACGGACTTCGGCAACGTCAGCTACCAGCTCCCGTCGGTCACCGGCAGCTTCGCCATCAGCCACGAGCCGATTCCCGGCCACTCGCAGCAGGTCGTCGACGCCTCGGGATCGGCGTTCGGCTACGACCAGTTCATCAAGGTCTCCAAGGCCATGGCGCTCACCGCGCTCGACCTGCTGCTGGAGCCGGAGCTGCTGGCCCAGGCCAAGGACGAGAACCAGCGCTGGTCGGAGCTCTACGAGCGCTGACCGGCGGGCGGCGTCGGGCTGCCCACCCCCAGTCGCTGCCGGG
>DATKRJ010000547.1:0-13315 GCA_035532355.1 Thermomicrobiaceae bacterium | reverse complement strand
CGCGCGGGGCGTCCGCCACGACGTCGGCGAGGCCCGTCGCGCGGGGCTAAAGCCGCCGCGCTGAAAAACGAAGCCCACTGAAGGGGCTGTGGAGCGGATGGCGTGGAGCACAGGCGGGCGGCCGTTTGTACCGACGTATTGTGGCAACGACCATAAGCCGCCGCGCTGACGGAACGAAGCCCACTGAAGGGGCTGAGTTCGGGATTATGGTTGCGAGGAATGGTGAAGGAGAGGCTGTGGTCTCCACCACGACTGCCCCAATCATCGACTTGCCCCCGGCCAGCGGCGCGGCGCTGGTGCTGGAGTCGTTCACGCTCAGCTACGGCGGGCGCGCGGCGGTCGCCCCGACGGACCTCGCCATCCCGCGCGGGCAGGTGACGGCGATCATCGGCCCGTCCGGCTGCGGCAAGTCGACGCTGCTGCGCGGGCTCAACCGCCTCCACGAGACGGTCCCGGGCGCCCGGACCATGGGACGGGTACTGCTCGACAGCATCGACATCTACGGGCCCACCGTCGACCCGATGGTCGTCCGGCGGCGGATCGGCATGGTCTTCCAGCAGCCGAACCCGCTGCCGTCCCGCTCGATCGAGCAGAACGTGGCCATCGGCCTGGAGCTCGTCGGGGTCGGGAGGCTGGCCCGGGTGCGGACCGTCGCCGAGTCGCTGCAGCGCGCGGCGCTGTGGGACGAGGTGCGGGACCGGCTGGACGAGCCGGCGACGGCGCTGTCGGGTGGCCAGCAACAGCGGATGTGCATCGCGCGGGCGCTGGCGGTCGACCCCGAGGTGCTGCTGATGGACGAACCGACCAGCGCGCTCGACCCGATCGCCACGCTGCGGATCGAGGAGCTGATCCGGGAGCTGGCTCGGGACTACACGATCGTGATCGTGACGCATAACATGCAGCAGGCGGCGCGTGTCTCGGACTACACCGCGTTCATGACCCTGAACGACCAGGGGGTTGGCCAGGTGTTCGAGGCGGGCCCGACGCGAACGATCTTCACCGCACCGAAGAGCCGGCGCACCGAGGACTACATCACCGGGAGGTTCGGCTGATGCGCCAGGCTGAAGGGACGACCGCCGTGGCGGAACCGGAGGCAGCGGCAGAGCAGGCACTCGCGATCGATCTCGACCGCGCTCGGCAGCGAGCCCAACAAGAGCCGTGGGCGGCCGCGGCCAAGCTGGAGACGCGGCACCTGACGGTCCGCTACGGGGCGTTCACCGCCGTGCGCGACGTGAGCCTGAGCTTTCCGGAGCGCCAGGTGACCGCGATCATCGGGCCGTCAGGCTCGGGTAAATCAACCCTGCTGCGGGCGTTGAACCGCATGCACGACGCCGTGCCCGGGGTCGCGACCGAGGGGCAAGTGCTGCTCGATGGGCTGGACCTCTACGCACCGGAGGTCGACCCGATTCTGGTGCGGCGCCGAATCGGCATGGTCTTCCAGCGACCGAACCCGTTCGCGAAGTCGATCTTCGACAACGTCGCCTACGGCCTACGCTTCGCCGGACGGCAGGCGAAGGCAACCGCGGCGGCGCAGGTCGAGCGGGCGCTCCGGCAGGCCGGTCTCTGGGACGAGGTCCACGACCGTCTGAACCGCGCGGCGCTGGGTCTGTCGGGCGGGCAGCAGCAGCGGCTGTGCATCGCGCGGGCGCTGGCGGTCGAGCCCGAAGTGCTCCTGATGGACGAGCCGACCAGCGCGCTCGACCCGATCGCCACGCTGCGGATCGAGGAGCTAATGCGCGACCTGGTCGAGACTCACGGCTATACTGTGGTCACGGTGACCCACAACATGCAGCAGGCGGCCCGCGTCTCGGACCTGACCGCGTTCATGACGCTGGATGAGGGACGGGCCGGGGTGCTGGTGGAGGTCGGTGAAACCGCGCAGCTCTTCACGGCACCGCGGGACCCTCGCACGGAGGCGTACATTACCGGGCGCGTCGGCTGAAGGAGAGGGCGACATGAGGGCTCCCACGCCCGCCCGCGCGCACTACGAGCGTCAGCTCCAGGTGCTCCGGGAGGATCTGCTGAAACTGGGCGGGATGACGCGCGAGGCGGTTGGGCGCTCGGTCGATGCGCTGCGCCGCAACGACACGGAGCTGGCGAGCGCCGTGATCGCGGACGACCGGAAGATCGACGGGCGCACCTACGCGCTGGAGGAGCAAGCGCTGCTGCTCCTGGCGACGCAGCAGCCGCTGGCGACCGACCTGCGCTCGATCGCGGCGACGCTGTTCATCATCGGGGAGCTCGAGCGTATCGGTGACTACGCCGAGGGGATCGCCAAAATCGCGCTGTTGCTCGCCGACCAGGCTCCAATCAAGCCCCTGGTGGACATCCCGCGCATGGCCGAGCGCAGCACCGACATGCTCGACCGCGCGCTGGTCGCCTTCCTCCAGCGGGACCTGCAGACATGCCGGGAGATCTGGCGGCAGGACGACGAGGTCGACGCGCTCTACGACCAGGTCTACCGCGAGCTGCTGACCTACATGCTGTCCGACCCGGCGACGATCGAGCGCGCCACGCGCCTGATCTGGGCGGCGCACAACCTGGAGCGCATCGCCGACCGCGTGACGAACATCTGCGAGCGCACGGCTTTCGTGATCACCGGGAATCCACGGGAGCTGGGTCCACAGCGCGAGGTCGACTGACCGCTGCCGCCGCTACGCCGGGGCCAGCGTGTCGACCGGAACGTTGACGTCGTCCCCGGAGTCGAGCCGTACGAGCGCCTCGCGGTGGCGGGTCGAGATCGACCGGAGGATGCCGTCGCCATGAGGCGTGGCCACCCGGCTGCCCAGGCGGGGCAGGCCCTCGGGGGCGGACGTGTGCTCCGCGCCGGTCCGGTCGAAGCGGCCGGCGACCACCGCGTCCAGGTCGAGCGGCCGGACCGGCAGGCGGCCCAGGCCGCCGAAGAGCTGCACTCCCGCCGCGGCGAGCGGACCCTCCCACTCAAAACGCACGTTCGCGCCTGAACCGGCCAGGACCTCCACCAGCGGCCCGAGGTCGCACTCATGCGGGCCGCGCCAGTCCACGGTCGCCGTGCGGCCGTCGAGGCTCGGGTGGAGACCGGTGAGGAAGACGGGCAGCCCGAGCTCGCGCGTGGCGGCGATGGCGCGATCGAGGACCTCTCGTGCTCGGTCGGCGAGAGACGGTAGCTGCTCGGTCTCCGCGGTCGTGAGGCGGCGGACGACGACGGCCAGATGCTCTGGAGGCTCTGCGTAGACGAGCTGGCGAGGCGCGATCACGACCCGTCCTGGCACGTCGGCGCCGGTCTCACCGACGGCGATCCAGTCGCCGATGTCGAGGTCCTCGAGCGCCGTGCGGCAGAAACGAACCCGCCCGCTCCCGAGGACACGTGCCCCGAGGACGGCCCGGGTCAGCGCGTCCGCGGCCACTGCGTCACCATGGCGTCGAGAACCAGGCGCGGCTGGGCATTCGCGGCGAGGTCGAGCAGCGCCTCGTGGGTGGCGGCGAGGCCCCGCTGAATCTCGCGAACGCTCCAGCGTCCTGCCAGCGCGGCGACGCGCTCCCGCACATCGGCGTTGACGATCCCGTCCGGATACCCGCCGGCGATCAGCAGCACGTCGCGCCAGACGCCGACCAGGACGTCGAGCTGCTGCTCGACCTGGGCGCGCTGCCCGCGGCGGTAGGCGTCGGCCATCCTCCGGGCACTGCCGAGGGCGCTAAGGGGTCGCTCGAGCATCTCGATGGCTCCGTCGAGCGCGACGCGGCGGGCGGTGAGGGCTCCCTGGTCACCGGCGAGCACCAGCGCGTGGCCGAGGCGGCCGCGGGTGATGCTGGCGACGACCGCGGCCTCGGCCGCGTCGACACCGCGCTCTTCGAGGACGCGGGCGACCGCCTGCCGCGGCAGGGGCTCGAGCACGATCGGGTGGCAGCGTGAGCGAATCGTATCGGGCACCGCGTCCTGCTCGGTCGCGATCAGCACGAGGATCACGAATGGCGGAGGCTCCTCCAACGTCTTGAGCAGGGCGTCGAACGCGTCGCGCGACAGCAGGTCGACGTCCTCGATCACGGCGACGCGCCAGTCCGCCTCGAGCGGGCGCAGCGCGATGGAGGCACGCAGCTCGCGGATTGTCTCGATCGAGATGCGGGTGTTCTTACGGTTGCGCGTGTCGTCCGCTGCCTGGTTCTCCAGGCTGACGGTCGAGACGTCCGGGTGGATGCCCCGCGCGACACGACGACAGGCCGAGCAGGTGCCGCAGGGACGTGACGCGGGCGCGGCCGTGCACAGTAGCGCCTGGGTGAAGATGCGCGCCAGCGTGCGGCGGCCGACGCCTTCCGGCCCGGCGAACAGGTACGCGTGAGCGATCTGCCCGGAGCGGACGGCCCGCGCGAGCAACTCCACGGCCATCTCGTGGCCGACGACGGGCCAGTTGGGGGATGTCGCAGTCATGGCTCGCTCGTCGGATTCCATCGTACGGTCAGCCAGCGCGTGCGCGCTTCCGGGCCGGCTCGTGCGCGGGAAGCGGCGTTGGCCCCTCGACGCCGTCTCCCTCCGCCAGCGCGGCGACGATGTCGTCCCTCTGCTTGGCCGGCAGGAGCCCCTCGGTGCCCAGGTCGCGTACCGCCCCCAGGACTTCGCCGAGCTTGACGACGGTAGTGTCCGAGGAGACCACTTCGAGCTGGACCTGGGAGTTGAGGAAGACGATCATGCCTTCCACCAGGTCGGAGCCCGCCAGGTCGCGCGACTCGAGGAAGGCACGCAGCGCCGCCTGCTGACGCTCGCACTCCGTGGTCGGATTACCCAGTTGCGGCCCGCCGAGGCTGAAGAGTGCCAGCACGCTACGGCCGGCGCGGCGCCAGCGGTTGGCCTCCACCTTTACCTGGCCCGGAACGTCGCGGGTGGTCATCACGAGCAGGCCGCTCGGAAAGACGAGCACGTGCTCGGGGCGGTCACCCGGCACGTTGGGATAGTGGATAACCGTATAGCGGTCGTTGAGGCGGCGCAGGACCTCGTCCAGCGCCTCGTCGCCGCGGGGATGCCGTCCCCACTTCGTGCTCTGTGGCATGCCGGTGTTGAACAGGATGAACCCGATGATCAGCGTGACGTACGCGGGAATGACCAGATGCGCCTGCAGCGTGAGCGGGAAGGACGCGACCATGAAGATCAGGCCGGCCCAGATCATCCAGCGTGCGGTGCGGCGCTTGGAGCTCACGTAGCTATTGTTGCGCACCAGACGCATCGGTCGCTCACCCTCCCGGCACAGCGACGCCGAGCCCCGGCGCCGGGCCGCCGCCGCGAGTCTAGCACGCCGCCTGGCGGCCCTGCTACCGACGTTGCACAGCGCGGCTCGCAGCACGCTTGACAAGCGTCACCCTGAGCAGGGCAGAATCGTAGTGACACGGACGGCAGGGAAGGCGAAGGGACGGCAGGACTGGACGGTGTGGCGAGCGTCCCGGACATCTCGGCGGTGGTCATCTCCTGGAACACGCGGGAGCTCCTGGCACGCTGCCTGGGCTCGATCGCGCGGGAGCGTGAGCGCGCGGGGCTGACTGTCGAGACCATCGTGGTCGACAACGCCTCGAGCGATGGGTCGGCGGCGATGATCGAGGAGCGCTTCCGGGACGCCCGCCTGATCGTGCTGCCGGAGAACCGCGGCTTCGCCGCCGCCAACAACGTGGCGCTCGCGTCGGCGCGCGGCCCGGCGGTGCTGCTCCTCAACCCCGACGCCGAGCTCGCCGCGGGCGCGCTCGACGCGCTCTGGCGCGCGCTCCACGCCGCGCCCCATGTTGGCCTGGTCGGCCCGCTCTTGCTGAACTCCGACGGCTCGGTCCAGTCGGCGGGACACGCCTTCCCAGGTCTCGCGCAGGTGCTGATCGACCTGTTTCCGTTACATCCGCGACTGGTAGCGTCCCGGCTCAACGGGCGGGTAACCCGGTACGACGGACTGAGCCCGATGGCGATCGACCACCCGCTGGGCGCCTGCATGCTCGTGCGCCGCGCCGTGGTCGACAACGTGGGTGGGCTGGACGAGGGGTACTTCATGTACTCGGAGGAGATCGACTGGTGCCGGCGCATCCGGGCGGCCGGCTGGACGATCCTCCTCGCGCCGGCCGCGCGGGTGGTGCACCATGGCGGGCAGAGCAGCGGGCAGGCGCCTGAGGCAATGTTCCTCGCGCTGCATCGCAGTCGCGCCCGCTACCTGCGCCGCTACGAACCCGCCTGGGTGCTCCCGGTCGCATCGCGGGCGGCCGGGCTGGCGGCCTGGGCAGCCGGGTGCCGGGGACGTCCGGAGCGCGCCCGCGCCCTCGAGGCGGTATCTCGCCTGTACCGCGTGGCCGCCGATGACTGAGGGAGACGAGGCGCCGCTGCCGCTCGCGATCGTGGTGCTGACGCGCGACGAGGAACGCCACCTGCCGGAGTGTCTGGAGAGCGCCGCCGGGCTGGCCTGCGAGGTCCTGGTGCTGGACTCTGGCAGCCGGGATCACACGGTCGACATCGCACGCGCGGCCGGGGCGCGAGTCGCGGTGCGCGCGTTTGTGGGCTACGCGAGCCAGCGCGAGGCGGCGCTGGCGATGGTCGAGCAGCCCTGGGTGCTCTTCCTGGATGCCGACGAGCGCCTGACGCCGGAGTTGCGAGTCGAGATCTCTGGGGCGATCCGTCAGGGCAGCGACCGGATCGACGGCTACTGGATTCCACGCCGCAACAGGATCTGTGGTCGCGAGCTACTCGGCGGCGGCTGGTGGCCGGACGAGCAGCTCCGGCTGCTGCGGCGCGATCGCGCGCACTATCGCGCGGGGCGCGAGGTCCACGAGATCGTCGACCTCGCCAGCGAGGCGGGCCGGCTCGCCGCGCCGCTGGTCCACCTGAACTACGACACGCTGGCCGAGTTCCGCGAGAAGCAGGCGCGCTATGCGCGGATGCGGGTCGACGAGCTGCGCTCCGAGGGCCGGCGGCCGCACCGCCGCGCCTACCTGGGTCAGCCGGCCCGCGAGTTCTGGCGCCGGTTCGTGACGCTGGGCGGCTATCGCGACGGATGGCTGGGGTTCCGGCTCGCGATGCTGCTGGGCTGGTATGAGCTGCGCACGCTACGCTGGCTCGCGGCGGACCGGGCGAATGACCCACCCGGCCCAATCGCGCTGCCGGAGCCCGGCCTCGACCTGAGCGTCGTCGTCGTCAGCTACAACGTCCGCGACCTGGTGCTGGCCTGTCTGGCGTCGGTGGAGGCATCCCTCCCGGAGTGCGGTCTGGCGGCCGAAGTGATCGTCGTCGACAACGCGTCGGACGACGGCACCGCCGACGCCGTCCGGCGTCGCTTCCCCTGGGTGCGGCTCGTGGAGATGGGCCAGAACCGGGGCTTCGCCGCGGGCTGCAACGACGGCATCCGGGTGGCCGGCGGGCGGGCCATCGTCCTGCTCAACCCGGACACGCGCATCCAGGGCGACGCGCTGGGCGTCCTGGCCCGCTGCCTGGAGACGCATCCGGAGGCGGGCGTGGCCGGACCGCGCGTCTTCCGGCCCGACGGCAGCACGCAGCCGACCCGACGCCGCTTCCCGACCCTGCTGACCGGGTTCCTCGAGAGCACGATCGTGCAGGACCGCTGGCGAGACAACCGCATCCTGCGCCGCTACTACGTGGCGGACCGCGGGGACGACGAGGAGCAGGAAGTGGACTGGCTGGTCGGCGCCTGCCTGGCCGTGCGGCGGGAGGCCGTCGAGACGTCCGGACTGCTCAACGAGGCGTTCTTCATGTACTCCGAGGAGGTCGAGTGGTGCTATCGCATCCGGGCCGCCGGCTGGCGCGTGGCGTATTGCCCGAAAGCGGGGATCGTTCACCACGAGGGCGCCAGTAGTCGCCAGGACGTCCCGACCCGTCAGGTCGCCTTTGACACCAGCAAAGTCCTGCTGTTCGAGAGGCTGCACGGACGCTGGGCGGCGCGGTCGCTGCGGGCGTTCCTGCTGGCGAGCTACCTGGCGCGCATGGGAATCGAGGGAGCGAAGGGGCTGGTCGGCCACAAGCCGGCACTGCGGCGGGCTCGGGTGAGCCGCTACGCGCGCGCGTTCCGGAGCGGGCTCCGGCCGACGAGGAGGGTGCGGTGAGCCTGGCGTCGCGTCGGGTTCTGTTCGTGAGCGGAGAGTACCCGCCGATGCACGGCGGGATCGGCGACTACTCCGAGCGGCTGGTATGCGCGCTGCAGCAGGTGGGCTGGGACGCTGCGATCCTGACGTCCCGCACCGCCGGGAACAACCCGGACCCGCGCGTGCTGCCCTGGATCGGGCGCTGGGACTGGTCGGCGGCCGCGGAGGTGGCGCGGGCGGCGCTGGAGACCGAGGCGGACGTTGTCCACGTCCAGTACCAGACCGGCGCCTTCGGCATGCACCCGGCAGTTAACCTGCTGCCCCAACTGCTGCGGCGCGCCGGGCGGCGGGTGCCGGTGGTGACGACCTTCCACGACCTGCTCGCGCCCTATCTGTTCCCCAAGGCCGGGCCGGCGCGCCAGTGGGCCAACCGCGCGCTGGCGCTGGGCAGCCGGGCGCTCATCGTGACCAACGAGCTCGACCGTCTGGCGCTGGGCCGCTCGCCCCGGCTCGGGCGACGCACCGTCCTCATCCCCATCGGCAGCAACCTGCCCTGCATCACCGACGCCGACCTCCTTACCGGACGCGCCGCGCTCGGGATCACCGACGGCGAGCGGGCGATCGGCTTCTTCGGGTTCCTGACGGCAAACAAGGGTGTCGACTTGCTGATCGAGGCGCTCGAGCAGTTGCCCGGCCACAGGCCGCGGCTGGTGGTGGTCGGCGGCACGCTCGGCGAGACGGACGTTGCCAACGGCACCTACCACCACCGCATTCGCGAGCGGCTGGAGGCGAGCAGCGTGCCGATCACCGCCACCGGCTACCTGCCTCCGGACGATGCCTCGGCGGCGCTGGCGGTGCTCGACCTGATCGTGCTGCCGTTCCGGCACGGCGCGAGCCTGCGCAGCGGGTCGCTGATCGCGGCAGTGCGCTCGGGCGCTCCAGTTCTGACGACTGATCCCAGCCCGGGCGACTCACTCGCGCCGCTCATCGCCGGTGAGAGCGTGTGGCTGGTGCCGCCAGGAGACGCGGCGTCACTGGCCAGAGGGATCGACCTCTTGCTGGTCGACCGAGCGCTCCGCGAGCGTCTCCGCGGCGCCGCGGGCGCGGCCACCCAGGCCTTCAGCTGGAACGCGATCGCCGAGCGG
This sequence comes from Thermomicrobiaceae bacterium, assembly GCA_035532355.1. Lineage (GTDB taxonomy): Bacteria > Chloroflexota > Chloroflexia > Thermomicrobiales > Thermomicrobiaceae > DASSZN01. The sequence continues at coordinate 4,139 of DATKRJ010000547.1, read as the reverse complement.
CACGCGGACCTCTACGCCCGCGTGGTCGGCGCGCACGAGGCGGTCAGTGGCGCGGCCTGAGATCGCGGCGCCCGCGCGGCGCGGTGGTCGCCGGGAGCGACTGCTTGCGCGCGCGCTGCCGCTGTTCCAGTCGCCGGTGCCGACCTACATGCTGCTGGCGGCCTTCTGCCTCTTCGGCGCCTGGCTGCGGCTGACCGCGCTCAACCGCCAGAGCCTGTGGTTCGACGAGGCCGACGTCGTCGTGCGAGCGCAGCAGAGCCTCGGTGCGGTGCTGCACACCTTCATCCAGCCGGGCGAGAACGGCCCACTCTACAACCTCATGCTGCACGTCTGGATGGGAATCGCCGGCTCGTCGGAGGCGAAGGTCCGCTTCCCCTCCGCGGTGGCCGGCGTGCTCACCATCCCGCTGATCTACCTGGTGGGCGCGCGCACCCTGGGGCGCCGGGTGGGCCTGCTGGCGGCGGGGCTGCTGTCTATCTCCCCGTACCACGACTGGTACTCGCAGGAGGCGAAGATGTACGCCATCGCCGTCCTGCTGACGCTCCTGTCGACGCTCCTCTTCATCGAGGCGCTGCGGCGCAACCGGCGGGGCTGGTGGGCCGGCTACGTGGTGGTGACCACCCTCTGCTTCTATTTCCACGTGACGACCGTGCTGGTCTTCGCGGCCCAGTGCGCCTGGTTCGTGCTGACCTGGCGCCGCTGGCCGGGCCGCCACCGCGCCTGGCTGATCTCGGTCGGCCTCTTGACGCTCCCCTACTTGCCGATCGCCGCCTGGGCGGGCCGGGTCGTGCTCGGCGCCGCGGTGATGTGGCAGCCGAAGGTCGGCCTCTGGCAGATGGTGCAGATCGAGGCCACCAAGTTCGCGGTCAATCGCGCGGACCTGGCGACCCAGGCACGGGCGACGTGGCTCTACGCCGTGCTGGCGGCGATCGGCGCGCTCGGGCTAGGGCTGCTGAACTGGGGAGATCGGTCCGACGAAGTCCCGTCGGCGCGGCGCTGGGCGCTGCTGTTCGGCACGCTGGTCGTGTTGCCGCTCATCGGCCTCTACCTGCTGACGTTCCGGCAGCCACTCTTCAACGACCGCTACCTGATCATGGCGCTGCCCGCCTACCTGCTGCTGGTCGCGGCCGGGGTGCGCGTGCTGGAGCGCAAGGTGTGGCCGCTTGCGCTGGTGGCGATGGCGCTCTTGATCGTGCTGGCCTGGATACCCTTGCGCGACGTCAATCGCTCGTCGGTGGCCCAGAAGGAGGACTGGCGCGCGGCCTACCACACCATCGCGAACATGGCACAGCCGAGTGACCTGGTGCTGGTGCACCCGGGCTATCTGGTGACGACCTTCGACTACTACGCCGAGCAGTTCCCCGAGCTGGCGCGGCTCAAGCCGGGGACGATCCCGTCGTTCAACGTCCAGGGGTTCGACGCCCATCAGATGGCGAGCATGGTCCGCCGGCAGGCGCCGGGCGGCCGCATCTGGCTGGTGCAGTCGCCAGACCGCGTCAGCGGCGACGACCCACACCTGGCGCTGCAGACGTGGTTGGCAAAGGGCGGAGCACCGCTCTACCAGCAGACGTTCGACGGGGTGGAGATCTTTCTCTACCGCCTGCCGCCGCCCGCCGACGACCCTCCGCCCGGTGCCGCGACCGGATAGGCGACGAGACGTCCGCCACTGGGCAGCATGCAGGGTACGCCGGTTGCGCGGACGGGATTACGGCCGCTCGACGAGCACCGGCAGCGCGCGCACGCCGTAGACGATCTGGCTGGGCATCGGCTCGAGCAGCACCGTCCGGTCGACGCGCAGTTCGCGGTAGCGATCGAGCAGCGCCGACAGGGTGACCCGCGCCTCCAACCGCGCCAGCGGAGCGCCCAGGCAAAAGTGGATGCCGTGGCCGAAGGCGAGGTGCCGATTGGGCCGGCGCTCGACGTCGAAGCGCTCGGGATCGGGGAAACGCTCAGGGTCCCGATTGGCCGAGCCGATCCAGGCCACCAGCATCTGGCCGGCGCCGACGTGGTGTCCATCGAGCTCGACGTCGCGGGCGGCCACGCGGTACATCGACTGGACCGGCGAGCGGTAGCGCAGCGCCTCCTCGATCGCGCCGGGCAGGAGATCACGCTCCGCGCGGAGTCGCTGCCAGAGACCGGGCTGCTCGTTGAAGCACAGGATGGCGTTGCCGATCAGGTTCGTCGTCGTCTCGTGCCCGGCGACCAGCAGCAGCATGCAGAAGCCGAGCAGGTCCACCTCCGACAGGTGTTCCCCAGCCACCTGTGCGGCCAGGAGCGCAGTGATCAGGTCGTCGCGCGGCGTCTCGCGGTGCTCCGCGATCGTGCGGCGCAGGAGCGAGATCATCGCCCCCTGCAGCGCGTGCTCCTGTGGATCGGCGTTCTCGCTCACGACGGAGTCGGCCCAGCGCTTGAACGTCTCCCGGTGCTCGTGGGCGACCCCGAGCAGGTCGGCGATCACCGTAACCGGGAGCGGGTAGGCCAGGTCGCCGACGAGGTCGAAGCCGTCCGCGGCGCCGGTGGCGTCCAGCAGGTCCGCGGCTATCTCGGTGATCCGTGGCTCCAGCGCGGCGACGGCTCGGGGCGTGAACGCCTGGGTGACCAGCGAGCGAAGCTGGCGATGCCGGGGCGGATCGGTGCCGATCAGGCTGGAGCCGATCGGGTTGCTCGGGTTCTGGGCGCCACCCATGAAGCGCGACGAGAAGGACTCCCAGTCGGAGAGGACGCGCTGCACGTCGGTGTGGCGGAAGACGGACCAGCTGCCGTACTGGGGATCCTGGGCGATCGGCGCGTCGCGGCGCATCGCCGCGTACCAGGGAAACGGGTCGAGCCGACGATCGGCGGAGCTCATCGATGTGATCCCTCTCGGGTGGGCGCGAATCGGCGACGGGGGCGCGGGGCGATCGATCGCATCCGAGGTCGCGGCCGCGGTGCCTGGAGGTCCCCACCATGCCATCCAGTCTGCCACACGCCCGCGTAGCTGCCGGGTCGACGACCAAGCACGCGCCGTCGTTGACAGGGATCCGCCGCGGCGCTACGGTCGCGGCAGGTCCCACCGCGTAGAGCCGATAGCGTTCCCGGTCGCCGGTGAGCGGCCGCCAGGATTCGACGGACGAAGCCGCGCCGGTCAGGTGGCGCGGCGAGGAGGCGACGATGAAGGCCGCGGTCTGCTACGAGTTCGGGCAGCCCCTTGTCGTGCAGGACGTCGAGATCGATCCACCGCAGCGCGGTGAGGTCCTGGTGCGGATTGCCGCGGTCGCGATCTGCCACAGCGACGTACACCGGATCCGCGGCGAGTGGGGCGGGCCGCTGCCGGTCGTGGCCGGGCACGAGGCATCGGGGGTGGTCGAGCGGGTCGGCGACGGCGTGACCCGGGTGAAGGCCGGCGATCACGTGGTTGTCTCGCTGCTGCGGCAGTGCGGGCACTGCTTCTACTGCACTACCGGCGAGCCCTACCTGTGTGACGGCCCGATGGCGCTACGCACCGAGACGCGCCTGCACACGAAAGCGGGCGACCCGATCCAGCAGGGGATCAGCACCGGTGCCTTCGCCGAGTACGCGGTCGTCGACCAGTCGCAGCTGGTGCCGATTCCCGTCGAGCTGAGGCTCGACGCCGCGTCGCTGCTCGCCTGCGGGGTCATCACCGGCCTCGGCGCGGTCGTCAACACGGCGCAGGTGCGTCCGGGCAGCAGTGTCGCCGTCATCGGGACCGGCGGCGTGGGGCTGAACGCGGTCCAGGGCGCGGTGCTGGCCGGGGCGAACCCGATCATTGCCATCGACCTGCTCGACCACAAGCTGGAGGCCGCCCGCGCGTTCGGCGCGACCCACGGGTTGAACGCGGCCCTGCCGGACGTCCGGGCCGCGGTGCGCGCTCTGACCGGCGGACGCGGCGTGGACTGCGCCGCGGTGACGGTCGGCAGCACGGCCGCGGTGGCTCAGGCGCAGGAGATCGTGCGGCGCGGCGGGACGGTCGTGATCGCGGGCATGCCACACGTCGACGCGACCTACTCGCTGCCGGTCTACCGCACAGTCGGCTCCGGCCATCGCATCCTGGGGAGTGTGATGGGCTCCACCCGGCTGCAGGTGGACGTGCCCCGACTGGTGTCCCTCTACCAGACCGGGCGGCTCAAGCTCGACGAGCT
>DATKRJ010000546.1:0-2974 GCA_035532355.1 Thermomicrobiaceae bacterium | reverse complement strand
CAGGGATGTCTCTCAGAAGAGAGGTCCGGGGCTGACCGCGTTGCCCGCCGCGGCCTCGTCGTCATGCGGCTGAGTGTCGTCGATGACATCCACGACGCCGCGGATCTCGCGCAGGTGATGCGCCAGGTGTGCGGCGTCGCGGTGCCGCGTCGCGCCGGAGAGGGTGACGATACCGTCCGCAACGTCCGCCGCAACGGTTTCACGCTCGGCGCCGGGGAGGTCGGCTTTCAGAACCTGCTCGACATCCCGGCGAATCTCCGCGTCATCGCGCAGATAAGCGCGTAACAGATCGCTGCGGGAGACGATCCCGACGATGACGTTGTGCTCGTCGACCACGGGCAAGTGGGTCACCGCGTGCCGCTCCATCAGGTACGCGGCGCGGGCGATCTCGGTGTTCGGCGTGACCGTGACCAGCTCAGTGGTCATCAGGTTGCCGGCGCTCGTCGCCTCGCCGCGCGCGTGGGTCTGCCGGCCGCGACGGGAGAGCAGTTCCCACAGCTCGGGCTGGCCCGAGTTCGCGGCCTGTTTGGCGATCAGATCGGTACGCGAGACCACACCGATCGCGTGGCCCAGCGAGTCCACGACGGGGACCGCGCCGATGCCACGACCAAGCATCGTGGCCGCGATCCGGCGGAACGGGACGAACGAGCGGATCGTGACGACATCCTTGGTCATGATCTCGCGGACAGGCATGGAGTTCATCGTTCAGATCCTAATGAGTTCTGGGAGTAGGCCATCCGGCAGACTCCTGGGTGGACAGCCGCCGGCAGGTGAGCACTCTCGGCTCCTGGACTTCGAGTCCTGACGAAAGATCGTGCCCCTGCCGGTCGGCCGGGAGAGTTGATCGCTGATGGGATGTCGTGCCCGCCCGCACCGGACGTGAGCACTGGTTCATTAGGTCGCTGATAGTTCTCCCGCAGGCTGGCGATTGGTGATGTCGAATTCTGGAGGGACGTTGCGACTGTTCATCGGAGACGACTGGGCCGAGGACCACCACGACGTGGAGCTGATGGACACCTCGGGCAGGCGACTGGCCAAGGCCAGGCTGCCGGAGGGTGTGGCCGGGATCGCCCGGCTGCACGCGCTGGTCGCCGAGCAGCTCGGCGAACGCGCCGGCGAGGAGAGCGAGGTGGTGGTGGGGATCGAGACCGACCGCGGCCCGTGGGTACGGGCGCTGCTGGGCGCCGGATACACGGTGCTGGCGGTCAACCCGCTGGTCGCGGCCCGCTACCGGGAGCGGCGCGCGGTCTCGGGGGCCAAGAGCGACGCCGCGGACGCGCACATGCTCGCGGACATGGTGCGCACCGACGCCCACCAGCTGCGGCCGGTGGCCGGGGACTCGGATCTGGCCGAGGCGGTCAAGGTCCTGACCCGGGCGCACAAGACCCTGATCTGGGAGCGCACCAGGCACACCCAGCGGCTGCGCCACGCCCTGCGCGACTACTTCCCCGCCGCGCTGGCCGCCTTCGAGGACCTCGACGCCCCGGACACCCTCGAGCTGCTGGCCAAGGCCCCCGAGCCGGCCGCAGCCGCCCGGCTCTCGCGCTCGCAGATCGCCGCCGCGCTCAAACGCGCCCGCCGCCGCGACCTCCAGGCCAAGGCCGAGCGGATCCAGGCCGCGCTGCGTGCCCCCCACCTCGGACAGAGCCCGGCGGTCACCGCCGCCTACGCCGCCTCGGTGCGCGCCCTGGTCGCGGTGCTGACCACCATCGACGCGCAGGTCAATGACCTGCAACGGGAGGTCGGTGCGTATTTTGGCGAGCACCCGGCCGCTAGCATCATCGTCTCCCAGCCCGGGCTGGGACCGATCGTCGGCGCCCGGGTGCTCGCAGAGTTCGGCGACGACCCCGACCGGTACGCCGATGCCAAGGCGCGCCGCAACTACGCCGGTACCAGCCCGATCACCCGCGCCTCCGGCAAGAAACGCGTGGTGGCGGCCCGCCACGTGCACAACGACCGGCTCATCGACGCCCTGATGTTCCAGGCCTCCACGGCCATCCAGGTCTCGCCGGGCGCCCGCGCCTACTACGACAAGCAGCGCGAACGCGGCGCCGCCTACAACGCCGCCCTGCGCCAGGTCGCCAACCGGCTTGTCGGCATCCTGCACGGCTGCCTGAAGAACGGCGCCCTCTACGACGAAGCCACCGCCTGGACAAACCGGGCCGAACCTCTCGCTACTTGACACAGCTAACTCCAGGGATGTCTTTCCGGGGATTGAGCGGGCGACGGGGCCGCGTCGTCCTCAGCCTGCTGTGACAAGTGTTCGGCGAGCGCGGCGACGGTCGGGTAGTCCAGCACGACCGTAACGTCGACCGGCAGGCCCAGTTCCTCTTCCACGTCGCCGTAGAGGTTGAGCGCGACGAGCGAGTCGATGCCGTACTCGGCGAGCGCGACCTCGGGGTCGATGTCCAGGCGGCCGAGGTACCTGGCCAGCCTGCGCATGAGCCAGTCGCGCAGCGCGGCCTCGCGCTGCTGCGGCGGAAGGTTGAGCAGATCGGCTTTCATGCCGCCCTCCGCGCGGGCTCGGCGGCCGGGCGGTCCCGGCGCTTGGTCCGCACCAGTTGCCGGACCTTCGGGTCGATCAGTTCGTGCAAGGGGTCGAGGCGGTCCTCGAGGAACAGCGCACGTACGGCGGTACGCGCCAGTTTGCCGCTGGTGGTGCGGCGTACCGTGCCGGGCCGCACCAGCACCACTCCGGAGGCCTGCACCGCGAACTCGGCGGATACCCGCTCGCGTACCGCGGTCGCCAGGTCGGCCAGGTCCGTCTCGCCGCCGGTGACGCCGGGGCGCACCTCCTGCACCAGGACCACGTGCTCTCGGTCCGACTCGACCGGGAAGGCGACCCCGGCCCCGAACAGGGCACTGACCCGCTGGATCGATTGTTCGAGGTCCTGCGGATGCAGGTTGCGCCCGGCCACGATGATCAGGTCACTGATCCGCCCGGTGACATAGAGCTCGTCGTCCTTGAGGAAGC
>DATKRJ010000545.1:0-9080 GCA_035532355.1 Thermomicrobiaceae bacterium | reverse complement strand
GCTTGTCGTGGGTGAAGTCGTAGGCGTCGGGCCCGTGCTCCCGCACGATCCGGCGCTGCCAGATCTCGTCGAGGGCTGCAAGCAGCGCGTCCTCCTGGACCCGCGCGACTTGTTCGAGGAGTCCCACTGTGAACGAGCGCCCGATCACCGCGGCAATTCCGAGCAGTGAGCGGGCAGTCGGCGTCACCTGGCCCAGCCGCCAGGCGATGACCGCCTGAACGCCGGGCGGCACGTCCATGGCACCGACCGGGGAGCTCCTGACGGGGATGTCGCCGACGGGCCGGACCGTCCTCGCGGCGCTCGCCACGAGCTGAGCTTGCACGGTCTCCACGACGAACAGCGGGTTGCCTTCCGTCTCGGCATAGAGGCGCGCCGCCTCGGTTGGGTCGAGCACGTGGTGGGCGACGAGTCCGGCCAGCGCCGCCGTCTCCTCCAGGGTCAAGGGGTCCAGGGACACCTCGACGAGGCGACTTTCCTGACGCAGTGCATTCAGCAGCTCGGCCAGCGGGTGACCCGGAGCGACCTCGTCGGTCCGGACGGTCCCGACCACCAGCAGGCGCGCCTGGGCATCGAAGCGCAACAGGAAGTGGAGCCAGTCGAGAGTGTCACGCGAGCACCACTGCAGATCGTCGATGCACAACAGGATCGGCCGGCCGGGTGGCAGGACGGCCCGGGCCAGCGCGTCGAACAGGCGCTGGCGCTGCCACGTCTCGGTCAGCGCGCCGCGCGTTCCAACGGCCGCCCGTCCCGGCATGAGGTCCGGGGTCACGCGCGCAACTTCCCCGAGCCACTCGGGAGCGAGGCGACCCAGACCCGGCCGCATGGCGGCTGAGCGCAGCCAGGTCGTCACCGGCGCGAACGCGAGGTCGCCCTCCGCGACGTAGCACTGGGCGGTGGCAGCGAGGATGCCCTGCCGGCTGGCCCAGTTTAGGAGCTCCTGCGCCAGGCGGGTTTTCCCGATCCCGGCCACGCCCGAGAGGACCAGGAGGCGCGGGCGGCCGGATGCCGCGATCTGCCAGGTTCCAAGCATGCGCTGCCATTCGCGGTCCCGCCCGACAAGCCGCGCCGGCGCGCTGCCCCCCTCGACTCGCCCGTCGGGCTGCCGTGGTGTCTCGCTGGCCAGCAGCAGCGCGTACGCCGCGGTCAGCGCGGCCCCAGGTGTGACCCCGAGCTCGTCCTGCAGCGTCGAGGCGCAGCTGTGGTAGACGCGGAGCGCGCTCGCGCGACTGCCGACCAGCGAGTACAGCCGCATCAGCGTCAGGTAGCCTGCCTCGTTCAGCGGGTCCAGATGCACCAGACGGCGCGCATGGACAATGGCTGCCGCATACTCCCGCCGCTGCTCCAGCGTGGCAACGAGCTGCTCCAGCGCCCCGAGAAGGATCAGGCGCAGGTGTTCGCGCTCGGTCGCGAGCCACTCGTCCGAGCAGTCGGGCAGGAGATCGCCCGAGTAGATGCCCACCGCCCGCTCAAGCGCGACGTCCGCAGCGTCCCCGTCGCCGCACCTCGCCGCTGCATCGGCGCCGCCCAGCGCGTCCTCAAAGGAGGCGACGTCGAGCTCGAGTGCGACGTCAGGATGCCACCCCACCGACCGCGAATCGATCTGCAGCAGTTGATACAGGTCGGGGAGGACCGTGTGGAGGCGTGACAGGAGCGTCCGCAGGTTCGTCTGCGCCTGAGCATCCGTCGAGTCAGGCCAGAGAGCGAACGCGAGCGCCTGACGCCGTTGCGGCTTCCCTCGCTGCAGGGCCAGGAACGCCAGCAGGACCTGAAGGCGCGGGGAGGCGATCTGCACCGGTGTGCCGTCGGACTCGAGCGAGAAGCCGCCGAGCAAATGCAGCCGGACGACCGTGCCCACGGGTAATCCCTCGATGGAACCTGAAAATGAGCCGGCGGGTATCTGAAGCCCGACCGAGCTACCTCAATATTTCGGGTGACGCCTGCTACCGGCAGGCGTCCGTGTCGCGTTAGGTCTGGATTCTACACCGGCCGGCAATCTGAAGGAAACACAGCGATGGTGCGATGCAGGATCCGACATCGTCGTCGCCCCCTCACCGGAGCGCCGTCCGCGGCTTATCTGACGGACGGATCGGGGAGACGCCGGTCCTGGGGAAGCGAGGGCCGGGGCTTCTGACGAGATCGACCGCCACGGCATGGCTCTGCCGGACACCCGGCGCGTCCCTGGGCGTGCAGCCGGCATCTGAGGGTGGCCCAGAGGCCGTCGTCAGCCCCCCGCGACGACCGGCTGGCCCTTGCTCCCGGTGCTCTGCAGATTGGTGAGCGGCGTACCGGCATCCCCGGCCAGCGGGCGTAGTGGGACGGCCACGCGGTCGAGCAGGTGGGGCTCGAGGGACGCGGGCTCGTAGGGCGGGCGCTCCTTGCGCACGATCGCCAGCCGCTCCGGCCAGGGCAGGCTGTAGTCCAGCCGCTTCGGCACCTCCCACAGCTCGACCATCAGCGCGCCCTCCCGTACGTAGGCCAGCGCGTACGACAGCTCGTACGTCGGCAGGAAGACGGGTGGCAGCTTGAGCCGGCCGCGCACCGGCAGGACCTTCCGGGTCCAGGTGCCGGTGTTGACGACGGCGCGCAGCCGGTCGCCGTCCGACACCGGGCGGATGAAGCCGAAGTGGGTGTGCCCGTAGATGAACACGTCGCAGCCCTGCCAGGGCCCATCCCGCAGCGCGGGCGGACGCCTGCCCAGCAGCACCTCGTTGGTGACGTCCTCCCAGAACCGCTCCGTGCGTCCGAAGATCGTGCCGATGTCCTCCAGCCCGTAGCGCCGACGCGCCCGGCGGAAGGCGCGCCGGACGAGGAGCAGGATCACGATGCCCAGCGCCAGCGACGAGTCGAAGATCACGAAGAGCAGCAGCAGCCACGGCGGCCCGCTGAAGAAGTCGCCCAGGCGGTCGAGTCGCGGATGACCCGTCGCGATGCGCTCGAACAGGAGCGCCACCGGCAGCAGGTGGAACAGGACGTAGAGCAGCAGGCCGGGCCCGACCACGTACTTGACCGCCTGCTGCGTCGCCCGGTAGAAGAAGCGCGACACGAACCACCAGGGGACCATCTCCAGCGGGTGGATGTTGTCGATGTCGGCCAGCGAGGTCGGCCCCTCCGGGGACGTCATCAGGCCGAGCGGCTCGAGATGGTTCACCACGTCCACGACCAGGTGGTGCCCGAGCGGGGTCGAGAGCGGGTTGGTGTAGTCGTGGACGGCGTTGGCGGGGTCGTACTCCGCGCCGTGCTCGCAGTAGAGCAGCGCCCCCCGGTCGTCGGAGCCGAAGACATGCTCGTAGGACAGGGCGATCTCGTGGACGTAGCCGCCCTCGAGGAGCACGCGCCGCTCACCCTCGTCCCACCAGAGCTGGTTGTCGTGGTTGCCGACCAGGCAGATGACGCGGTGCGCGGGGCCTGCCGCGAAGCGCCGCAGCCGCTCGAAGATGCACGCCGTCTCGCGCGCGGTCATCAGCGGCCGCACCCGGCTGCCGTCGGAGCCGATCGTCTCGTGGATCTGGAGCATCTCGAAGACGTCGCCCGCCAGGACCAGCTCGATGGGGCCCGCTGTCGCGGTGAGGCGGTCGAGGAGGGTCGCCAGCTCGGCGGCGGCGAAGAAGTCCGACTGGCCGGGGTCGCCGCCGAGGTGCAGGTCGCTGACCACGCAGACCAGCGGATCTACGTCCGCGATGTCCGGGTCGGTTATCACCGGCAACTGCGCGTCGTCAGGCATCGTGGTCTCGGCGGTCGCGCGCCGCTCCCTGAAAGGCGAACCGGGCAGACACGTGTGTCTGCCCGGCAAGCGTACACCGTCGAGCCGGCGACGGGGGTGTCTACTGCACCGTCAGCGTGGCGGTCATGCCGGACTCCTTGTGGCCCGGAACGCTGCAGTAGACCTGGTACGTGCCCGCGGCCAGGCTGTCCGGGGTCGTCCAGGTGATCGTCTTGCCCGGATCAGCCAGCGGCGAGCTCTCGGCCTTGCCGTTGACGGTCACCGTGATGTCGTGCTGGACCGTGCCGGCGTTCTTGATCGAGAACGTGACCTTGCCCGCCGGGGCGGTGAACGTGTTCGGCGCGATCTTGAACTCGGTCTCGGTCACACTGACCGTGCTGCCGGAACTCCCACCGCTCGGGGTGCTGCTGCCACCACACGCAGCCAGGGCCATCGTGAGCACCGCTACGGCGGCCATCAGCGCCAGCGCTTTGGCCATACCGCGGTACCAGACCTTCACGTGAGACTCCCTTCTCCGGCCCATTCGCCTGGGCCAGATCCTCCACACCGCGTCCGTCGAAGGTTCCACACCCGATCCCAGTCGACTCACACCCGTCAGGACAGACTGAGAGCACGCCCAGACGGCCGTCGGCGCCTCCGTATCGGTCCTTGAAGGTTGTGGGGTCCCCGGTCGCGCCCGCCCATGTCGGCGGGTCCGGGACAACCGGTCAATGATGCCCCGCGCCGTCGCCGGATGCAACCTGCCGGGCGAATCAGGCTTCGTTCGGTTGCGCGCCCAGCTTGACCGGACGGCATCGACCGGCTATCCTCCGGTGAACTCACCGCACATCGCCGTGCCGCCGTGCCCCACCGTCGTGGCGACCTATCGTTTTGCCGAGCACGCCGGCCGCCGGCCGCCCCGGCCATCGTCGGCGCGCCGGCCCCACGATCTGCCAGATCAGGAGGCGAGCCATGGATTTCACCCTGTCGTCCACGGACCGGGACCTGGTCGAGCGGGCCCGCGGGCTGGCGGCCGAGTTCGCCCCGCGCGCCCGCGAGTACGACGAGGCGGCCGCCTTCCCGGAAGAGGACTTCGCGCGTCTGCGTGAAGAGGGCTTCCTCACCCTCACCGTGCCGGTCAACCTCGGCGGCCACGGCATGTGGCAGGGCGACCGCTACCTTCCCTTCTATACGGTGCTCGAGACGATCGCCGCCGGCAGCGCCTCGACCGCGCAGCTGCTCCAGATCCAGTCGCACGCCACCGGCATCGTCGCCTACCTCGGCAACGACGAGCAGCGGCGGCGCATCCTGGGCGACGTCGTCCGTCGCGGCGCGCTGATGGCCTCCTGCGGCAGCGAAGCCGACCCGCGCCAGGTCAGCTCCGGTCGGGTCGAGTCGGGCCTGCGCCCGGCGCCGGGCGGGTTCCGTCTGACCGGCGTCAAGCACTTCGGCTCGCTGGCGCCGGCCGCCGACTACTACCTGGTCTACGTCATGGCGCCCGGCACGACCACCATGGCCGAGGGCTACACCACCGTCGTGGTGCCCAAGGACAGTCCCGGCGTCTCCTTCGACAACAACTGGGACACGATGGGCATGCGCGCGACCATCAGCTGGAGCCTCAAGCTCGACGACGTCTTCGTGCCCTGGGAGAACGTCATCGGCCAGCCCGGCGACTGGATCCAGCACGACCCGCGCACCTTCACCCTGGCCTACGTCGCCAACCACCTGGGCACCGCGCAGGGCGCCTTCGACTTCGTCTCAGGCTACCTGCGGGAGCGTCCCTACCTGATGAACGACGACACGATCGCCTTCACGCTCGGCGAGATGGACGCCGCGCTCCAGGCGACCCGCACCTCGATGTGGTACGCCGCCTGGCTCTGGGAGCAGGGCCGCTTTGCCGAGGCCGAGATGGCCTCGATGCGGGCGCTGCACAGCGCCAAGCAGACGGCGCTGATGGTGACCACCAAGGCCTTCGACGTCTGCGGGGCGCGGGCCGCGTTCAAGCACCTGCCGCTCGACCGGGCGCTGCGCGACGCGCGCACCTTCTCGCTGCACTTCCGCGAGTCGCAGGTCATGCGCATGCTGGCCGAGGCGGACCTGGGCGGCACCTTCCACTCCAAGCAGAAGTACGGGCCGAAGCTCGGGCGCGGCTCGTGGGCCGCGCTGGGCCTGGAACCCGCGGCCGAGCCGGCCCATTGACGGTCGCCGGGACTGTCCGCCCAGGATACGGGGGCCCGTTTGAACCCTGCCCTCGATCCCCGTCGCCGACAGATGACCGGTCGCCTCACCGCGACCCACCAACCAGGGAGGCACCCATGCCGAGCCCACAGACCGTCTACCACGCGCTGGCCGGCCACCAGGCCGAGCTGGTCGACGAACTCCAGGAGTACGTCTCCATCGAGAGCGGCTCGCGCGACAAGGCGGGCGTCGACCGGGTCGGCCGGCTCGCGGCCGAGCGGTTCGCCGCGCTCGGCTTCAGCGTCGAACGCCTCCCGGAGGCGGACTTCGGCGACCACCTCGTCGCCCGCCGGACCGGGAATGGGCGCGGCCGGCTGCTCGCGCTGATCCACCTCGACACCGTCTGGCCCGCCGGCACGCTGGCCGAGAACCCGTTCCGCATCGTCGACGGCCGGGCCTACGGCCCGGGCGTGCTCGACATGAAGGGCGGCTGGGTCGTCCTCCTCGCCGCGCTCCGGGCACTGGACGAGGCCGGCTGGGACGGACTGGCCTCCACCACCGTCTTCCTGACCGGCGACGAGGAGCTGGGCAGCCCGCGCGGCCGCCCCTGGATCGAGCGCGCCGCGCGGGAGGCCGACTGGGCGCTGGTGATGGAGCCGGCGCGCGAGAACGGCGACGTCGTCGTCGGGCGCGGCATGGTCGGCGCCGTCTACCTCGACGTGGCCGGCGTCACGTCGCACGCCACCTTCCCCGACCGGGGGGCCAGCGCTATCCGGGACCTGGCGCACAAGGTGCTGGAGCTGGAGGCACTCAGCCAACCCGAGCGCGGCGTACTCGTCAACGTTGGGACGATCCAGGCCGGCAGCGCCCGGCAGGTGATCCCCGACCGGGCGCGGGCCAGCGTCGACGTGCGCGCGCCCAGCCCGGAGCTCGCCGAGGCGCTGATGGCGTCGATCCGTGAGATCGCGGGCCGCGTTCACGTGCCGGGCACGCGGGCGACCCTCTCGGGCGGCATCACTCGACCGGCCTTCGCCCTGTCGGCCGGCTCCGAGCGCCTGTTCGACCTGGCCCGGCAGACCGGCCGGGAGCTGGAGCTGGAGTTCGGCGGGCAGACGGCGCGCGCCGGGTCGGACGGCAACTTCACCGCGGCGCTCGGCGTGCCGACGCTCGACGGCCTGGGGCCGGAGGGTGCCAACGGCTGCGCGCGGGACGAGTACGTCGTGCTCGACTCGCTGCCGCGTCGGGCGGCGCTCCTGGCCGGGATTATCGCGCGCCTGCCCGACCTGCTCGACTGAGCGGGCTCAGCCCGTGGCCGAGATCCAGGCCACGGCCGGCACGTAGCGGTAGCCGATCGGCGCGCGGTTCGGCGTGGCTGGCTCAGCGGCGGCCAGGTAGTGGTCCCCGGGTGCCGCCAGCGTTGCCCGCAGGTGGCCCTCCCCATCGGTCATCCCGAGGGACCGGCCGTCGACCGTCAGCGCGATCCCGGCCACGGGGCCGGCGTCGTCCTCCACCAGCAGGTCGAACGGGCAGGCGGCGACGACCGTAGTGGGTGTCGTCAGCCTGAGGCGCGGCAGACGCGGCGCGATCGCCTCGATGAGGCCGGCGAGCCGCTCCAGCTCGTCCACCGGGCTGGGATGGTCGTCGACCCGCAGGTCGATGTAGGGGAACACGTTGATCCGCTCGACCCGCAGCGCGGCGGATTGCACCCCGCCCCGATCGCCGCCGGCGTCCTGTCCGGCGCGGTAAGCGGCTAGCAATCGGTCGCGGAGCTCACCGCCGGCCGCCCCATAGGCGCGCAGCGACTCGGTCAGGACCCCCTCGCCGACCAGGATGTTTCCGGCAGCCACCACGTGGTCGGCGAAGCGCTGGCCGCGCCAGTCCTTGCACTCCTCACCGGTCCAGGCGGCGGTCCGGCCGCGAACGTCGATCACCGCTACCTGTCGCTGGGCCCGGCCGGGATCGGTCGCGACCGCCTCCGCGAGCGCGGCGTCCGGCGCCGTCCCCTCCCGGAGCAGCCGCAGGATCATCGGCCCGAACGAGGCGTTGGTCACCGACTGGGTGGCCACGGCGCCGACGCCGGCCTCCAGCCAGGGAACGCGGCTCCCGACGGCGAGTCGCGCCGTGCTGACCACGATACCGAGGTCGCCGGTGCCCGGGTCGTACCCCACGATGGAGAACGTCACTCCCTCACCCCTCCCCGTCGTCGCGGCACCGCTGGCTCTCTCCCCGCACGCCCGGAGCGGCTCAACCGGCGGCCGGCGCGAGCGAGATCCCCCGCAGGAAGTCGCGCACGATCGCGTTGAAGGCTCCTGGGCGCTCCTGGCTGCTCAGGTGGCCGGTGCCCTCGATCACGGCGAAGCCCGCCCCCGGGATCGCGTCCCGCAGCGCCTCGGAGGCGACGAGCGGCACGACCGTATCGTGGTCCCCGACGATGACGAGGGTCGGCACGGCGATCCGCGGCAGGACATCCCGGGCGTCCGCCTCCGCCAGGGCGATGGCCGCCAAGCGGTAGCCGGCCGGGTGGATCTCGGCCATCATCGCCTCCCCCTCGGTCAGCGCTGACGCCGGGGCGCCGGGCGCGACCAGCAGCGGCGCGCGCCGGGCCGCCATCTCGGCCGGCGTCATCGTCTCGAGCGCCCGCAGCCGCGCCTGCAGGCTCGCCTGCCGCTCCGCCTCGGGCTGCATCCCGGCGCCGAAGGTGTTGACGAGCAGGAGCGAGGCGACACGGCCGGCGTGCGCCCGGTAGAACTCCTGCGCCAGAACCCCGCCCCAGGACTGGCCGAGCAGGTGGACCCGCTCCAGGTCGAGCGCGTCGAGCAGCCCCACCAGGCGATCGGCATAGTCGGCCATGCTCCAGTCGCCGGGGGGATCGTCCGAGCCGCCGTAGCCCGGCGCGTCCCAGGCCACCACCGTGAAGGCGTCGGCGAGCCCGTCCAGCTGGTGCACCCACTGGACGGCGTTCCCGCCGATGCCGTGCAGCAGCACCAGCGGCGGACCCTGGCCGGCCCGCCGATAGGCGATCCGCACGCCGCCGACCTCCACCCTCGCGCTCGCGGTCATGGTAGCCCCTCCCTCGACAGACTGGGCGCGCTGAGCTACGCCCCAGATCACACCGGCATCGCGGCCCGTTTCCGCAGGGGGTTCAAGCCCGCCCTGGGCTCCGACGCCGCGCGATCTCGACCGCCGCGGCCACCCGATACTA
>DATKRJ010000544.1:0-6848 GCA_035532355.1 Thermomicrobiaceae bacterium | reverse complement strand
CCAGATACCCGCGGGGCGCCTGCCAAACGTGTGCTCGAACCAGCGAATCCCCCAGCGCAGCTCGGTCCGGCGATCCCGGGGGCTGGCGAGCGGCAGGATCGTGTGGTGGAAGCTCTGCACGATCGCGTTCCCGTACCCGGTGCGCTCCAGCCCCTCCCGATCCCCGGCGACAACCTGCCGCAAAACCTCCGGATGGTGCCGAGCGACCCACAGGCCCAGCGTCGGGCCGACGTCGAAGCTCGCCCAGGCGAAGTTCCCATGCTCGGCGTTAGGCCGGTAGCACTCGGCCAGGATCTTCTCGTTGAAGTCGTGAAACGGATCCGCCCCCGGCTCCAGCGGAACCAACCCCGTCGCGGGGTCCTCCCGGGGTGGCTGGTAGAAATGGCCGTGGACGGAGATGAATCGTGACATGATGCCCAGCGTCTTCCAGGATCCCCAGAATCCAACGCCCCCGGCGCGCGCGAATGCCGCCGGAGGACACTCAAGTGTACTCCCGAAGAGTTATGTCATGATCCTGTGTTGGATCCGAGCTTCGCTGACAGTTCTTACATCCAGGCCGGGAAACCCAGGCCCGCGTTCCCGGGCATTCCAGGAATCGGAGCTACGTCGCGCTTCCCCGCCCCGAACATCTCCTCTTGACTCGGTGCCAGCGGTACCGAATCACTACCTCAGCATCTCATTAACGAATGTCACGGGCCAACGGGTGCGCGTACGAACGCCCCAAGATCGGCTCAGATTAGGACCTTTGGCCCGACCGGCGTCGCCGCTCAGTCGGCCGGCGCGCCGATCGGCCGCTCGGCCTCGATCTCCTCCAGCGGGTCGCGCAGCACCGCTCCCGTGTTGGCCGAAGTCACCAGGTGCGCATAGCGGCGCAGGTAACGGCTGTCGATCGTCTGCCGAAACGGCTGAAGAGCGCGCCGTCGCAGTGCCAGGTCCAGGTCATCGAGCTCCACCTCTAGCCGGCCATTCGGAATGTCAATGGCGATGACGTCGCCCTCACGGAGCAGCGCGATCGGCCCGCCGGAGGCGGCCTCCGGCGAGACATGCCCGATGCATGCGCCGCGCGTGCCGCCCGAGAAACGGCCGTCGGTGATCAGGGCGACGCTCTTGCCGAGCCCCATGCCCATCAGGTTGGCCGTCGGCGCGAGCATCTCCTGCATCCCCGGCCCACCCTTTGGGCCCTCGTAGCGGATCACCACCACGTCTCCCGGGTTGATCCGGCTGCTCAAGATCGCGCTTGAGGCGTCCTCCATCGAGTCGAACACCCGCGCCGGGCCACGGTGAACCAGCATCTCCGGGTCGACTCCCGCGGCCTTGACCACGGCGCCGTCGGGGGCCAGGTTGCCGAACAGGATCGCCAGCCCGCCCCGCTCGCTGTAGGCCTGCGGGAGCGGGCGGATCACCTCCGGATCACGGATCTCCGCGTCGGCGATGTTCTCTCCGAGCGTCTGCAGCGTGACGGTCATCTGGTCGAGGTCCAGCACGCCGGGTTTGCGCGCGATCTCCTTGAGAATGGCGGAGATGCCGCCGGCACGGTGGACGTCCTCGATGTGCCAGTGCGACGCCGGGCTCACCTTGCAGATGTGCGGCACGCGGCCGGCAACGGCGTTGATGCGCTCCAGCGGGTAGTCGAGGTCCGCTTCACGCGCCAGGGCCAGCCCGTGGAGGACGGTGTTGGTGGACCCGCCCATCGCCATGTCCAGCGCGTAGGCGTTGTCCAGCGCCCGCTGGGTCACGATCTTCCGCGGCGTCACGTCCGCCTCGATCACCCGCATCAACTGCCGGGCGGCCCGCTCGGCGAGCGCCTCGCGCTCCGGTGTGTCGGCCAGGATCGTGCCGTTGCCGGGCAGCGCCAGGCCGAGAGCCTCCATCAGGCAGTTCATCGAGTTGGCCGTGAACATACCGGAGCACGATCCGCAGCTCGGGCAGCCGTACTGTTCCAGCTGGGCCAGCGCCTGCTCGTCGATCTTGCCGGCCTGGTAGGCGCCGACCCCCTCGAACACCGAGATGAGGTCGACCTTGCGACCGTCGGGCATGGTGCCCGCCGGCATCGGCCCGCCGCTGACGAAGACGGTGGGGATGTCGAGCCGCATGGCCGCCATCAGCATCCCGGGGACGATCTTGTCGCAGTTGGGGATGCAGACCATCCCGTCGAACTGGTGCGCCCGCACCATCGTCTCGACAGAGTCGGCGATGATCTCCCGGCTGGGCAGGGAGAACTTCATGCCGATGTGCCCCATGGCGATGCCGTCGTCCACGCCGATGGTGTTGAACTCGAACGGCACCCCGCCGGCCGCGCGCACCGCCTCCTTGACCACCGTGCCGAAGCGCTGCAGGTGGACGTGGCCGGGGATGATATCGACGTACGAGTTCACGACGGCGATGAACGGCTTGCGAAAGTCCTCCTCGGAGCGCACGACCCCGGTCGCCCGCAGCAGGCTGCGGTGTGGCGCTCGCTCGAACCCTCGCTTGATGATGTCGGAACGCATGGCGCGATTCCTCCCTGCCCTTCAGGTCCAGGTTACGCCCGCCCGCCGGCCGCGCGAGCGAGTCGATGACGTGCCGTGGCGGCGGATGGGCGGATTATAGTCAGAGCACCGGCACATCGTCGTCGCCGGACGTCGAGGGCTCAGGGAAGGGCCGGGCCCGCGACCGCATGGTAGTGCTGCATCGTCAGGCAGCCGGTCGGACAGCGGTCGACGCACATGTCGCAGCGGATGCACGCCTCCTCGTCGATCAGCGTCGCCGCCCCGGAATCACCGTACTCGCGCGCGGTCGCTGGGTCCGCTCACCATTGGTCCTCTCGCCCAGGTCGATCCCGGCACGGCGCGAGGCTTGCCCGCGGCGGACGCTCCCGCCGGCCCCGAGTCTCGGCCACCGAGATTGGACGTGAGTTAGACCGCCGCCCGGGCGTCGGGCATCGGGAGAGGACGGGTGACCGGACGCACGAGGAGAAACAGCGCGATCCCCAGGAGCAGCACGCCACCGCCGACCGCCACCTGGGCGCTCACCGCCTGGGCCACGGCGCCCCCGAGCAGGCCCCCGAGCGAGGGCGCCCCGGTCATCGTGATCGCGTAGAGGCTCATCACCCGGCCGCGCAGCGGGCCCGGCGCCGCGAGTTGCAGTATCGTGCCGGTCGCCGCGCCGGCCGCGGTGCTAGTCAGCCCCGCGATCAACAGCAGCCCGAGCCCGACCGGATACGGGGGCAGCATGGCGAACAGCAGCAGCGCCACGCAGTACGCTCCGATGGCGACGACGACCAGGCGACCCTTGTGCTTCAGGTCGCGCAGCGCCGCCACGCCAAAGGCGCCCAACAGCGCGCCGGCTCCCGGCGCGGCGAGGAGGAAGCCGTAGCCCTGCGGCCCCGTGTGCCACAGGTTGCGGGCGAAGACGGGCAGCAGCGTGCTGTAGGAGCGGCCGAGCACGCCGGTTGCCAGCGACAGTCCGAGCAGCGCCAGCACGCCGCGGTTCCGGGAGGCGAAGCGCAGGCCGCCCACCAGCCGCTCCAGCATCGGCTCGGCGACGCTCTCATTCCGATTGGGGACGTCGCGCAGTGACACGAGGGCGATCAGCACCGCGATGGTGGTGACGCCGTTGATCGCGAACAGCCAGGCCGCGCCGAACGCACCAAGCAGAAGCCCCCCGATCGCCGGCCCGAACAGCATCGCCCCCGACCAGACGGCCGAGTTGAGCGAGGTGGCGCTCATCAGGTCCTCGGGCGGGACGAGTCCGGGCAGGAGCGCCTGGCGCGCCGGGTTGTCAAAGGCCAGCATCGTGCCGCCGACCACCGCGCCCAGGTAGAGCATCCAGACCTGCAGGTGCCCTGTGGCGATGACCAGGGCGAAGAGGAGCGGAACGATCACCTCTTCCGACTGGGTGAACTTGAGCACCGTAATCCGATCGAGCCGGTCGGCCACCGCACCCCCGAGCATGGGCAGGACCATCATGGGCACGCCGAAGCACATGCTCATGATTCCGAGAGCCAGGGCGGAGTTGGTCAGTTGCAGGATCAGCCAGGCTTCCGCCACCATCTGCACCTGAGCGCCGGCATTCGAGAAGATGAGGCCGAACCAGAGAATGCGGAAGTTGCGCGAGTGGAGCGCGGCGAAACGCGGGCGCCGGGCAGGGGCTCTCGCCTCAGTTTCGATTCCCAGAGACGGTCCGACCGCCGACCGCTCGGTGCCGGTCGTCGGAGGGCGTGGTGCCCGTGCCATCCACCTCTCCATGCGCTACGGCCAGTGTCGCGGCCGGTGAGCGATCACGCTCCGCCGCGCCAGTAGATCACGGGGTCACCGGCAGATCATGCCATGGATTGCGGCGCGCAGAAGGCCCGCGGGTTGCCGGTGAGGGAGGGCATTCAACCAGTCCTACCGCACCGGCCCGTACGCGGTGGCGCCGCGCTCCCGCCGGTGCGCGACAGCTGTGTCCAGGCGATCTTCGGGCACCAGGAGCGCGTGGTGCACCCGCCCCCAGTGTGCACCTTCCGGGAGCAGGGAATGACCTCCAACAGGAGGGGCTCCCGGTCGGCGCGAGCGGGCTTTTCAGACTCGGGTGAGCGCCTCGGCGATCGCGTTGAGTACCGCCAACTCGCGGGCGCTGTCCACACCGGTCCCAGACAGCGGCGACATAGGGATCTGCGTCATGTCGCGCCACCCGGTCGCGTGAGGCCACGTCGACTGCCTGCCGCGGCACGGGGGACTACCCGGGGTTCCGACCGGCTCAGGCGCACGTCGCGCCGACCCCGGCGCCCTAGTGCTCGCGGCCGTCGAGCGCGGAGTCGCCGGTCACGATGCCCAGCTCTGCGTTCTCGCGGTCCACGGCGTCGAGTCGGGCATCCTCGAGCATCCGGTCGCGCCGGTACTTCTTGACGGCTGCCTTGAGCGTCCCGAGCGCCAGCGTGGCGCACTTGGGTCGCATCTGCACCGCCTCTTTGCCCAGCACGTCGATCATGGCCGTGTAGTCGGAGTCGACGATGTCGTCCAGAGTCCAGCCCTCGTCGTGGACCATCTCCATCAAGATCGACGCCGCGGCCTGGCTGATGGTACATCCCTCGCCCTCGAACGAGACGCCCTGCACCGTCCTGCCGTCCTCACCGACGTCCAGGTAGACGGTGATGACGTCGCCGCAGCCCGGGTTGCCGCCCGGCATGACGACGTCCGCCCGGTCGTCCGCGTGCCGGTGCCGCGGATGCTCGTAGTGATCGAGCAGGTTCTCGATCTGTTCCTGGCGGTCCATGCACTTCCCTTCTTGCGGCCCGCGCCCTCGGTCACGGCCCCGACCCCGGCGGCCGATGTAGGCGCTCCGGGGACCAGAGCCGCTTCGCCGGGGGTGCTACTTCTCGATCGGCAGCCCGACAACGTTGCCCCACTCGGTCCAGGAACCGTCATAGTTCCTCACCGTCGGATAGCCCAGCAGCTCGTGCAGGACGAACCAGGTGTGAGACGAGCGCTCACCGATTCGGCAGTAAACGACGATGTCGCGCTCCGGTATTATGCCCTGGTCACCGTAGAGCTCCGTCAGCTCGCTCGCGCTCTTGAACGTGCCGTCGTCGTTGGCGGCGCGGCCCCAGGGGATGCTGCGGGCACCGGGAATGTGCCCACCGCGCAGCGCGCCCTCCTGCGGATAGTCCGCCATGTGTAGCAGCTCGCCCGAGAACTCGGCCGGCGAGCGCACGTCGACCAGTGGCTTACCCTCGCCCACCTTCTGCCTGCCACGGAAGCCGACGTGTGCCAGCACGTCGTCGCGGAAGGCGCGCAGCTCCGGCCGCATCTGGCGCGGCTGGAGGTCACTCGGCGGGTAGCTCGGCACCTCGCGCGTGAGCGGCCGGCCTTCGGCCTCCCACTTCTTGCGCCCGCCGTCCATGATCTTGAGGTTGTCCACGCCCATGTAGCGAAAGAACCAGTAGGCGTAGGCCGCCCACCAGTTACTCTTGTCGCCGTAGAAGACCACGGTCGTGTCGGCGCCGATGCCGAGGCGCCGCAGCAGTGCCGCGAACCCGTCCGGCCCGATGAAGTCCCGCACCGTCTGGTCCTGCAGATCGCCCTGCCAGTCCACCTTGACGGCTCCGGGGACGTGGCCGATGTCGTAGAGCAGGACGTCCTCGTCCGACTCGACCACCCGCACACCCGGGTCGTCGAAGTGCTGCTGAACCCACTCGGTGCTGACGAGCACCGCCGGGTTCATGTAGCCCCGGCCCGCGATCTGCGCGTCCGGCTGCTGCCGGGTGGCTGTCTGCTCGGCCATCTCCCACTCCCTTCAGTTGGCAATGGTTCCGTCGTGGCCCGCCCCGCGGCTTTGCGAGTCGCCGCGCGACGCCCCTGAGCCTCGTCAACCGATGCTTGCTGCTCGTATATTCCCATCGATGTGCTCTGCGTGCTCAGTGCTCCGCACGCGTCGAGCCACTCGCGTTGACGAATTCCGAGTGGTATAGTAAGGTATACCACGAAGGTGGGTTAGGAATCATTCTCAACTAGGAGCGGCTCCCAGGTGACAGTCGAGTCCGGCATCCGGATGACGACCCAGCGCGCGGCGATTCTCGTCGTGGTGCAGACGGCTGAGAAGCACCTCACCGCCGGCGAGATCTTCGAGCGTGTGCGACGCCGCTACCCGACCATCGCCTATGGCACGGTCTACCGGACGCTCCACTTGCTGGCCGAGCTGGGTCTCATTCAGGAGTTTCCGTTCGGCGACCAGGCCAGCCGCTTCGATCGCCGCACCGATCGGCACGACCACGTGCATTGCACGGTCTGCGGCGCGCTGGTGGATGTCGACGTGCCGATCGCCATCCTGGCCCGCCAGGTGGCTGCCGATCAGACCGGCTATCAGATCCACGGGCACCAGACGGTCTT
>DATKRJ010000543.1:0-12655 GCA_035532355.1 Thermomicrobiaceae bacterium | reverse complement strand
GGCGGACTGGGCAGTGTCGCCGCGGCGGGCGACGATGTGTCGCGCCTGGCGCTCTACCGGCTGCTGCAGACGGCGGATCGCGGATTCCCGCCGGTGGCGGCCCATCACCGCGCGCTGCACGGCGAGCCGGCGACCTTCGATACTGTCTGGCGGGATCAGGCGTACCACGCCCGGGTCGACCCCTTGCGCGACGACGATGGGGACATCGTTGGGACGATCGGAGTCGCGATCCCGGCCGGAGTACTTGACGAGCACGGTTCGCTCGATCCGCTGGGTGAGCCGAGCATCCGGGCTATCTTCGAGGGCGCCGCCATCGGTATCAGTCTGGTCGACCTGCACCACCACGTTCTGGCCCTCAACCATGCCATGACGGAGATGCTTGGCTACACCGAAGACGAACTGCGGGGCCTGAACCTGGCCCAGATTACGCACCCCGAGGACATCGGCGTGGGACACGGGCTGTTCGACGAGCTCGTGCGCGGCCAGCGCGATCACTACCGGGTCGACTGTCGCTACATCCGCAAGGACGGGCAGGTGGTGGCGACGCGGACGTCCGCCTCCCTGGTGCGCGACACGGCCGGCCGGCCGCAGTTCGTGGTGGGCATGGTGGAGGACGTCACCGAGCACACCCGTGCCGACCGCGAGCTGCTGCTGCTGCAGACGCTGACGCTGGCGATCAGCGACGCTCCGGATTTCCTGGGCGCGCTGACCACCACGATCCGCGAGGTGTGCGACTACACCGGTTGGGGCTATGGGCAGGCCTGGATCCCCAGCGACGACGGGTTCTACGTCGACCCGAGTCCGGCCTGGTACTCCCGTAGCCCGCGCTACGATAGCTTCCGGCTGGTGTCGTCGGCGCTGCGCTTTGCCCCGGGGCTCGGGCTGCCCGGACGCGTCTGGACCAGCCGGGAGCCGGTGCTCATCCCGGACGTGTTGGTCGACAGCGACTTCCTGCGCCGCGATCCGGCACACGAGGCGGGGCTGGAAGCCGCCGTGGCGGTGCCGGTCCTGGCGGACGACGAGCTCGTCGCGGTGCTGGAGTTCTTCCTGGCCGAGGCCGGCCCGGACACGCGCCGGCTGGTCGGGCTGGTAACCGCGCTGGGTGCACAGCTGGGCTCCCTCTTCCAGCGCAAGCGGGCCGAGGAGGGCCTGAAGGCCGCGGAGGCGCGCTTCCGGACGCTGGTGGAGATCGCGCCGGACGTCATCTTCAGCGTCGACGTCGACAACGGCGTGATCTCCGCGCTCAACCCGGCCTGGGAGACGATCACCGGTTGGCCGATCCACGACTGGGTCGGGGTTCCCTTCTCGGCGGTCATCCATCCGGACGACGTGCCGCGCGTCAACGAGATCATGGAGCAGATCCGCCGCGGCGAGGCCCCGGCACCGTGGGAGCAACGTGTCCTCAAGCAGTCGGGTGACTGGCTCACCGGCGAGGTGCGAGTGGATCTGCGCCGTGACGGAGATCGCATCGAAGAGGTGATCGGTATCCTGCGCGACGTCAGCGACCGGCGACGCGACGAGGAGCGCCTGCGCCAGACCATTCAGCTTCTCGAGGCGATCGTCAACAGCTCGCCGATGGGCATCGTGACGCTGGGCCGCGACGAGAGGGTGATGAGCTACAACCCGGCGGCCGAGCGGATCCTCGGCTGGTCGGCCTCGGAGGCCGTCGCAGCGCCACCGTCGGCCGCGGTCGACGGTCAACATGCCGAGACGCACCGGATCTACGAGCGAGCCTTCCGTGGCGAGACCGTCACGGACGTCGAGGTCGAGCGGACGCGCAAGGACGGCTCGGCCGTGGTGCTGAGCGCCTCGGCGGCGCCGCTGCGCGCCCCAGATGGAACGGTGACCGGCCTGGTCGGGACCTTCACCGACGTCACCGCGCGCAGACGAGCCGAGCAGGACCTGGCGGAGACCAACGCGGCCCTGGACGAGCGGTCGAACCTGCTCGAGGCGACCGTGCGCCAGCAGGAAGCGTTCATCTTCAGCGTGTCGCACGACCTGAAGACACCCCTGATCTCGATCCAGGGGCTGGCGAGCCTCCTCCTCGACGATCTGGAGCGGGGGATGGACGGCGAGCAGCGGGCGTACGCGGAGCGCATCATCGTCAACGCCGCGCGAATGCAGCGGCTGCTGGCGGATCTGCTGGGCTATTCGCGGATCGGTCGTGCGGAGGTCGAGCCGGAGCCGGTCTCACTCGGCGCGGTGCTCGAGGACGTCATGAGCGATCTGGCCGAGACGATCGCCCAGCGCGGAGGGAGCGTCCGCTTCGAGGGCGACCTGCCGACGGTGTGGAGCAACCGAGCGCGGCTGACCGAGGCGCTGCACAACCTGGTCGACAACGCGCTGCACTACACCGCGCGCGACCGTGCGCCGATCGTGAGCGTCGGTGCGATCGACCGGGGCGACCGGTGGGAGATCACCGTGGCCGACAACGGGCACGGCATCCCCACGGCCTACCAGGACCGGGTGCTCGGGATGTTCCAGCGTCTCCCCGGCGCCGAGGCCCTGAAGCCGGACGGCACCGGGGTGGGCCTGACGATCGTGGCCCGGATCGTCGAGGTCCACGGCGGGCAGCTCTGGCTGGACTCGCGCGAGGGCGACGGCACAACCGTCCACTTCACCCTCCCCAAGCGTGCCGACGCGGCAGCGACGGCGTTGCCGCGCGAAGCCCCGGCCGGCGACGGCCCGCACTGAGCGCGGCGCGACAATGTCGTGACACGCCCCGTTCCCGCCGGGACGTTTGGCCCGGTAGCCCCGGACGAACGTCCTCCAGCCCTTCATAGGCCGCGTCGATTTCACGAGTCTGTAATAGAACGGTGCCGCCTGACGATGCTCCTGTGACGCGCTTCGGCGGATGATCGGATCGGCGGGCGCGACCGTCGCTGTTGTCGTGCACTGTCGGGCACGCCGCCGGGCCGGGTCGGGTGGAGGCGAGGGACCGGGCGCCGAGCCGCCCGCCGTAGCGGGGCGGGGCGATGGGGGGCTGCATGCAGGTCAATGAGCTGCGTATCCCGCGCGCGGACGGGACTCCGGAGGCGACCCTGCAGGCCGTGTTCGACGCCTCGACCGACGCGATCCTCGTCAAGGACCTGGAAGGGACGATCCTGGCGTGGAACCCGGGAGCGGAGCGCCTGTACGGCTACTCGGCCGCGGAGGCGGTGGGGCGCTCGGTGGCGATGCTCCTGCCGCCCGAGCACGCCGATGAGCTGGCGTCGATTCTGGGGCGGCTGCGGCGCGATGAGCCGATCGAGCCCTACCAGGCGGTTCACCTGCACCGCGACGGCTCGCGCGTCGACGTGGCGGTGACCATCTCCCCTATTCAGGGAGCGGCCGGCGAGGTCGTCGGTGCGTCGGTGATCGCGCGCGACGTCTCCGAGCGAGTGCGCGCGCTCGATGCCCTGCGCGGGACGAACCAGCTCCTGCGTGCCGTGCTCGACGCGTCACCGCTGGCCGTGCTCACGGTGAGCTTGGCCGGGGAGATCCGAACCTGGAACCCGGCCGCCGAGCGCCTGACCGGACGGCCGGCGGCCAGCATGATCGGACGCAAGCTGCCGTTGCAGCGGCGCGGGGACGCGAAGCTGCGCGCCCTGTTCGATCGGGCGGTCGCCGGAGAGACGCTCACTGAGATCGAGCTGACGCGGGTTCGGCGGGATGGGACCACCACCACGCTCAGCGTCTCGGCCGCGCCGCTCGAGGGGCCGGGCGGTGAGGTCACCGGCGCGGTCGTGCTCTTCTCCGACGTCAGCGAGCGCAAGCGGCTGGCGGACGGGCTGGCGCGCTCGCTCCGGGCACTGGACGAGCGGAACCGGGAGCTCGAAGCCACCGTGCGCCAGCAGGAGGTGTTCATCTTCAGCGTATCGCACGACCTGCGTACGCCGCTGATCACGCTGCAGGCGATGACCGACATCCTGCTCAGCGACTTCGCCGAGGAGTTCGGGCCCGAGTCCAGGGCCTATCTGGAGCGCGTGGCCGCGGCCATCGAGCGGATGCAGTCGCTCCTCGACGACCTGCGTGAGTACACGCGCGTGGGACGCATCGAGGTGAAGTTCGAGGACGTGGACCTCAACCGGGTGGCCGCCGATGTCGTGGCCGGACTGGTCGACCGCCTGAGCGCGCGCGGAGCGGAGGTCCGCATCGATGGGACGCTGCCCACGGTCCGGGCGAACCCGGTGCGGATGGCCGAGGTGCTCCAGAACCTGATCGACAACGCCGTGATGTACACGCCGCCCGAGCGTGCGCCCGCGGTCGTGCTCTCGGCGCGAGAGCAGGCCGACGCCTGGGAGATCCGGGTGCGCGACAATGGGGTCGGCATTCCGGCGGCCTTCATGCACCGGGTGTTCGAGGTCTTCCAGCGGCTGCCGCTGGGGAGGGCCCTCAACCCGGATGGCTCGGGGTTGGGGCTGACGATCGTGGCGCGCATCGTCGAAGTCCATGGGGGCCGGGTCTGGGTCGAGTCGGAGGAAGGAAAGGGGACGACTATCCACTTCACGATCCCAAAGCGCCAGGATGAGGAGATCCCGAACGTCGCGCCGGCAGCAGAGCCGTCGCCGGCCGCCGGGCCAGGAAAGGACCGCGGGCGATGACCAGCCCAGACGGAGGCGGGCTCAACGTCTACCTCATCGAGGACGATCCAGACCACGTACTGCTCATCACCCGCGCGATCAAGGAGGTGGCGGCCCAGACGGAGGTGCAGTCCTTCCTGGACGGTGAGACGGCCCTGAGCTCGCTGCGTGACCCATCGCTGTCTCCGCCGGATCTGGTGCTGCTGGACATCAAGATGCCCGGGCTCTCCGGCTTCGACGTGCTGTCGGCGATCAAGGACGACGAGCGCCTCAGGCGAATTCCTGTCGTGATGGTCACCTCCTCCGAGCTGCCGACCGATATCGCCCGCGCCTACAACCTCGGCGCGAGCGGCTACATCAGCAAGCCGAGCTACATGCAGGACCTGCAGGCCGTGCTCGGCAACACCCTGCTCTACTGGTCGTTCATGAGCCGTCCGTCGTCCTCGGAGGCGGTGCGCTGATGGTCGGGCCGACGATCTTGCTGGTGGAGAGCGATCTGGTGCAGACCCAGCAACTCATCCAGGCGCTGGGGCAGATGGCGCTGCCGCGACCGGCCCACGTGTCGACCGGTGAGGCAGCGCTGGAGTGGCTCGAGACGCACGACTGCGACGCCTGCGTGCTGGACTACCGGCTCTCCGGGGTGGACGGGCTGGAAACCCTGGCGCGTATCCGTCAACGCAAGCCGGCGGTGCCGGTGATCGTCGTGGCCGCCGCCGAGTCGGCGGGCGTCGCTGCCGCTGCCTTCCGCGCCGGGGCCCTGGACTTCGTGCCGAAGCACCAGGGCTATGCCGACGTGGTCGCCCGGCTGGCGGCTCGGCTGGTGCGGTCGCGGCGCGCGGCCCAGGAGCTGACAAAGGCGATCAGGGGGCCGGGGGTGCCGGCGGCGCTGCTGACGCCGACCTACGAGAACCGGCTGCGGGCGATTGGCTGGAGGCTGGACGCCGACGGGTACCGGAATCTCTACCTGCTCGAGGTCGCGGGCGGCTTCGTGGGGCGCGCCGTGCCGCCTGGCGGGGTCCGCGTTCCCGAGGCGCTCGAGTTCCCCGATCGGACCTTCCCCACCGTCATTGCCCTGGCGATCCAGACGGCCGCCCACCGACGCGTGGTTGAGCCGGCGGCCAGGCCGCGCCTCCTGCCGATGGGCTATGAGGACTTCCTGCTGGCGCTCGGACGGCGTCTCGACGGGCGCGGCGCGCGTGCCATCACCGTGGCCGAGTTCGACGACTTCGTCGCCGTGTGCGGACTGGAGTCCGGCGAGAGAACGCCGCCAACCGCCGTCGTGCCCTTCCGCCGCATACTCCGGGCGGAGGATCTGGTCTCCCTGGTCGGCGACGCCTTCACCGAGCGGGCGCCGATCCCGTTCGAGCAGCTGGCCGGCGGCCGGCGCTGACCTCTCCCCCACCCGCGGTCGCCGGCGCGCTCCGCCAGCGCGGGACCGCGCACCGGCGTGGCGCTGCGGTTGTCGAAGCCCGCGCTATTCTGCATAATCCCGGACATCTCGCAGCTTCGTCCCGGTGATTCGAGTAGGGGCCATCTCTAGTTCGTAGCCGTTGTCCCGGATTGTCGGGGACGCCGGCGGCTGTGTCAGGCAGGGACCGCCGTGGACTACGTGGATTTCGAGGTTTCGGTGCGCGGCGGTGTGACGGGGTACGTCGTCGAGGTTCGCTCGCCCGCGGGCGAGGCCGAGGCGCCGTTCACGCTCGAGCGCCCCGACCCGTTCCCATCCTTGCTGGCCGCTGCCCAGCAGCGCTCGCTCGACGCCACGGAGGCGCAGGAGGTCGGCTCAGGACTGTTCGACGCGCTCTTGCCCGGACCGATCCGCGAGCGCTACCGCGAGAGTCTGGGCATGGTGCGCGAGCGCGGTGCGCGGCTGGTCATCAGCTTCCGCTGCGACGTCCCTGACATCGCGGCCGTCCCCTGGGAGTTCCTCTACGACCCGGTCGAGGCGCGCTTCCTGGCCGCGTCGCTGGAGACCTCCTTCGCCCGCTACGTCCCGCTTCCCGCGCGCCAGCGGACGGTGACGGTTCGTCCGCCGCTGCGGCTGCTGCTGGTCGCCTCGGCGCCGGCCGGACTGCCGCCCCTGGACGTCGACGGCGAGCTGTCGCGCATCCGCTCGGTGCTGCGGCCGCTGCAGGAGGCGGGGCAGCTCGAGGTCCGCCTGCTGCAGCACGCGACCCCGGAGAGCCTGC
The DNA here is from genome assembly GCA_035532355.1 of Thermomicrobiaceae bacterium. Classification (GTDB taxonomy): domain Bacteria; phylum Chloroflexota; class Chloroflexia; order Thermomicrobiales; family Thermomicrobiaceae; genus DASSZN01. The sequence continues at coordinate 5,904 of DATKRJ010000543.1, read as the reverse complement.
GGGAGGACCTGGCCTGGGGACCCCACCTGCTTCACGTCGTCTGCCACGGCCAGCGCGGCAGCGACGGCATCGGTGAGCTGGTGCTGGAAGACAAGTACGGCGACCCGCTGGTCCTGTCGGCGGCGGACCTCGCCTCGCTGCTGAACGAGACCGAGGTGCGCTGCCTGGTGTTGATGGCGTGCCACACGGCGAGCGGCGGTGGCCCCGGCGGCGGCCCATTCAGCGGCCTGGGACCGGCGCTGGTACGTGCCGGGGTGGCCTCGGTCGTGACGCTGCAGCAGGAGCTACCGGACAGGGCCGCGGTCGAGTTCAGCACCGCCTTCTACCGGGCCATCGCCGACGGGCAGTCGGTTGGCGTGGCCATCAACGTCGCTCGGCGGGACATGCGCGCGGCCGGCGGGCAGCAGCGCGGCGAGTGGGCGACCCCGGTGCTGCACACGCGCTACCCCGGCGGCCAGGTGTTCGTCAGCCCCGGGGGCGCAGGCGGTACCGTGCGGATCGAGGTGCCGCCAGAGGAGCTCAGGCGGCGCGCGCAGCCGGTGAAGACGGACGAGCACAAGGAGGGCGATACGGAGCCGCGGGATCGGTCGACCCTCAGGCCGCCGCCGCCCCGCGCCCTCATGGCCGGCGGTGCGATCGCGCTGGTGCTGCTCCTATCGCTCCTGGCGTGGCGTACCGGCGTGTTCGGCGCGGCGGCGGACACGTCGCCCACGCCCACCCTCCAGGCCGCGGCGCCGACCAGCGCGGCGCCAGCGGCGGCTGCGCCGACGGCACCGGAACCGACCTCGGTGCCTACCCCGACTGCGGAGCCGACGCTCGCCCCAACCCCGGCCCCCACGGCGTCGACCACATCCGTGCTGCTGTCGGACAGCCTGGGCGGTCCCCAGTCAACGGCGGTTCCCGGGCCATCGGCCAGCACCAACGACTACCAGTTCGGCTTCGAGCTGAGCGAATATCTCATCGGCAAGACCAACGCGTCGTATCCGAACGACGTCATCGCCCCGCTGGTGAACCTTGGCGCGGACACCGCGATGACTATCGACGCCCGCCTCGGCGGCCCGCTTCCCGGGCGGTACATCGAGCTGGGATGTCGCCAGCAGGCGAGCAGCACCGTCACCAACCCGACGGGCTATGCCCTGCTGATCGACCCGTCCGGCGGCCGGTTCAAGCTGCTGCGCGCCGACGGGGCGAGAACCGTGGACCTGGTCCCCTGGCAGCAGTCGATGGACATCTTCCCCGGCACCGCCGACAACCAGGTTGAGCTGGACTGCATCGGGACCACCATCCGGGCCTGGATCAACGGCACGCAGATAGTAGACGAAACCGACGGGACCTACCGCGACGGACGGCTCTTCATCGGAGTCGGCGTCGACTCCAGCGCCGAGCCGGGGACGGTCGAGGGCTGGTTCAAGAACCTGATGGTGGCCAGCCGCCACGGCAGCTGACACGCGAGACTGGCAAAGGAGCGCATCGTGCCCATTCCGGAGCAGGAGCTGGAGCGCCGGATCGTCGTGGTCGACGCACGCGCGTCGCTGGCGGAGCTGTTGATCCAGGCGCGGGAGCTGAGCACGCCGCCCCGCTACGTCGTGGTGGAGCTCGACGGTGGGCAGTTCGCCGCCGTGACGGTCGGCGAGATCAGTCAGGCCGTCGACCGGCTGGGGCCGGCCGCGCTCGACGTTCCGCTCGATCGCCTCCCGGCGACGAACCAGCCGACCGGCGCGGTGGAGCGCATGGCGCTGGGCTTCGGCGAAGCCGAGCGGCTGCGCGACCGCCAGCCGAATCGGCGGCTGGTCGTCACCGAGGCGGGGCGGCCGCTGGGACTGATGGTGAACGAGGCGCGCGGCAGCAGCGTGACCGGAGTGCCCTTCGATCTGTTCGGCTCGTACATGCCGGGCGGGTTCGACCACCTCCTGGCAGAGCGGTCGTCGGCGCACCCCAGCCAGGCCTGCCCGCGCTGCGGGCAGGAGTTCGTCTTCTACGAGCTCGACCCGCGGGCCAACGCCTTCGCGTGCCCGCACTGCCACAGCGTGCTCGCGCAGGACTGAGGCGGTATGGAGAACGCGGTCTCGGTTCCGGGGCGCTCACTCTTCATGGCGGGGATCGCGCCGGCCTTCCTGTGCGCGGTCCTGAACCTCCTGCTGTGGTACCCCTACGGCTCGCTGACCGCGCGCCTCCACCTGCTGGTGGATCAGCGCTACCTCGCGCTGCTCGCCGGCACGGCCGTGCCGCTGGGAGTGATCGTCTTCGTACTGAACCCGGTCATCATCCACTGCTACGAAGGGCACTACCCGGCCGTGCGCTGGCTGCTGCGCTGGGGCGAGCGCCGCAACCGGGCGCTGCACGCCCGCCTCTACGGCGATATTCTCGGGCTGCGGCGCATGCGCCAGGCGCTCGACGAGCAGTCGCCCAACGGCGACGCCGATCACCGACGTCGCGCGGACTCCGTCGCCATGGCGCTGCACGCCGCCTACAGTCGGCTGGAGCAGCAGCACGACCTGCGTCGCCTCCCGCTCACGCCCGAGTTCGTGCGGCCGACCTCGCTCGGCAACGCCTACGCGGCGATGGAGGAGTACCCGTACCTCCGCTACGGCATCGACGCGATGGTCTTCTGGACGCGGCTCGTCGGGACCGTGCCGGCCGACTATCGAGAGGCCATCGGCGACCAGAAGACCAACTGCGACGTGCTGCTGCATCTGTCGCTGATCCTGGGCGTCACCGGACTGGAGGCCGTGGCGGCGGCGGTGGCGCTGCCGCTGGCGGGGCACGCGTTTCAGCCGGTGGCGGTCGTGGTCGCGCTGCTGGCGCCGGTGCTGGCCTTCGGGCTGTATCGGGCTGCCGTGTTCGAGACCGTGATGCTGGGCAAGCTGATCAACTCGGCGTTTGACCTGCACCGTGGCACACTGCTGCGCCAGTTCGGCATCCCCAGCCCGAAATCGCTGGCCGACGAGCGCCAGGTATGGCTGCGGCTCGGCGCCTTCCTCCAGCGCGGCGAGCCGTTCTACTACCCCGAACCGGAGCCGCCGGCCGAGAGCGCGCCGGCAGCGACGCCCGCGGCGGGCAGCATCACCCACATCACCCACTGAGCGACACCCGATCGGCTGCCGAGCCGCCATCTCGAGCGGCGGCTCGGCGGATCTCGGACCTCAGCCGGCCGTGACGGCCGCGAAGCCGTGTCGGCGGACCACGTCGTTGAAGCGGTCGACCTCCTCCTGCAGTGGGCCGTCGACGCGCTCACGCTCGCGGTCGATGGCGGCCGAGAGCGATTCGAACACCTCGTAGGCCTGGCGAGTCGGCCGTCCATCGGCGCTCCCGACGGCGGCGCCCAGGGTCGCCAGTTTGGCGTTGAGCTTGGCCGGCGCGGTCAACGGATCCTTGCCGACCTTCCAGCGCGTCTGGATCAGGTTCTCCTCGACCTCGGCGATGGACCCGGTGAGGGCCTCGGCCGCCTCGAGGATAGGCTGGGCGTCGTCGCGGTCGCGCAGCCGCTCTTCCCAGGCGTCGACCTGGTCGCGGATCTTGCGGATGCGCGCGATGGCGGCGTTGGTCTCGGACAGCTTGTCGCGAATCTTCAGTTGCAGCGCGAACTGGGCGCGCAGGTCGTCGTCGGTGGCCTCGACCCGCGGGTCGCACCGGATCTCGAACGGCTGGGTGTAGCTGTGGTCGCCGACCGTCAGGCGAACCTGGTAGCGGCCGGGAGGCGCCAGCGGCCCGGTGATGCCGCCCGAGCGGTACACCGCGCCATCGAGCTTGCCGGCGTCGGGGTAGCGCATGTTCCAGACGAAGCGGTTGAGGCCGGCCTCCTTGGGCACCCTCTTCTCGTCGTCGGCCGGCTTGCCACTTGCGTCGCCCTCGGGCTTGCTGACGAAGGCCTTGATCTCGCTGCCGTCGGCGTCGCAGAAGGCGAGCCGGACCTCGCCGGATGGACGCCCCTTGAGGCTGTAATAGACCACCACGCCGTCGGGTGGATTCTTGCCGGCGTCCAGGTAGCGCTCGACCTTCTCGCCGTTGGGCGCGTCGGTCTGATTGAGCGTGACCATGGTCGCGCCGGTCATCTGGTAGGTCTTGCCGGGGAACACCTGGCGCCCGAAGCCGCGGTTGGTCCAGAAGCGCGTCGTCGGGCGCGGCGCGCAGAGGTGGGCCTCGGCCGCGAGCGCGTCCGCTGTGACCTCGTACAGCGGCGTCAGGTCGTCCAGCACCCAGAAGGAGCGGCCGTGGGTGGCGGCGATCAAATCGCCGTCCTTGACGGCCAGGTCGTGCACCGGGACGACCGGCAGGTTGAGCCGCAGTGGCTGCCAGTGGGCGCCGTCGTCGAAGGCCACGTAGACACCGGCCTCGGTCCCCGCGTAGAGCAGCCCGCGGCGGTTCGGGTCCTCCCGGACCACCCGGGTAAACTCGTCGGCCGGGATGCCGTCCACGATCTTCCTCCAGGTCTGCCCGTAGTCGCTCGTCTTCAGTAGGTAGGGCGCGAAGTCGTCCAGCTTGTAGCGGTTGGCGGCCAGGTAGGCCGTGGCCGCGTCGTGCGGCGACGCCTCGATGATGGAGCAGAGCGCCCAGTCCGGCAGCAGGTCGGCCGGCGGCGTCACGTTCTGCCAGGAGGCGCCGTTGTCGCGCGAGACGTGGACCAGCCCGTCGTCGGCGCCGGTCCAGAGGACCCCCCGCTGCACGGGCGACTCGGCGAAGGTGAAGATCGTGTCGTAGATCTCGGCGCCGCCGGCGTCCTTGGTGATTGGCCCACCGGAGGGCCCTTGCCTCTCCGGATCGTTGCGCGTCAGGTCGGGCGAGATGGTATCCCAGGAGGCGCCCTCGTCGGTAGAGCGGTGGACGAAGTTGGAGGTCACGTAGAGCACGTTCGGGTCGTGGGGCGAGAGCACGATCGGGTAGGTCCACTGGAAGCGATAGCGCCAGTCCTTCGCGCCCCAGCCCGCGACCTCCTCCGGCCAGACGTTGATGTTGCGCCGCTGACCGGTGGTGTGGTCGTAGCGCGTGAGCATGCCGGCGTAGCTGCCGGCAAAGATGATGTTGGGCTTGTCCGGTCGCACGGCGATGTAGCCCGACTCGCCGCCGCCGATCTCCCACGCGTCCGACTGGGTGATGCCGGACAGCGTGGAGCGGCTGGGCACGCTGATGGTGGAGTTGTCCTGCTGCGGCCCGTAGATGCGATACGGCACCCGGCTGTCGGTAGTCACGTGGTAGAACTCGACGGTCGGCTGATTGTAGATCGTTGACCAGGATGCCCCGCCGTTGAGGGTCACGGTGGCGCCGCCGTCGTTGCCCTCGATCATGCGGTTCGAGTTGTTCGGGTCGATCCACAGGTCGTGGTGGTCACCGTGTGGGATCTGGATCTGGGCGAAGCTCTTCCCACCGTCGATCGACTTCCAGGCCTCGACGTTCAGCACCCAGACGGTGTCCGCGTCGCGCGGGTCCGCGAAGATGTGCTGGTAGTACCACGCACGGGAGCGCAGGTTGCGGTCGTCCGCCAGGCGGACCCAGCTCTCGCCGTAGTCGTCGGAGCGAAAGACGGCCCCGTCCTCCGCCTCGACGATGGCCCACACCCGCCCGGCACGGGCCGGCGAGGCCACCACCCCGATCTTGCCCAGCACCCCCGTCGGCAGCCCCGGCTTACGCGTCAGCTCCTCCCAGGAGTCGCCCCCGTCGCTCGAGCGGAAGAGGCCGCTGCCCGGCCCCCCGCTGACCAGCTCGTGCGGCCGGCGGATCGCCTGCCAGCAGGCGGCGTACACCACGCGCGGGTTGGACGGGTCGAGGGACAGGTCGATGGCCCCGGACTCGGCGTCGCGGAACAGCACGTGCTGCCAGGTGCGGCCGCCGTCGCGGGAGCGGAAGACGCCGCGCTCGGGGTTGGGGCCGTGGGCGTGGCCGAGGGCCGCCACGAAGACGGTGTCGGGG
>DATKRJ010000542.1:0-4069 GCA_035532355.1 Thermomicrobiaceae bacterium | reverse complement strand
TGCTCAAGCTGCCGGACGGCACGGTGCTCGCCCACTCGCGCGCCATCTTGGCCTGGATCGCCGAGCAGCGCTGATCGCCGCGGCACGGGCCGGTGTTTGTCGGCAACCGCAGCGTGGCGCGACAACGCGCGACGCGTCGCGCGACAATCAGGCGGATCACAATGATCCGGGATGGCTGCCGTGAGTAGCACGTGGCACACGTAGGCCGGCTGTGGAGCGCTCGACCGTTCGGCGGCGGATGAGCGTCGGCTGGCGCCGTCCGTGGCCGGGTGGCGGCGCGGCCACGCCTGCCGACGCGCCGTCCCCGCGCCGGCAGGGACGCCACCCGCTGCGCCGCGCCCTGTTTGGTTGCCTGGTGATCGCCGCCTGCACGACGGTGACGATCTCGGTCGCGGCGATCGGTGTCGTGACGACCATCGCGTCGGACTTCGCCCTCGGCGGCAAGCCGCTGGATTCGGCATACCTCACGCCGGCCAAGGCGGGGGCCGCGCAGACGATCCTGGTCATCGGCGACGACCATATCGGTCCGACGACGACGTACTCGACGGGCGCCGAGCAGACCGTCAACGGCTACCACTACCTGCACGCGGACACCTTCATGCTCGTGCGCATGGATCCCTCGCAGAACCAGACGTCGATCATCTCGATTCCGCGTGACCTGCTCGTCAGCTTCAGCTACCACGGCCACCACTACACGGACAAGTTCAACTCGACCTATTCGATCGGCGGCCCCGACCTCGTCAAGAAGGTTGCCCTCGCGACGCTTCCCGGGATCGCGATCAACCACGTGATCGACTTCAACTTCGCCTCGTTCCTGGGGCTCGTCGACGCCATCGGCTGCGTCTATGTCGATGTCGACCAGCGCTACCTCAACGACAGCGATCCCACCTACCAGTTCATCAACATCCAGCCGGGATACCAGCGGCTGTGCGGCAACAAGGCGCTGTCGTACGTGCGCTACCGCCACACCGATTCGGACTTCGTGCGCGTGGCGCGCCAGCAGGACTTCATCCGCCAGGCCAAGGAGCAACTCGGCGCCTGGGGCTTTGTCAGCAAATACGACCAGCTCGCGAAGGCCTTCGGCCGTGCCGTCTGGACCGACATCCGCAGCTCGACGTCGGTTGCGCAGCTGCTCGAGCTCGCGTTCTTCTCGCTGTCGCGGCCGGTCCGCCAGGTGCCGTTCCAGGTCGAGAACACCGCCTTCCCGATCAGCACGTCGGCCGGGACCGAGCTGACCGTGACCTCTACTCCAGCGAAGATCCACGCCAGCGTCGACGACCTCCTGTACGTCCACCCGAAGACGGCGATCCCGGCGCTCGCGGCAACGACGACCCCCGGCCACGGCGGGCGCCACCGCAGCCGCCGTCGGGCCACGACAACGACGGCCCGGAGCAACGATCTCTTCGCCCTCTCCCCGGGGGCGCGCACCCAGGCGGTCGCGGTGGGCGTCAACGTTCCGTTCCCGGTCTACCTGCCAACCCTGCAGACCGGTCCCGCGGTCGCCAACGACTTTCACGCGTACACGATCGGCGACGAGCAGCACCACCTCCACTACGGCTACCGCATCGACTGGCAGGTCAACGGCGTCGGCGGCTACTACGGCATCGAGGGCATGAACTGGACCAACCCGCCGTTGTTTGCCAACCCCAGCGCCACCGAGGCGATCGACGGCCGCACCTACATGTTCATCGACGACGGCAAGCACATCCACGACATCGGCTGGCGCCAGCGTGGCGTGCTCTACTGGGTCAGTAACACCCTGCAGGAGGACCTCACGAACATCCAGATGGTCGACATCGCCAACTCGGCGCACGCGCTGCACTGAGGACACGCGTGACGCGTGCACGACGCGATCGGCCTCCGGCGCGACCGAGCCCGCCTGCCTCCCGTCCCAGACATGGGGTGTGGGTCATATCGCCACTGGCTACGGACTTACTCAATTGGTGGGGAGGAAGTTCACCCAAAAATCCCGGGTCCACGCCCGTTCGGCCGCCCCAATTATTGGTCAATCTCAAGCCGATGCGCTACGGTCCAGCGCCGTGTGTCCAACCTGTAAAACCTGATGGCAAAGCGCTCGCGAGAAGCGATGTCTGGGCTACTCTGGACCTATGCAGAACACCGTGACACCAGCCGAGGTCGAGCGTCAGTACTTCCACCACCGGTCGCGGTACGAGATTGCGCGCAAGCTCGCCGGCGATCCGGAGGAGGCACGCAGGATCGTCAAGGACATCGCCGCGTGCCTGGCCGAGTTCATCGTCACCGACGAGTAGCACCAGCGCCAGGGAGCCGCGACGGGCTCTGCGCGCTCGACCGGGCGCCGCGACGCCCGCCTGGCACCACGCCCGGCCAGCGCACCGCGCGTGCGCCATGGAGCCTGTGACGCTCACGGACGAGCCGAATCGTTGAACCCCCTCGACACGACAGACACCGGCGACGCAGCGTCCGTGATGCCCGAGGAGGCTCCGCCGCCGAGGCTCTCGTTCGTCCGGGTGCTGATCGCGACCCTGCTGGTGGCCGCGGTCGCCGGGACGGCGGCGTACGCGATCACCCGCCATGCGGTGCCCGCCGTGGAGATCTCGGCTCCGGCCTTCGCGCCATATGTCGACGTCACGCTGACGCCGACCTACGCGTTCCAGAATCCCCTGGCCAATCCGGTGCAAAGGGTGGTGCTCGGCTTCGTCGTGGCCGACCCGTCGCATCGCTGCGCGCCCAGTTGGGGCGGCTACTACTCGCCATCACAGGCCGAGAGCGCGCTCAACCTCGATCAGCGCGTGACGCAGGTGCGCAACCAGGGAGGCGCACCAACCCTGTCCTTCGGCGGGCAGGCGAACACGGAGCTCGCCGTGAGCTGCGCCAGCGTGCCGGCGCTCAGCCAGGCGTATCAGGGCGTCCTCCAGCGCTACGGGGTGGCCACGGCCGACTTCGACATCGAGGGCAGCGCGCTCGACGACCCGGCGGCCAACACGCGTCGCGCGATGGCGGTCGCGCTGGTCCAGCACCGGATCGCGGCGGGCGGCGGCCGGCTTCGTGTCTGGCTCACCCTCCCCGTCACCGCGACCGGATTCACGGCGGCGGGCCTCGACGTCGTTCGATCGATGCTCGCCGCCCGGGTGGCGCTCAGCGGGGTGAACGCGCTGGCCATGGACTTCGCGGTGACGCATGCGGTGCGGACGAACATGATCGGCACCGTCGAGGGCGCGCTGACGCGCGCGCACGACCAGCTCGCGGCGCTTGACCAGGGCGCCGGTCTCGACAGCGGATCGGCCGCCGTGTGGAGCCGGCTCGGCGTCACCGTGATGATCGGCCAGAACGACCTCGCGCACGAGGTCTTCACGGTCGCCGACGCACGGTCGCTGGCCGGCTTCGTCGAAGCGCACCGCGTCGCGCAGATCTCGATCTGGTCGCTGAACCGCGACAGCGAGTGCGGCAGCGTGTTCGGCGAGGTGGGCGTCGTCTCGAACGTGTGCAGCGGCGTGAGCCAGACACCGCTCGAGTTCACCCACATCTTCAGCAGGCTTCCCGGCACGGTCACCGCCGACCCGCGGGCGACCCCGGTGATTCCGCAGATCACCTCGACCGCGGTCGACAATCCGGCGACGAGCCCCTATCCCGTCTGGCAGGCCACCGCGGCCTATCCCGCCGGCTACACGGTCGTCTGGCATCACGCGATCTACCAGGCGATGTGGTTCGCCGAGGGCCAGGCCCCGGACACTCCCGTGTCGAGCGCGGGTCAGAGCCCGTGGCTCCTGCTCGGGCCCGTGCTGGCCGGCGAACCCGCGGCCAGGCCCAGGCTGCTCGCGAGCGGCGTTCATAACACCTGGTCGATCACGACCGCCTACCGGGCGGGCGATCGCGTCCTCTACGGCGCGCTGCCGTTCGAGGCCAAGTGGTACTCGCAGGGCGTCGCTCCGGACACCAACCTGCCGGAGAGCTCGCAGTCGCCGTGGCTGCCGCTGTTCGCGATCCCCGGGGAGCCGGGATCGTGAGCGCGCTGGGCTCGCGACGCCGCGGCGTCCCCGGCCGGCGACGGCGCCAGTGGGGATCGGACCGCCATCAGGACCCGCTGCCG
>DATKRJ010000541.1:0-26628 GCA_035532355.1 Thermomicrobiaceae bacterium | reverse complement strand
CGTGGCGTGGACATTGAGCCACGGCCTCCACCTCAACATCTATCTGTCGCTGATGCTGGCCACTCTGAGCGTGGGGGTGTTCGCGCTGCTTCTCGACCGATTCCTGCTCCGGCCATTCGCCAAGAGGGGGGCGCCGCTTCTCTTCCTCCTGGTGGTGACCTTCGGGCTCTCGCTCTTCCTGAGCAACCTGATCTTGGCGATCTGGGGCCCCAACTTCAAGAGCCTCGATTTTGCTCCCGAGATGCCTTACAAGTTCGGTCCGTTCCTGTTCACCACCAGCCAGCTGAGTATCATCGGCATCGCGGTCGTCGCGATGACCGCGCTCCACGTTCTGCTGACCCGGACCGAGATCGGGAAGGCGATGCGCGCGATGTCCGACAGCGTCGATCTGGCCCAGATCAGCGGCATCGACATCGACCGCATAACCAGCTTCACCTGGCTCCTGAGCGGCTGTCTCGCCGGCCTCGCCGGCATCGTACTGGCGATCAATATCACCAGCTTCCAGCCCAGCTTCGGGGGCGAGTTCCTGTTCGTGATCTTCTCCGCAGTTATCCTTGGGGGCATCGGCTCGCCCTACGGAGCCATGCTCGGCGCGCTCGTGATTGGGCTGGCGACGGAGATGTCCGCGGTGCTCATCAACTCCGCCTACAAAAACGACGTCGCCTTCGCGCTGCTGATCCTGACCCTGCTGCTGAGGCCACAAGGCATCATCCGGATGGCGGGGAAGGCGTAGATGTCCCCTTACGTTTACTACATCTCGACACTCGTCGTCTTCTTCTTCATCTTCGCGATCTCGACCTGGGGTCTAAACCTCCAGTTCGGAACGGCCGGGATCCTGAACTTCACCTACATCACGTTTTTCGCCATCGGCGGCTACTTCACCGGCGTCTCGATGCTGGGAAGACCTGACGCGCTCTCCAACATGCGGTACATCCTCGGCCTAAGCCTGCCCTTCCCGATCGCGCTGCTGATCGGGGCGACGGCGGCAGGCATTCTTGGCCTGCTGGTCGGTTTGGTCGCCTTACGCCGCCTGCGCTCCGACTACCTCGCCATCGTCACCGTTTCGGTGGGCGCCATCGTTTACGACTTCGTCAACGTCAACACCGCCGTCTTCAACGGCGCCGACGGCATCGCTGGGGTCCCGTTTCCCTTCAACGACTCGCTGAACCTCGACCCGAACACGTACACCTTCTTCTATGTGGGGCTGGCCGGGCTCTTCGCGCTGGTCCTCGGAATCCTGGCCGCCCGGATTTACAACTCACCGCTTGGCCGCACGCTGCGCGCCATCCGGGAGGACGCTGACGTGGCGTCCGCGTTCGGCAAGGACAGCTACCGGTTCCGGATGATTGTGATGGTGGTCGGCTGCATCTACGCCGGCATCGCCGGTGGCCTGCTGGTCGGCTTCATCAGCGCCTTCAACACCGGTGGCTGGACGGTCGGCGAAACCTTCCTCCTCTACGCCGCCCTGCTGGTCGGCGGCAGAGGCAACAACTGGGGCGCCTTGCTCGGTGCTTTCCTTGTCCCTGTCCTCTTCCAGGAGGCCACCCGCTTCCTGCCCGTGATCCCCGGCCACCCCGAGCTCATCCCGGCAATCCGAAACATGATCGTCGGCGGTCTGTTGATCGCCGTCCTCTGGATCCGGCCCGAGGGCATCCTCCCCGAGAGGAAGGCCAAGTTCCACGGCGTCTACACCCCGAAGCGAAAGGCGGCCCTCAAAGTTGACTGACGACAGCACCACGTCCGGACCCATCCTCGAGGTCGAGAACCTCGCCTACTCGTTCGGGGGGCTCAAGGCCGTCAACGGAAGCACGTTCACCATCAACCGGGGCGGCATCAACGCGTTGATCGGCCCCAACGGTGCGGGTAAGACGACGCTCATCAACGTCGTCGCCGGGGCGCTTCGCGCGGAGGCTGGCACGGTCCGCTTCAACGGCACCTACATCACCGGCTGGCAGAGCCACCGGATCGCCCTCCAAGGCTTGATCCGGACTTTCCAGATCTCCCGCGAGCTGGGGGGCATGACGGTTCTCGAGAACATGCTCGTACCCCCGCCGCAGCAGTCCGGTGAGAACATCTTCAACGCGATGTTCCGGCCCGGCATCGGCCACCGGCAGGACAAGGTCCTGGTCGAGAGGGCGCTCGAGCAGCTGGACGACTTCGGACTCTACGACTCCCGCGACCAGTACGCCCGCAACCTCAGCGGCGGCCAGAAGCGTCTTCTCGAGCTCGCACGCGGCGTGATGGCCGAGCCGAAGCTCATGATCCTCGACGAGCCCTTCGCCGGCATCAACCCGGCGCTCGTCGAGTTGCTCGAGGGCCACCTGCAGAAGCTGCGGGGTTTGGGCATCACATTCGTGATGGTCGAGCACAACCTGAATGTCGTCGAGCGCATCTGCGACCACGTCGTGGTCATGGCCGAGGGCCGCACGCTGGCTGCCGGCAAGCTCTCCGAGTTGCGCAGGAACGAGGAGGTCATCACCGCCTACCTTGGCGGCGCGCTCACAGTGCATCCAGGGGACACCTCGGCCTCCGCCCTCGACGTGAAGCACATCGAGCGCGCCGAGCCGATCCTAAAGGTGACGGACCTCACCGCTGGCTACAGCAAGGTGCCGGTCATCCAGGAGGTCGACCTCCAGGCCGAGCCGGGAAAGGTGGTCGCCGTCGTCGGGCCTAACGGGGCCGGCAAGTCGACGATGTTGAAGGCTATGTTCGGGATGCTCCGAAACTCGTCTGGCGATGTCAACCTCGCCGGCATCGACATCGCCCGCTGGCCCGCCTTCCGCATCGCCCGCAATGGCATGGCGTACGTGCCTCAGGTCATCAATGTCTTCCCGAGCCTGAGCGTCTACGAAAACCTCGAGATGGGAGGTTACACCCTTAAGGCGGGCCGCCAGGAGCGGGTCGCGGAGGTCCTCGAGATCTTCCCCGACCTCAAGGCGGCCGGGGCCAAGAAGGGGGGCAACCTGAGCGGGGGTCAGAGAAACATGCTCGGCATGGCCCGAGCGCTGATGCTCAACCCCAAGGTGGTTCTGTTGGACGAGCCGACCGCGGGCCTCTCGCCAACCTACACGAGTATCGTGTGGGAGCAAATCCACCGCGTCGCCAGCCTGGGGACAGCGGTCGTGGTCGTCGAGCAGAACGTTGATCTCGCCATCCACCATGCCGATTGGGTCTACGTGCTGGTGGCCGGCCGGAACCGGCTTGAGGGTCCCGCGAGCGTCGTTGGTCGCGAGGACCTGCCCAGCATCTTCCTCGGCGGGGCGCCTCCCGATAATCTCGCCGCCGACATTGGCCGTGGTCAAGGCGGGATAATTTAGGGTGCCAAATTAGCGGCTTCGCGTCGGCAGTCTCGGGAAAACGTTCTACGTCCAAGCGTCTGAAGGAGATGAGGAGATGTTCGGTAGGAAAAGACTAAGGTCGCTTAAGGCCGTGGTAGCGGTCGTCATGACCCTCGGGGTGGTTGCCTGCGGCGGCAGCACCTCGAGCTCAAGTAGCGGAACCCCGATAAAAATGGCCGAGTTGTTCCCCATGTCCGGCCGCGAAGCCTTCGTCGGGGGGTGGTTCCAGCACGGTGCGAAGGCTGCCGTCTACGACATCAACAAGAACGGCGGTGTCATGGGCCACCAGATCACCGAGATTCTCGGCGACACCGGCGGAGACCCGGTCGACGCGGTCACCACCCAGCGTCAGCTGCTCACCCAGAACCCGACCTTTGAGGTCGGGCCCTCGTCCCTCGAGATCCAAGGTGTCATCAAGGATTACGCGGCCGAGAACCTTGTCGACTTTATGGCCGGCGGCACCTCGCAGATCGACCACATGCAGTACAAGTATGTGTTTCGCACCTCCGCCTCGGACACGACCCTGACCGCCGCGATGGCTTACTTCGCCATCCAGAAGGGGTGGAAGAAGGCCGTCATGCTGTTCGAGACCACCTCGGACGCCACCACCGAGCTGGAGCACGTCACGAGTTACTACAAGAGTCAGGGTGGCACTGTCCTGGACAGCGAGCAGCTCGCGCTGCACCAGAGCTCGTACCGCTCGGAGATCACCAAGGCCTTCGCCAACGGCACGCCCGACGTCATCTTCGTGAAGAGCGATCCCCAGACCGGCGCAACCCTGTTCGCCGACATGAGGGAGCTCGGTCACCTCAACGTCCCCATCGTCTCGGACGACGGGGGCGTCACTGTCGAATTCGCCAAGGCACTCGGCCTCGCCGACGCCAGCAAGCTCCTCTACGGGGAGGCCGGCGCCCCCGGCTCCGGTGAGGCGTGGACCCATTACCTCCAGGACTACCAAGCGGTCTGGAAGACCAACCAGCCCGTCGAGCTGTCACAGAACACCTACGACGGGGTGATCATCGGCGCCTTGGCGATGACCGAGGCCAAAACCACCGATGGGAAGGTCTGGGTCGACCACATCCTGAAGGTCACCAATCCGCCCGGCACCAAGTGCTACACGTACGCGTCCTGCGTTAAGCTCCTGAACGCTGGCACCAAGATCAACTTCGAAGGCGCCTCCGGTCCCGAGGACTTCGACAAGTACCACAACACCTACGGCGCCTGGGACGTCGCCCAGTTCAATGCCGACGCGTCCGCCGAAAACGTCATCCTCCACATCCCCGCCGCCGCGATCGCGAAGGTGATCGCGAACGCCGGCGGATAAACCTCAGTCGGAAGGGCTCCCGGCGGCCGTGCCGCCGGGAGCCACAGCCTTCGCTTCTATTGCCGGGCGGGAGCCAGCAAGTCTGTGCCGGCGAGCCCTCCGCCAAATTCGTCAGAGAGGGACATATGGGACTAGTCCGATGCATAAGATGAGGGGCTTTTCAACGTCGAGGTCGATCGGCGGATGAGCCGGCTCGAGGCGGAGAGGCCGTCGGCAAACGGGTCCGCCGCGCGGCGGCGAAGGTTGGCATCGCGGTCCTTCCCGCAGCCATACCCAAACAACGCGATCTCTGCGTCGGAAGCGTGGTTGGCAATTTGGCCGGATGGCGGCCTTGAGCCGGTGGCGGAGGACAAGTTTTCGAGGGCGAAGTCTCGTGATCTTTAGGCTTGCGGTGGTCGTTGCCGCCTCAACCTCTCAATGCCTCAAGGAGGCCGTGGCCACTGGCGCTACGGCCCCGTATCTAATTCAGGACGATATAATGGCGCGGTTCAGGCCGCCCACAGGAGTGTAATAGAGATGCAACTCGACGCACCCGGCCGTCTGCGCACGGCGATGAAATCAGTGGAGTTGCTCTGGGGCCCCGGAGTTTATGACGGTATCTCCGCCCGGATTGCTGACCAGGTTGGCTTTCCGCTCCTGTACATGACCGGTGCAGGCACGGCAGCGAGTCGCATCGGCGAGCCTGACCTTGGGCTGACCACCGCTTCCGAGATGGTGGACAACGCACGTAACATCCAGGCCGTCGTCCAGACACCCGTCATCGCCGACGCCGACCACGGCTTCGGCGCCGTCGTGAACGTCATCCGCACCGTGCACCAGTACGAGCAGGCGGGAATAGCCGGAATCCATATCGAGGACCAGGCTTTCCCCAAGCGCTGCGGTCACTTGAAGGACAAGGTCGTAATCGATCGTGATGAGTTCCGACGCCGTTTCCGCGCGGCCGCATCCGAACGCTGGAACCCCGACTTCGTGCTGATCGCCCGCACGGACGCACGGGCCGGGAATGGCTTTGAGGACGCATGGACCCGCATCGAGGACGCGTTCGACGCGGGCGCCGACGTGGGGTTCCTCGAGGCGCCCGAGTCGCGCGCGGAGGTCGAGGAGATTGCGCGTCGCGCTGCCGGCCGCCCGATGCTGCTGAATCTCGCCACCAACGGAAAGACACCCACGCTCAAGGTGCCGGAGATCCGCGAACTGGGCTTCAAGTTCGCCATCTGGCCGGCTGCCTGCATGATCCCCGCCGCCAACGCTATCTGGGCTTCGTTGCGCACGCTGAAGGAAGCAGGGACCGACCAGAGCGTCTTTAGCGAAACCCCGCACGACTTCTTCACCTGGATGGGCCTCGACACGGTGCTCGACCAGATCGAGCGTTACTCCGACGCCAAGGTGGCACCGCGCTGACTGGTGTCCCTTACAGGGTGGGGAGTTGACGACGCGGCGGCAGTCTCCGCGCTGACCGAGCGCCGGGGGCGGTCGCGCGCCCTCGTGCGGCGCTCCATCTTGATCGTTCCCGCCAACGAGCCGCGGTTTGTCGCCAAGGCGCACCTGCGCAATGCCGACGCAGTGATGCTCGATCTCGAGGACTCGGTGCCGGCACACGCCAAGGATGAAGCCCGGGCGGCCGCAGCCGACGCCGTTCCGCAGGTGTCACGCGGGGGCGCGGATGTACTGGTGCGTATCAACAAGCCCTACGATCTCGCCTGCCGCGACCTTGACGCGGTGGTGATGCCCGGCCTCCGCGGTATTTGGTTCCCCAAAGTTGAGCACCCCGAGGAGGTCCGAACGCTGGACGTACTGCTGACGGAGCGCGAGCGGTCCGCCGGGATCACACCCGGCTTCATAGACATCGGGGTCGCGATTGAGAGTGCCGCGGGGCTTTTCCGTGCCGTCGAGATTGCCGGCGCGAGTCCGCGATTGGTGACACTCGGCTACGGGTCGGAGGACGTCGCCCTCGAGCTCGAGGTCGAACCGACAAACGAGGGTCATGAGAGGTTCTATGGAAACGCTCTGACGATCATGGCCGCGACCTCCGCGGGCATCCAGGCCATCGGCCGCCAGGGGGGGATAGCCGATTTCACGAATCTGGAAGCCTGGACAGCGTCGGTACGGGCTGCCCGCCGCCTTGGATTCAAGGGATCTGGCTGCATCCACCCCGACCAGATACCGATCCTGAACAGCGAATTCTCGCCGTCAGCCGCCGAAGTCGAGCGGGCCCGCCGCGTGGTGGCGATGTTCGAGGATGCAAGCGCGCTGGGCCGTGCATCCGCCAACCTTGACGGCTCCATGATCGACACACCCACCTACGTCCGCGCCAAGCAAACGCTCGATCGTCAAGCTGCCATCGAGCGGGCCAACAGTCGCAAGCTGACCGCCGTGCGCGGTGGCCACGGGGACTTCGCATGACGAAGGCCGGCACGTCCCAATCCACCCCGGGGACGGAGGCGACCAACCCGCTCGCGGGCATCCGCGTCAGATGATCGGCACCTGGGCCGCCGTCTTGGCGCAGCGCCAGCAAAGCATCAAGACGGTCAACGATCCGACCCTCGGCCCGGTGCGAATGCAGAATGTGGTGGCGCGGCCCTCCGCCACCCCGGGCTCGTTGGGCCCGAGCTCAGCGCCGACAACGAAAGCATCTCCCGGCAGAAGCTGGGCCTCAGCAGCGAACAGATCGCCGATCTTGCGGCCCACGGAGTGATCTGATGGGAAGCAAGGCCCGGGAGTTGCGCGATCTCCTGAACGGTCCCGGCGTCGTGATCATGCCCGGCGTCTACGACGGGTTCAGCGCTCGCCTCGTCGAAGCGGCCGGCTTCGTTGCTGCCGGTATCTCGGGAGCGGGTCTCAGCGAAACCAACCTCGGCTGGCCGGACGTAGGAATCATGGGCTACGAGGCCAATCTCAAAGCGTCGAGTGACCTGGCCGCGTGCACTTCCATCCCGCTCATTGCAGACGGGGACACCGGCTACGGCAACGCGATCAACGTTCACTTCACGGTGCGCGGATTCGAACAGGCTGGTCTCGCCGGCGTGATGCTCGAGGACCAGGTCTGGCCCAAGCGGTGCGGCCACATCCCCGGCAAAGAGGTCATCTCGGCGGAGGAGGGCGTTGAGAAGATTCGCGCTGCCGTCGACGCACGCCGCGACCTCGATTTCGTGATCAAGGCCCGGACGGATGCGGCAGGCGTGCATGGTGTGCGAGAGGCCATCCGCCGACTGAATCTTTACGCCGAAGCGGGCGCCGACCTCCTCTTCGCGGACGCTCTTCTGTCGGCTGAGGACATCGCCACTGTGGCGCGCGAGGTCAGCAAGCCGCTCGCAGTCAACATGGGCTTCGGAGTTCGCTCGCGGCCGACCACGCCGCTGGTCGGCGTCGGCGACCTGGAGGCGATGGGCGTCAAGATGATCGTCTACCCCCGACTGCTGACGGCTGCGGCAATACAGGGCATGAAGCACGCCCTGGCCACCCTCAAAGAGTCGATCGCCATTGGCAAGGTGATCGAGCGTCCCGATCTCGTCGTGTCGTTCCAAGAGCTCAACGAGCTCGTGGGACTCCGGGCGATCCAGCAACTCGAAGATAGCTTCCTCACAGCGGAGCAGCTTGAGAACAAATACCACCGCGCTGCTGTCGATAACTCGAATGTAAAGTGATCCTCCGCAGCCTGCTCTTCGCTCCTGGAAGCCACGAGCGCTACGAATCGAAGGCGCTCAGCGGCGGCCGATGACGCCATCATCGACCTGGAGGACGCCAAACGCCGCGAGAAGCCCGGGCGCGAGATGCCAGCGTCCAGCCCGGGCCGGACGTCAGCGGCGCGAAGACCTACCTCTCAGGAGTGTTGGACGGGCCCATGTAGATCATCTTCGGGCGGACCCGGACGTCCATCTGGTACTCCTCCATCGCGTGGGCGATCCAGCCCGCGGTGCGGGCGATGGCAAAGATCGCCTCGCTGGCGCCACGCACCATCCCGGTGACGTTGGCGAGGGCCGCGAGCGCGAAGTCCACATTGGCAGCCGGCAACTGCCGCTCGCGGGTGGCCTCCAGCACCGCGTCCACGATGGCCAGCTTATCCCGGTCCGTGGCGACCGTCCGCAGCCCGCGGAGCAGGAACGCGCCGCGGGGGTCGCCCCCGCTGTAAAGGAGGTGTCCGAAACCGGGCTGGCGGTCGCCTCGACGCAGCCTCTCGCCGATCACCCAGGCCGCTCGGCCTGGGCTGTCGATCTCGCTCAGCAGCTCCTCCGCCGCCAATGAGGCCACGCTCTGGAGAGGTCCGCCAAGAGCGCTGAGCCCGATCGAAACCACCGCGTAGGGATCGGCGCGCATGGAGGCGGCGAGCCGGGCCGAGAGCGTCGAGAAGCTGAGCTCGTGATCCATCAGGATTACCAGGGCCGCGTCGAGGAGGTGGGCCGAGGCCGTCGTCGGCTTCTCTCCGCTGAGCTTGGTCCACAGCCGGCGCGCGATCGAACCCTCGGCCGGTATCCCCTCCCGAAGGTCGGGCAGCGTGTCGACCAGCGCACTGATTAGCCTCCGGCCGGTGACCGGAACGGCGGCGGCGCCCAGCTCATAACGCAGGGGATCGGTGGTTGCCATGGCCGCCACGGTCACCCGCAGGCGGTCGAGGGGAAGCGCGGCAGGGGGGAGGGCGGCTTGGGCCCGGCGGCCGACCGCGATCGCTTCTGGGGCGGAGGTCCAGGCGTCGCTGCCGTTGAAGGCGCCCAGCCAGAGCCAATGCGCGGCCTCCTCGAAGGTGCGCTCGGCCGCAAGGGCGAAGCCGTCGGCGTCGCGAAAGCGGATCTGTCCGTCTTCCACCGACGTGAGCCCGGAGTGGACCGTGACCTCGCGGAGGCGGAAGTCGCTGCGCCGACCGCGCTGGCGCAGGTGCTCGACCTCCTCGCTGGCGAACCGGCTGCGCCGATCCGGCCCGGTGCTTCGCCTAAGCAGGCCGCGGCTGACGTAGGCATACAGCGTGGCCGGTTTGACACCCAGCAACTTGACGGCCTGATCGGTAGTCAACCATCTCACGTTGACAGTCCATCAACATTGACGTGGGTGTCCTGGAAATGCAACCCTCAAAGTTAACCCCCACCGATTCTGGAGCACCCGTATGGACACCACGCCCGCCTCCCCGGCAGCCGCGACCGCCTCTCAGCTCTCCGTCGTGGACGAGCGGACGGGGACTTCCAGGAACCTTCCCATACACGACGAGGCCATCGATGCGACCGAGTTGCGGGCGTTCAAGGTCGCTGCCGATGACCCCGGCCTGGTCTCTTTTGACCCCGGCTTCGTCAATACGGCGGCCTGCCGGAGCGCCATTACTTACATCGACGGCGACAGGGGCATCCTCGAGCACCGCGGCTACCCGATCGAGCAGATCGCCGAGCGGGGCACCTTCCTCGAGATCGCCTACCTCCTGATCAAGGGCGAGCTCCCCGGGGTCGAGCTGGCGAGCTGGGAGGCGTCAATCGCCGAGCGCTCGAAATTGCCCGACGAGATCTACGGGCTGGTCAAGGCATTCCCGAAGACCGCTCACCCGATGAACATCCTCATCGCCGGTGTGGCCGCCCTCGGCGGGATCTACCCCGACGCCCGCGACCTAAGTCTCGCCGCCGCCCGCGAGGAGCACGGCATGCGCCTCATCGCTCAGGTCCCTCTCATCGTCGCGGCCGCTCACCGGCACGGCCAGGGCCTGGACTTCGTACCTTCGGAGCCCCAGCGTGGATATGTCCCGAACTTCCTGAACATGACCTTCGCGGGCCAAGAGGTCGACTACCAGCACACCAATGTCCAGCGCGGGCTGGAGGTCCTCTTCCTGCTCCATGCCGACCACGAGCAGAACTGCAGCACCAACGTGGTGCGGGGCGCCGGCTCGTCCGACGCCGATCCGTACTCGTGCATGGCGGCGGGCCTTGCCGCGCTCTCCGGCCCGCTACACGGCGGCGCCAATGAGGCCGTGCTGGTGATGCTCCGCGAGATCGGCTCCCTCGACCGCATTCCCGACTTCGAAGCCGGCGTCAAGTCGGGCAAGCGGCGCCTGATGGGATTCGGCCATCGCGTCTACAAGAACTACGACCCTCGTGCGCGCGTCATCAAGAAGATCGCCGACAAGGTGTTCGAGGTGACGGGGGTCAACCCGCTCCTCGCGATTGCGATCGAGCTCGAGAAGGTGGCCCTGGCCGACCCCTACTTCATCGACCGCAAGCTCTATCCCAACGTCGATTTCTACTCGGGCCTCGTCTACGAGGCCGTCGGCCTCCCGGCCGCCATGTTCACGGCGCTCTTCGCGCTCGCTCGCATCTCGGGTTGGGTGGCGCACTGGCTCGAGTCCTGGGTGGACAAGGACCGCAAGATTGCCCGGCCCCGCCAGTTGTATATCGGCTCCGCCCGCCGCGACCTGCCAGCGAACGCCTAAGGTCCTTCACGAGACCTAACTGGGCGTAACCCGTAACCTGTGATACCGCCTCTTTAGAGACGCTGCAGCTGCCGTCCGCCTCCACTAGGAAGCCGGCTTGGCGATCACGGTCTGTCACTTGTCGCCGGGCACCAGCAAGTGGAACAAGATCGAGCACCGGCTCTTCTCCCACATCACCATGAACTGGCGCGGTCGTCCGCTCACCAGCCAGTCGAGGACGATCGGGCCGTCGATGAATCTTCTCGCCCAACCTGACCGACATCGACTGGCGTCGCGCCGAGGTCACTATTCGGGGCAAAGCTCGACGCGACGAGCGATTGCCGCTGACCTCCGAGGTCGGCGAGGCGCTCGTGGTCCATCATTGCCACCGTCCGACGTCAGCAACGTCGTGGATCAAATCCAAACCGCCGAGTGTCTCCGGAAAACTCCTCACAGGCGATTCACCACTGATCGGTGGAACTCCATTATGATTTCCGTCGAGCGGCGTTCCGCAAAGCCTCATGACCTCGCAAAGTGACTTGCCCAAGCCGCTCAGCGGGGTTCGCGTCATCGACTGCGCGACCATGTTGGCCGCCCCTCTGATCGCCACCATGATGGCCGACTTCGGCGCCGACGTGATCAAGGTCGAACACCCGCGTGGGGATTCCGTCCGCGGTCACGGACCGGCCAAGAATGGCGAGCCGCTGAGTTGGAAGTTGATCAACCGCAACAAGCGTGCGATCACTCTTAGTCTCAGCCACCCCGACGGCGCGGGCATCTTCAAGCGGCTGGTCAAGGACGTGGACGTCCTGATCGAGAATTTCCGGCCTGGCACCCTGGAACGCTGGGGGATTGGCTGGGACGTGCTGCACGAGCTGAATCCGCGCCTGATCATGGTGCGGGTCACTGGCTTTGGCCAGGAGGGTCCCTATTCCCACCGTCCCGGCTTCGGCACGCTGGCCGAGGCGATGAGCGGGTTCGCTCATATCACCGGCCAGTCGGACGGCCCGCCGACCTTGCCTCCCTTCGGCCTGGCCGACGGCATCTGCGCGATGGCCGGCACCTGGGCGACCGCCTTCGCCCTCTACCACCGCGACGTCCACGACGGCGGCGGGCAGTTCATTGACATGGCTCTGTACGAACCCCTGCTGACCGTGGTCGGGGCTCAGACCATCGAGTTCGACCAGCTAGGCAAAATCCAGAACCGGATGGGAAACCGGGTTGGCGGCAATGCGCCGCGCAACACTTACCTCACTGTTGACGGGCACTGGGTTGCGCTCTCGACAAGCGCCGACGCGATTGCGGTGCGGTTGCTGGACGTTGTCGGCCACCACGAAGTCACCCTCGAGCCCTGGTTCGGCCGGGCTCGCGGCCGAGCCGAGCACGCTGATGAGCTGGACCGGATGGTCGGGGACTGGATCGCCCAAAGGCCCCTCACGGAGGTGCTAGAACTCTTCGACAAGGCTGAGGTCGCGGCGGCTCCGGTCTACGACGTCTCCCAGCTGATGAAGGATCCGCATTTCCTCCAACGCGGCAGCATCACCACTGTCGAAGACCCCGTACTGGGTCCGGTGAGGATGCAGAACGTGATGGCCAAGCTCTCGGCGACGCCTGGTGAGGTGGTGAGCACCGGCCCTGCGCTCGGAGCCAACACCGAGGACGTCCTGATTGGCGAGCTCGGGATTTCGGCCGCCGAGCTCGAGGATCTAAGGGCGCGGGGCGTCGTCTGATGTGTCCTATCCCCGAGTAGGCGAGACACTGGCCTAGCCTGGGACCTGTAGCGATCCTCCTTCACGAGCTAGGCTGGGCCTGTGGCTCCCATCCACCGCAGAAAAGATCGAAATCATCGGACGGGCCGTCGCGAACCGGGTAGTACCGACGTGATTCAAGATCGGGCAGTGGGGATCGGCGACCATCCCGCGTTCACCTAGAATGACAATCGAATGGCGAAGGCCGACGCACTCGACGCTGAGGCTGAGACTGACGCCCGGGCGGGTGGTCACCACCGGCCCGCAGCTGGGTCAACACACCGAGGAGGTCCTCGGCCTAGGTTGGGGCAGGAGGTCGCCGAGATCGAGCAGCTGCGCGTGAGTTCGTGATTTGATCCTGCGCAGTCTGCTGTTCGCGCCCGCCAACCACGAACGTCACGCCGCCAAGGCTCTGAGCGGCTCGGCGGACGGGGCTATCCTTGACCTTGAGGACGCCGTCGAAGTGGGGCAGAAGCCCCGCGCAAGAGACTTGCTGGTAGAGCTGATCAAGCAGCACCAGCCTGGTGGCCCTGCCCTCTTCGTCCGCGTCAACGGACTAACTACCGCCTTTGCCTACGACGATCTCGTTGCGGTCGCCCGGCCCGGTGTGGACGGTATCTTGCTGCCGAAGACCGAGAGCGCCCGAGACGTGCACGTCGCCGATTGGCTGATCCTGCAGATGGAACTCAAACACGGTCTGGAGCAGCGCTCGATTCGCCTCTTTCCGATCGTTGAGACCGCGCTCGGCTTGATCCGGATCGAAGAGATCGCGTGCGCCTCGCCTCGGGTCGGGAGGCTCAGCTTCGGGGCGGGCGACTTCACGCTCGACACAGGCATCCCTTGGGAGCCCGCCAACGAGGCAGTGCTCGCAGGGCGGATCCGCATGGTCGTGGTCTCCCGGGCGGCGGGGCTGGATGCGCCTCTCGACACGGTATACCCGGACCTGCGGGACACCGAGGGCTTCGCTCGCGAGGCCGAGCAGGGGAAGCGCTTGGGGTTTCAGGGCAAGGCCTGCATCCATCCCACCCAGGTGGATATTGTCAACCGCATCTTCAGCCCCTCGGCGGAGGAGGTGGAACGAGCCCGGCGGCTGCTATCAGCATTCGAGGAGGCCAACCGGCAGGGCTCGGCGTCAATTCAGATCGACGGCGACTTCGTCGACTACCCCGTAGCGGAGCGTGCGCGCCGGGTGATCGCACGGGCTGAGCAGATGGGGTCCTAAGCGGGAACGCAACGGGTGACGGCAGTAATTTTTCGATCGCCGTCGGTCCGGTCACGGCATCGGTGCTGGCCATGGCCGTCGTGGGTCTCAGCTTGCAACTCGGCATGACCAATTACATCAATTTCGTCTATGGCCAGTGCAATGCGGCCGCGGACGGGAGAGTGCTCTCGACCGGTCTTGCACGCGTGCATCCCACGAGTTGATCAACGGGCAGTTAATTCCAGCCTGAAATCTGACCTCGTGACTCCCCATCGCCGAGTGGACTCAGCCCAGTTTCCGCTCGGCATTTGCAACATGAAGGAGATGGGTCACCTCAACGTACCCCGCGTATCGGGCGACGCGGGCAACACGATTGAGTACGCCGTCGAGGTCCCGGCCCCGCCGACGCCAGCGAGTACTTCCTGGCGCCCGGCACCAAGCGTGACACCTACGCGTCCTGCGTCCTGCGTCCTGCTCCTGCTCCTGCTCCTGCTCCTGAACGCTGGTACGAAGATCAACTTCCAAGGCGCCTCCGGTGCCGAGGACTTCGACCAGTACCACAACGTCTTCGGCGACTGGGACACCGTTCAGTACAACGCCGACGCGCTCGTCACCAACGTCGTCCCCCACGTTCCAGCCGACCAGACCACGAAGGTCACCGCCGCCGGCGGTTAAACCTCAGGTAGAGGTCCGGAACATCGAGAAGCGAGGCCTCCGGTGGCCGTGCCGCACGGAGCCTCTTTCGTTCTGTTGCCCGGCAGGGGCGAGCAGCCTGCCGGCAAAGCTGAGCCGAGCGGGGCACGCTGACTGCCGCGCGCTGCTCGCGGTCCACGAATAGGTCGGCCGGATCGCTATCAGGCCGATGGCGCCGAGGACGCCCTCGTCAAAGTCCGTCAGGCGCGGCGGCGAAGGTTGTCATCGAGAGTTCCTGCCTCGAACCCTAGCCCGGCTCGTCCTCGGCGGTCGTGACGGGTTCCTGGACGGCGGACAAGATCAGCATTGCGGTGCCAAGGAAGCCGGCGAGCAGGATCCAGGACAGCCGGAAGGAGCCGGTGACGTCGGCGACCAGCCCGAAGAGGAACGGCCCTCCGAGGATGCCCGGCTGCTGGATCATCAGGCCGATCCCCACGTTTCGGCCCTCGGTGCCAGGCCGGGCGAGCTCGGACAGGAAGGAGATCTGGACGCCGTTCCAGCCCACCGCACCCGCCGCCGCGACGAGGATCGCGGCCACCAGCAGGGCCAGCGGCGACCCGTGCGGCAATAGCGCCAGGACGATGCCGCCGGCGGCGCCGGTGCCGGCGGAGAAGAGGAGAGCCGTGCGGCGACTGCCTCCCAGCAGCCGGTCGCTCACCACTCCCCAGAGGATCCGGCCGCCGGCGCCGCTCAGCTGGGCCACGGCCAGGACCGCGGCGGCGGTCGTGATGGACAGGCCCTGGTCCCGCTGGAGGTAGGAGACGAGGTAGGTGAGAAGGCTCATCTGGGCGGCCACCAGCAGCACGCCGGCGCCGCTGGCAATGGCGCTGTCCCGGTTGAAGACGCCGCGGAAGCCGCGGCTCTCGCTCTCAGCGCGCACGGCGCGAGGCCCGACCCGGTAGAGCAGCCGGACCCCCAGCGCCACGATGACCGACACGATCCCGGCCACGGCCACGGCGGCTCTCCAGCCGTGCCCGAGCGCGATCGTCGGCAGGGCGAGAGCCGCGAAGAAGTAGCCGAAGGGGATGCCGGTCTGGCGAATGCTCATGACCATGCCGCGCAGCCGCAGAGGGAAGGCGCGGCGGACGGCGACGCTTCCCGCGGGCGTCACCGTGGCGACGCCGACGCCCATGACGAAGAGGACGGCCAGCAGCACCCAGAGGTTTGGCGCAATGGCGACCAGCCACCCAGCGACGCCGGTCAGGATGCCGCCGACGACCAGGACGAAGCGGTCGCCGAGCGTGTCCACGGCGAGGCCCGCCATGGCGATCGTTGCGAACCCGCCGACGAACGAGAAGTTGACCACCAGTCCTGCTTCGGCGAAGGTCAGGTGGAACTCCGAACGGACGAATGGCAGCAGCACGGCCAGCGAGGCGCCCACCATCGAGATGGCGGTCTGGACGGCAAGAGCCAGGGCCAGGACCGACCACCGCGAGGACGCCCCCCTGCCGTCCCTCATGGGCCGGGCTCGAGGTCGGCGGCCGGAAGGCCGGGAGAGAAACTCTCGACCGAGCCCGCGAAGGCGGCGGCTATCTCCTTCACCGCCTCCTTCAGAACCTCCCCGAACTCGGCGACGCGGTCATCGGTGAAGCGGGACGTGGGTCCGGAGATGGCCAGCGTAGAGGTCACCCCGCCACGGCCGTTGGGGATCGGAGCGGCCACCGAGGAGGCTCCCCGCTCCCGCTCGTCCCGGCTGACCGAGTAACCTTGGCCCCGGATCTGAGCGAGCTCGACGGCCAGGCCGGCGCTGAAATCCTCCTCGCGTCCGGCGGCCGCGAGCACCGACTCGAAGAAGTCGCGGTCCTGGTGGGCGAGGAGCAGCTTGCCCGCTGCTCCCGCCCAGAGGGGCAGGCGGACGCCGACCGGGATCACGAAGCGAATGTGCTGGGGGCCCTGCTTTTGGGCCACGCAGACGCGGGCCATGCCCTCCAGGACGTAGAGGTTCACCGTCTCCCGGGTGCGGGCTCGGACCGCCTCCATGGTCGCGTCCACCGCAAGCGGCAGGCGCCAGGCCACGGCCACCGCCCGCGAGAGGCGGATCAGGACGGGGCCCAGGCAGAGGCCGCCGTCCGTGCGGCGGAAGAGGAATCCGCCGCGCACCAGGGTCTGTATGAGTCGCAGTGCGGTGGTCTTGGGCAGATTGGCGCGCTCCAGCAGTTCGGCCAAGGTGCAGATGGCGTGCTCGTCGTCGAACGCGCCGAGGATCTGCAGGGCGCGGGATACGCTCCGGACTGACTCGCCGGCGCCGGCCTCGCTCACGTCGATGGCCCGGGGTCAAGCCCGATCACGCCATCCGCTTCCAGGGCCGCGAGGTCGTCGGCGGACAGCTTGAGCTCCCCGCCGAGGACCGACGCTGTGTGCTCGCCGACCCTCGGGCCAAGCCACCTCGCGGAGCTGGGCGCCTCGCTGAAATGGGGGACGAAACCGGGCATCAGGACGGGCCCGACGGTGCCCGGCCCCTCCGCTTCGAGGATCATCCCCCGCGCCTGGAACTGCGGGTCCCGGACGATTTCCGCGATGCTGTAAACGGGCGCGGCCGGGACGTCGGCGCCGTTCAGGAGCTCCCAGATCTCCTCCACCGAATGGCTCGAGGTCCAGGCGGTGATGATCTCGTCCAGGACTCCGGAATTGGACCGCCGAGCCTGGTTGTCGGCGAACCGTGGATCGTCGGGGAGCTCCGGTCTGCCGATGGCGGCGGCGAAGCGGGCGAAGATCGACTCTCCGTTGGCGCCGATCGTGATGTAGCGGCCATCCGCGGTCGGGTAGCTGTTGGAGGGCGCCGAACCTGGAAGCGCATTACCCCGGCGTTCGCGGACCGTCCCGTTGAACCCGTACTCGGGAAGGATGCCCTCCAGGAGGCTGAAGACGGCCTCGTGGAGCGCAACGTCCACCACCTCGCCGCGTCCGGTCGCCTCGCGACGCCGAAGCGCGGCGAGGGTGCCGATGGTCGCGTAGAGCGCGGCGATGGCGTCGCCGATGCTGACCCCCATCTTCAGTGGAGGCCGGTCCGGGAAGCCGGTCACGTAGCGGAGGCCGCCCATCGACTCGCCGGTGCTGCCGTAGCCGGGGCGATCCCGGTAGGGACCGTCCTGCCCGAAGCCTGAGATGCGGACCATGATCAGCCGCGGGTTGGAGGCCCGCAGCTCTTCCGGCCCGAGGCCCCAGGACTCGAGGCGGCCCGGCCGGAAGTTCTCCACCACCACGTCCACCCGGTCGGCCAGGCGGCGTACCAGCCGCTGGCCGGCGATGGTCTGGAGGTCGATCGCCACCGACTCCTTGCCCCTCGACTGGACCATCGACCACAGCGATCCCTCGTCCGTGACAAGGCTCCAGGTGCGCAGCGGGTCACCCGTCACGGGGGGCTCGACCTTGAGCACGCGGGCCCCCATGTCGGCCAGCTGCCGGGTGCAGAACGGGCCGGCGATCAGGGAACCGAGCTCGAGGACGCGCAGGCCGTCCAGCTGTCCGGGAGGTGCGCCCATGCCCGAAAAACCATACCACCACGTGGACCAACCACTCCGTAGCTCGGACTTTGTATGATGCCACTGGCGGCTGACACCGTTCTTCCGCGCTTATTTCGTCAGCGAGGTCCACCTGGTGGATCGGTCCGTGGAGTTCCATTTCGCACATGTCCGAGCCCGCCCGGCTTCCACTCGACGGCGTCAGGGTCATCGACGCGGCGACCCTGATGGCCGCGCCATGGTCCGCTTCCTACCTCGGTGAGTTCGGCGCCGACGTGATCAAGATCGAGCAGCCGAAGATCGGGGACCACCAGCGGCGGTGGGGTACCAAGCGCAACGGCATCCCTCTTATGTGGAAGTCGCTCTCCCGCAACAAGCGCTCGATCACCCTCGACCTCCGCCGGCCGAAGGGCGCCGAGATCTTCCGGCGCCTGATCGAGACCGCGGACGTTCTGATCGAGAACTTCCGACCCGGGACGCTGGAGCGCTGGGGGCTTGGGCCGGATGAACTGCTGGCGCTGAACCCCAAGCTCGTGATCCTGCGCGTCACCGGCTACGGCCAGACCGGTCCCTACAGCTCCCAGCCCGGCTTCGGAACGCTGGCCGAGGGATTCAGCGGCTTCTCCCACGTCGTCGGCGAGGCGGACGGACCGCCAACCCTGGCCAACCTCCCGCTCGGGGACGGCATCGCCGGCCTCACCGGCGCCTATGCGGTGATGGTCGCCCTCTTCGGTCGCGCCAACAACAACGGCCGCGGGCAGGTGATAGACCTCTCGCTCTACGAGCCGCTCTTCCGCCTCCTGGAGCCGGCACTGATCGACTACGACCAGCTCGGCGTGGCCCAGGGGCGGATCGGCAACCGCAGCGCACACGTCGCGCCGCGGAACACCTACCGCTGCGGAGACGGCCAGTGGGTCTCGCTCTCCGGCAGCACCCAGACGATCTGGGAGCGGCTCTGCTCCGCCATGGGGCGGCCGGAGCTGGCGACCGACCCCCGCTTTTCCAGCAACGAGCTCCGGATCGAGAACGTGGAGGCGCTGGACGCCGAGATCGGCGCCTGGATGGCGCTCCATCCGCGATCGGAGGTGATCGCGACGATGAACTCGGCCGAGGTCGCCGTCGGTCCGATCAACGACATCCCGACCATCTTCGCCGACCCTCACTTTGCGGCCCGCGAGGACCTGGTGGAGGTGGAGGATCCGGATTTCGGCACCATGCGGCTGGCCAACGTGGTCCCCCGGCTGAGCGCGACGCCGGGTCGGATCCGCAGCACGGGCCCGGCGATGGGGGCGCACACCGACGAGGTGCTGACCGAGCTTGGGATCGGTCCCGCGGAGATCGCCGCATTGCGAGAGGAGGGCGTCCTGTGACGATGGTCGCCGAGCTGGCCGCGTTTGCCGGCCGGGCGCGGTGGCAGGACGTCTCCGCCTCGTCGCGCGAGGCGCTCAAGATGCGCGTGCTCGACGGGCTCGGCTGCGCCTACGGCGCGCTGGAGGCGCCCCCGGTCAGGGCCATTCGCGAGCACACGGTGGACTTCGGCGGCAACCCCCTGGCGACCCTGGTCGGCGGCGGCCGAACGAGTCCCGACCGCGCAGCCTTCCACAACGGGGCGGCCGTCCGCTACCTCGACTTCAATGACACCTTCCTCGGTCGCGGCGAGGCCTGCCACCCAAGCGACAACCTGGCGCCCGTGCTGGCCGCGGCGGAGTACGCCGGCGCCTCCGGCGAGGAGATGCTCACCGCGCTGGCGGTCGCCTACCAGGTCCAGCTCCGGCTGAGCCAGGAGGCCCCCGTCCGGGCCAAGGGCTTCGATCACTCGACCCAGGGCACCTACGCGGCCGCGGCCGGCGTGGCCCGGGTGCTCGGGCTCGACGAGGAGAGAACCGCGAACGCGATCGCCATCTCGGGAACCGCCTTCAACGCCCTCCGGGTGACACGCACCGGGGCGCTCTCCAACTGGAAGGCGCTCGCCTACCCGAACGCGGCCTTCGGCGCCATCCACGCAGCCTTCCTCGCCCGCCGGGGCGTGACCGGGCCGATGGAGGTCTTCGAGGGCAGCAAGGGCTTCATGGACTCCATCGCTGGACGGTTCGAGCTCGACTGGTCGAAGGAGGAACTGGAGGCCGTGCAGCTGACCTTCATCAAGCGCTACAACGCCGAGGGCCACGCGCAGTCGACCATCGACGCCATCCTCGAGCTGCGTCGCGAGGGCCTGCGCGCTGACGCGATCGAGCGGATCGACCTCCACGTCTTCGACGTCAGCTACGAGATCATCGGTCCGGGTGCCGGCGACAAGAAGAAGGTTCGAACCAAGGAGGAGGCGGACCACTCGCTGCCGTACCTGGTCGCCTCGGCCCTGATCGACGGCGAGATGACTCCGGTGCAGTACGCGACCGAGCGCGTCAGCCGCGCCGACGTGCAGGCCCTCCTGCAGCGCGTCGAGGTCGAGGAGGACGCCGGCCTGTCGCGGGCGTTCCCCGCCCACCAGGGCGTTCGGATCGAGGTGAGGCTCCGCGACGGCAGCAGCCGCTCCCTGGAACGGACCGACTATGACGGCCCGTCCACCTGGGAGGAGGTCGAGGGCAAGTTCGCCGGCCTGGGCGGCAGGCCCGGCCTGGTCGAGGTTGTGAAACACCTCGACGAGCTGCCCGTGGCGGCCCTGGCGAAGAAGCTGTGAGCGCCGGCTCAAGGCTCCGAGCCCGGATCGAGGCCGGCGGCATCCTGGTTGTGCCCGGTGTCTACGACGGACTCTCGGCTCGGATCGCAGCCGCCGCGGGTTTCGAGGCGATCTACTGCAGCGGGGGAGCGGTCGCCCGCAGTTCGGGCGTGCCCGACCTCGGGTTGATGACGATGACCGAGGTGCTGGTCCGCCTCCGCGAGGTGATCGATGCGACCGACCTGCCGGTCATCGCCGACGCCGACACCGGCTATGGCAACGCGGTCAACGTCACCCGCACGGTGCGCGAGTTCGAACGCCTGGGCGCGGCGGCGATCCACCTCGAGGACCAGGTCGCACCCAAGAAGTGCGGGCACTACGCCGGGCAGCAGCTCATCAGCGCGCAGGAGATGGTGCAGAAGCTCCGGGCGGCCGTCGACACCCGGCGCGAGATGCTCATCATCGCCCGCACCGACGCCCGCGGTCAGGCCGGGCTGGAGGAGGCCATCCGCCGCAGCCGTCTCTACGCCGAGGCGGGCGCCGACATCATCTTCATCGAGGCGCCGACCAGCCGGGAGGAGATCGAGACCATCGCGCACTCCTTCAGCAAGCCGCTGCTGGTCAACATGTTCGAGGGCGGGAAGACCCCCCTCATCCCCGCGGCGGAGCTCGCCGCCATGGGCTACCGGCTGATGATCGTACCCTCCGACCTGCAGCGGGCGGCCATCCACGCCATGCGCCTGACCGCCGCGACCCTGCTGCGGGACGGCTCCTCGGCCGCCGTTCGCGAACACCTGGCGAGCTTCGCGGAGAGAGACCAGATCGTCGACCTGGCCGGCTGGACGGCCCTAGACGAACGCTACGCGGAGAAGAATTCACCGGGCGCCGTCCCGGAAGGAGAAGGACGATGAGCGCAGCCGGTGGTGCCCGTTCGGTTCGAATCGCGGAGGTCTTTCCGCGCGATGGCCTGCAGACGCTCCTCTACGAGCCCGGCCTTCGCCAGCCCACCACCGACGAGAAGGTGGCCTTCATCCAGGCCGTGGCCGCAACGGGCGTTCCCGAGATCGAGATCACGGGCTTCGTCCACCCGCGCGTCATCCCGCAGCTGGCCGACGCCGAGGCGGTCACCGAGCGCGTCCTCGGCCTCGACCTGGGTGGGACCACGCTGCGAGCGCTGGTCCCGAACTTCCGTGGCGCCCAGCGCGCGATCGCCGCGGGGGTCCCCAAGATCTCCTGCCTGGTCGCCGCCAGCGAGACCTATCAGAAGCTCAACTCGAACATGACTATCGAGGAGAACCTCGACGACATCGAGCGCTCCGTTGAGGCTGCAGCGCGCAGCGGCACCGAGGTCGCCCTCGGCATGGCGATCTCCTTCGTCTGCCCCTACGACGGGCTGGTGCCGATGGAGTCGATCTTCCACATCGCCGAGCGTGGACACCAGCTCGGGATCCGCGGCATCCACCTCTCCGACAGTATCGGGCTGGCCTGGCCGTCGCTGGTCCGAGAGCGCGTCTCGGCCGTCCTCGACCGCTGGCCGGACTTCAGGCTCGGTCTCCATCTCCACACGCTGGCCGGCACTGCGCTCGGCAACGCCTTCGCCGGATACGAGGCGGGCGCGAGCGGTTTCGACGGCTCGGCGGCGGGCATCGGCGGGGGGATCGCGATGCCGATCCACACGACCGAGATGGGAAACGTCCCGACCGAGGACCTGGTCTACCTCTTCGAGTCCTCCGGCATCTCGACCGGTATCGACCTCGAGGCGTGTGCTGCCAACGGGCGCCGTGCGATGGAGCTGGTCGGCACCGGCGGAGGTCACGTGACCGGGTTCGGAACCCTGGCCCGCTTCCTCGAGATCAACCGCGCCCACCTGGCCGAGATCGAGGCTGCGCCTCCCGGCCAATCGGAGGGGAAGCAGGGCTGAGCGCAGCCCCGGGTCAGCGATAGGCGGCGACGCCGGCTGCCGCCCCGAGGGCCAGGACGGCGATGATCGGCACCCGGCGGGTGGCGATGAGCGCGATTGCGCCCACCATGATCCCGGCGTCCGCCCAATTGAGGCCGTAGCTGCTGTAGGCGACGCGGGTGAAGATGACCGGCACGCTGCCCGCGAGCGCGAGGGTCAAGCCGCGAACGAATCCCCGGACGACGCGGTTGTCGGCGTAGCGGCGGTGAAGGCGTCCCACGGGGACAACCAGCAGCGGCGGGGCGGTGACGGCAAAGGTGGCCATCGCGGCGCCCGGCAGCCCATAGATCAGGTAGCCGAGGGCGACCACCCAGAGGCCGTTCGGGCCCGGCGCCACCTGGCCGATGACGAGCGCGGTGGCGAAGTCGCGATCGCTCGCCCAGTGCCGGGAGAGCAGGTCCTGGTGCAGGAGCGGCAGGTTGCCGAGGCCGCCCGAGGAGAGCAGGGACGCCCGCAGCAGGAGCCACGCCAGGGTGGGCGCGTCGATCACGCCGGCGGTTCCTGCGGCCGCCTGACGAACCCGCTGAGGACGGCGGCGACGGCGCCGGCCCCCAGCAGGACGGCGATCAGCGGGACCACGCCCGAGAGCGCCAGCAGCGAGGCCGTTAGCACGACCAGCCCGCCGAACCAGAGCAGCCATGCCGACTCGGCGCCGGAGGCTGCCAGGATCGGCCGGATGAGCCGGTAGCCGATCATCACGCTGCCACCGGCCGCCGCGAAGACGATCCCCTGCAGCGCCGCCCGCACCCAGTGGACGTCGCGGATCAGGTTGAAGGCGAGGGTCATCAGCAGGGTGATGATCACGCTGGGGACCATCAGGCCCGAGACCGCTCCCGCGACCCCCCACCAGCCGGCCAATCGCGAGCCGGTCAGCGCTGCCACGGCGACCACGTTGACGCCGGGCACCATCTGGCAGACGCCCCATGCCTCCGCCCATTCCTCGGGCCGGAGCCACCGCCTTTTATCCACCAGCTCTTCGTAGGCGAGGAGCTGCACCGCCTGCCCCCCACCGAACGACTGGAGCCCGATCCGGGTCCAGAGGTAGAGCAGCTGGCGGCCGTCGGCGCCCGCCGGACCGGCCTCGGTCAATCGCCCGGGACTGTCTCGCCCAGCTTGCGATGGTCCCAGGTCACCGCCCGGGTCACCGTGAAGCGCAGTCCGACCCGTTTCGACGCCTGGGCGAGCACGCGTGCTCGCATGTCGTCGGTTGCCAAGCTAGGAGGCGATCCCGGGCCCTCGTAGCCGGCGACGACCTTGAGGCCCATCTCGGCGACCTCAGCGGGGTCGCGGACGATTTCCACGTCCGCTTCCAGCATCGCCCCGCGCAGTTCGGCGTACTCGATGCCGTCCTCCACCTGGAGGGTGGTGCGAGGGTCGCGCTCGAGGTTCCGGACTTTCTGGGACTTGGCGTAGGTCCAGGTCGCCGGTCGCCCATCGGGCTCGACGTAGTAGTGGACCGGCATCAGGTGGGGCCGTCCCCGCGGGCCGAGCGTCGCGACCGTCATGGTGCCGTGCGAGGCCAGGAACGACGCCAGCTCGGCGGTGCTCATCCGGATCCGCTCTCTCTGGTTGACCGGCACCCCCCTATGATCGCGGACCGGCGGAGTCAGCCTCGAAAACGAACCGCGAAGGGGCCGTCGTGACCATGATCCACGGCGATGGCGGGAAGCAGCGTGGGAACCCGAGCGGCGCCGGAGTGGGAATCGGCCAATCCCGCCGTGCCCCGGCTCCTGGTCATCGACGATGAGCAGCGGATCGTCGACTTCCTGACCCGTGGGCTTGCCGGGATCGGCTTCGCGGTGGACCAGCAGTGCGATCCGAGGGCCGGGTTGCGCGCCGCCCTCGAAGGCGGCTACGACCTGGTCATCCTCGACCTACTGATGCCCGAGCTTGACGGTCGCGACCTCCTGGCGGAGCTCATGAGGGCAAAGCCGGATCAGCAGGTGATCGTCCTCTCGGCCCTCGGCGACACCGCCAACAAGGTCCGCTCGCTGGGCCTAGGTGAGTTTCCCAGGACTACGTCACCAAGCCGTTCGCCTTCGAGGAGCTGCTGGCCAGGGTCCAAACCCGGCTGCGGACCCGCGCGGAGGGCGTCACTCTTCGCTGGGGCCCGCTGACGCTCGACCTGGTGGCCCGGCGCGCCGACTCGGGCGCCGGCTCGGTGCCGCTGTCGGAGCGGGAGTTCCTGCTGCTTCGGGAGCTGATGCGAAGTCGCGGTCAGACGCTGAGCAACGAGCTGCTGTTGGAAAGGGTCTGGGGATATCGCTTCGATCCCGGCACCAACGTGGTTGACGTCTACGTCAGGCGGCTGCGCGCCAAGCTTGGACAGGGCTCGATCGAGATGCTGCGGGGAGAGGGTCATCGCGTCGCGATCGGCTGAACGCCGGAACTGGCCCCTCCAGGGCTTCCCCTGGGTGGACGCGGGGTGGGTTGGCTTCGCCCTCGTCAACCTCGTCGCGATGGTGGTCTGGGGGCGCTGGGAGACGGTGCCCTTCCACTTCATCTGGGTCAGCCTCACCATCCTCTACGGCTACCGCGTCTGGCGGATGCAGCCGACGATCCTTCTCCTCTCGGCGATCATCGTCCTCACCGGAGCGGGACTGGTCGTGGACGTGGGCCTTGGACTGCAGCCTCTCGACGAGCTGACCGAGGTGCCGCTGATGTCGGCGATGTTTCTTCGCCATGGTCTGGCACGCGTGCCGACGCCTCTCCGCGATGCAGGACCTGCAGCGGGTCTCGGACCAGAACCTCCGGCTGCTGGGGAGCAGCCGCCAGTTCCTCCAGGAGGAGGAAGGCTTCGTGTCGGCAATGACTGTGGGTGGCATCCTCACCCTCGTAATCCCGCTGGGGACGGTCGTGGTGATCAGCGGCTGGCTCTGGATGCGCTACCGCCGCGATCGTTAGAAGGGACCCTGGTTCGCGCAGCGGACGTCGCGCCAGGACCATCGCGGTATCGGTCCTGCTGGTTGGCGGCATCGCCTCGACGGCCTGCGCCGGCCAGACCGCGCCGGCGCCGTTCGTGATCTCCTCGGCTTCGCCGACCGCGAACCCGAACCTCGCCGGAATCCTCCATGTCGACGACCCCAGCGGCCAGGTTGTCACCCTCGACTTCCAGCTCGCGTCCGGGCCCAGCCTCAACGGTTTCAACATCAACGGCCTCGGCAAGGGCAGGCTGCAGATCGCCGTCCCCGTCACCTGGACCGTACATGTCAACTGCCAGAACGAGGGCCTCCAGCATCACTCCTGCGCCATCATCCAGGGAACCCAGACCGACCAGCTCGCCTTCCCGGGCGCATCGACCCCCTCACCTCTGCTCGGAATGGCGCGCGGCGAGTCGAACTCCTTCACTTTCACCCCTGACCGGGTCGGCAGCTTCCGGCTCACCTGCCTCGTACCCGGTCACATGGAGGCGGGGATGTGGGCCTCGTTCGAAGTCACGGCGGCGGGGTCGCCAACCGTCGACGCCGTCTGAGCCGCGGCCTTGCGGACGCTGGTGGTGGCTGGTCTAGGGGTGCGAACCCGAGCGCAGAGAGTCAGCCACGCGATGAAGCCGCGCCGAGGCCTCTTCCGCCACGGCCTTCAGGGTGTCGTTGTCGATCAAGCTGAGCGCCGCGGTCGGCTCCATGAACCGAAGCCGGGTTCGCCCCTCGCCGGCCTCCTCCACCACAACGTTGCAGGGAAGGAAGACCCCGACCCCCGGCTCAGCCCGCAAGGCTCGGTGGGCTAGGACCGGATTGCAGGCACCGAGGATCCGGTAGGGCCTGAAGGCTTCCTGCAGCTTGCTCTGCAAAGTTGCCTGCACGTCGATCTCGGTCAGCACCCCGAAGCCCTCACTCTGGAGCAGCGCCCGAAGGCTGGTCTCGGCGTC
>DATKRJ010000540.1:0-6815 GCA_035532355.1 Thermomicrobiaceae bacterium | reverse complement strand
CCTAGGCGATCTGTACGTCACCACGGCCCGCCACCGGCTGACCGACGAGGAGCGGGCAGAGCAGACGCACGCGGGCAGCCTGTTCGTCTGCAGACCTGGTCCGCGGGGGCTGGTCAGCAGGCGGTTTCAGTGGATCTAGCGAGATCGCTCACGGCAGGACGATCGTCGCACTCGACGAAAGGATGAGGCGCAGGCGCATGGGCCAGCTGGGACACGGCAGGGTGGACCTCACACAACGGCTCGTCGGGGATGTGGCGATCGTGACCGGGGGCTCCCAGGGAATCGGCCGTGTGGTGGCCGACCGGCTCGCCGCCGAGGGAGCCGCGGTCGCGATCCTCGCACGCACCGAAGGCACGGTACGCGCGGCCGCGGACGAACTCGCCGCTGCGGGCGCCGAGGCCCTCGGGGTGCCATGCGACGTGACGGACCGGGCGCAGGTACGAGCGGCCGTGGAACGGGTCATCGAGCGCTTTGGGCGTCTCAGCATCCTAGTGAACCATGCAGGGGTCTTCCGACACGCTCCGTTCGCCGATGTGAGCGATGAGATGTGGAACGAACTGCTCCACGTGAATCTCACGGGGATGTTCATCGTCGCGCAAGAAGTCGCACGGGAGATGATCCGGCTGGGAGCCGGCGGCCGCATCGTCAACATGTCATCGGCCGCGGCCCACATGGCGCACAGCGACCAGATGGTGTACGGCGTCACGAAGGCGGGCATCGAGGCGATGACCCGCGCGATGGCGTTCGACCTCGCGCCCTACGGGATCGTGGTCAACGCGGTCGCACCTGGGACGATCCAGACGAGCTTCTCGGTGGGCAACCTTTCCCGAGAGGCCGTCGACGAGCGCGTCCGCCGCATTCCGCTGGGACGCCTCGGCGATCCGGCGGAGGTCGCGGCCGTCATTGCCATGCTCGCCTCTCCGGACGCGTCATACGTAACAGGCGTGGTCATCCCGATCGACGGCGGACTCATCACGGCCGGCGTCCGGGCGCCATCGGCATGAACGCGACCACGATTTTCACGGCCGCCCGATGGCCGGTTCGGGTTCGATGTCCACAGGGACCTGGTGTATGGAGGTGACGACATGACCGAGACGTACTTCCGGCAGATGCAGGCCGAGACACCCACCCGGGCTTGGGTGAACAACCCCACGCTCGAGGAAGTCGAGCTCGCGTTGGCGCAAAGTGCGGTGGGGTGCACCACCAACCCAGCCTACGGCGGCGGACTGCTGAAGCGTGCTCCCGAGCTGGTCCTCCCCATCATCAGGGAACTCGTGCGGAGCACGGACGACGATGCCAAAGCCGCCTGGCATGTTCAAGAGCGCCTGGTCGCCCCGATTGTCTCGCGCTTCCGACCGCTCTACGAGGCTTCCGCTGGTCGGCACGGGTACGTGAGCATCCAGGGCAGTCCGGATGCTGATACCGATGCCGACGCCATCTTGGCCGAGGCACACGCGGGGCACGCCCTCGGGCCCAATGCCGCACCGAAGCTTCCCGCCACCGAGCCCGGGCTGCGTGCATTCGAATCGGTGGTCGCGGCAGGCTACCCGGTCATCGTCACCGAGGTGTTCAGCGTCGCTCAGCTCATCGCGACCTGCGAGCGATACCTCTCCGTGACATCGCGCACCGGCGTGTTTCCGCCCTTTTTCCTCAGTCCGATCACCGGCATCTTCGGGGACCATCTCAAGGCCATTGCGGTGCGGGATGGACTCGCCATTCGCAACGAGGACGCCGAACTCGTCGGTGTGGCCCTGAGTCGGGCCTGCTATGCCCTGGTCAAGGAACGCGGCTACCCGGTCATGCTGCTCTGTGGCGGCGCCCGCATCCCGTTCGATCTGACCGGTCTGGTCGGGGCGGACGTGCACTGCACGATCAACTGGAGCACGTTCGCCCAGCTCATCGCCGATCCCGCTCCGTTTGCTCAGGGTTACGACACGCCGATCGACGCCGCCGTGATCGATCGCCTGTGCGCCGCGGTCCCAGATGTCGAAAAGGCCCTGCGACACGACGGGTTGACCGTCGATGAATTCGAGACCTTCGGACCCGTCCAGCATTTCCGCAACAACTTCCTGGCCGGATGGCGCGCCGTGCGGGAGGCCATCGCCGCCGAGCGGAGCGCGCTTCTCACAGCTGGCCTCCCCCGGTCATGACACCTCGCACACCTTTACGACCCCGCGGCCGCCGAGCAATCGGCCGGGACCCGCGTCAGCTGGCGGATAGGAGTAAATCGATGGCCCCCGTTCGATGGTCCGCGAACCTTTCGATGCTGTGGCGCGACCGCCCGTTTCTGGATCGCTTTACGGTGGCGCGGGACTCGGGATTCGATACCGTCGAGTTCTGGTGGCCCCGCGGGGAGCGCCCGGAGGATGTCGAGGCCGCGGTCAAGCGGTGTGACCTCAGGGTGGCTGTTCTCAACATGGACGCGGGCGATCTCGAGGCGGGTGACCGCGGGTTCCTCAACCGGCCCGAGTGTCATGGCGACGTCCTCGCCGCGGCCGAGGAGGCGATCGCACTGGCACGTGCAGTCGGATGCCCATTCATAAACTCGCCGGTGGGCAAGGATTCAGGCTTGGACAGGGAGCGGCAGGCGGACGCTGTCGTCGACGTGCTACGGCGCATCGCGGACAAGACGATCCCGGCCGGGATTCTGGTGACCCTCGAGCCGCTCAACTCGTTCGACCATCCGAGCTACCTGATGTGCTCGACGGCTCTCGCAGTCGAGTGGATCGGGCGCGCTGGACCGGGCGTGGGGCTCCTATTCGACGCCTATCACATGGGCGGCATGGGCGAGGACATCGTGACCGCGCCGGCACTCTTAAAGCCTGCACATATCCAGATTGCTGACTGGCCCGGGCGCCATGAGCCGGGCAGTGGCACGCTCCCATTCGCGGACATGTTCGATGCCCTGGAGGCGGGCGCGTACACTGGGCACGTGGGGCTAGAGTATGCCCCGATAGGGACGGCCGAGGATAGCCTTGCGTGGCTGCGAGAGTATCAGCGGACGGTCGTAACGCGCGTTGGGGACGCCGTGACGCCGTGACGCCGTGTCGGATACTGTTCCAGGCGCCTCGCGGCGTCGCGCGGCAGGCGGCCGTAGTCGTCGGCGTCTCATGTGGGGGCATCCTCTATGCGGCTGACTGTCGACGCTGCCTCGACGTTCGTCCACGCGTCCGCCCGCTCCAATCGCCACCTCGTCGTCGGCATCGAGATGCCGCAAGAACCCGCGACCGCAGGGGACGCGGGCGTCGCGCCGGAGGACGTGCGCCTTCAGTTCGCGACGTCTGGTGGGATCTACGTCGAACAGCTCGGGGAGCCCTACACGGAGACCCTCGCTGACGGCACGCTGTGGATCGATGTCGGACGGCTTGTCGCTGGACAGCACGTGGATCTTGCCCTGCGGCTTGCCATCTCGCCCCAGGGCGGGCGGTCCCACCACTCGGCCGGTGGCACGGCCGGCGGTCCCACCACTCGGCCGGTCGTGTCACATACATATAGTCCACTCGGGTGTGAGGGCCGGGACCGGTCGCTCGACGCACCGGGCGACAGCGACGAACGCGCCGGTCGGGACGGCCAGCAGCAGCGGGTCGAACCGGCGACCGATATGGCGCGAAGCCGGCCGGGAGCGTGGCGCGGAGCCCGCTGACGTGGCGCGAGGCGGAGGATCCGCACGCGTAGGCCCGCGCTCGATGTGGCGCGAAGCCGGCCGGGGCCCGCAGCGGAAGGGAGGAGGCCCCCGACCGGCCGCTGCGAGGCGCCCGAGGTCCCGCTGGATCGGCCGGACCCGGGCGCCCGAGCGCGTCCGAGAGCGCCGTGCTCCCCGTCTCGCCGGCGCTGAGGAGGGGCAGGATCGCCGGGTCGTGGATGATGGGCGGCATGGTCGTCTCACCCTAGAACGACTGGCCCGAAGCCGGAGAACGAGTGGCCCGAAGCCGGAGAACGAGTGGCCCGAAGCCCTAAGACGAGTGGCCCGAGCCCGTCAAGACCTGGCCCGAAGCAGTGGGCCCCACGCGCAGCCACGCGCTCGATGTGGCCCGAAGCCGGCCGGGACCCGCGAGGAGGAGGGGGACCGGAAGCCCGCGGGCACGGAGCCCGGTGAGATAGTCCTGGAGCATCCGCCGCGACTTGCTGAGCGCGTCGGCAATGGGCGCGCTGCGGGTCTCACCGGCCGCGAGCCGGCGGAGGATCTTCATGTCGAGTCCCGTGTCGGGCACCTTCATCTCCCGCACAGCATGGGGTGCGCGAACCGGTATGCCGGGTGCGCGAACCGGTATGCCGGGTGCGCGAAAGGTGGGCATCCCACGCTCAGCCACGCCGCCGTCGGTACGCGAAGCCGGCCGGGGCCTGCAAGGAGGAGGGGGTCCCCTCAGCAGGGGGGACGTGCGCAGGGCCACCGAGCGCCGCCATAGCCGGTCAGCTCGCGACGAGCCTGGCTCGCTCGAGCGCCGCGGCGGCCCGGAGCCCGAGGGCATCGGCGCTCTGGCGGGCATAGCGGCGGGTGACATCGGTCGAGGAATGGCCGAGGTACCGACTCACATCCTCCAGCGCCATCCCGTTGTTGACGAGGAGGGTCGCCGTGCCATGGCGGATGCGGTGGGAGCCGAACGTCCGCAGCGTCCCCCCGCCGGCGTGATAGCGGCGCCGGAGCATGAGCGAGAGGGCGTTCATCGTGAGCGGCCGCGGCTCCCCCGCCCCCGCCGAGAGGAAGAGCCAACCCGGATCGGCGGTCGAGTCGGTCAGGGAGGGACCGAGGAGGGCCGGTCGACCAGCCTCGAGATACGCGGCGAGGGCGGCTCGGGTCTCGGGGTGGAGGGCGACCTCGAGGGTCTTGGCGCCCTTGGCCCGGACGAACCGGATGATCGCGCGGTCGACGTCGATGTCATCGAGTCGGAGGAGCCGGACCGAGCTGTTGCGGGCAGCGGTCGTGACGAAGAGCGACACGATCGCTCGGTCCCGCAGGTCGAGCGATCGTGCTCCCGCGCAGCCCGCCTCGAGGGCCCGCAGGTCGGCGAGCGTCGCGCTCTTCGGTGGGGTCTCTTCGGTCGGCAGGAGCGGGTTGCGGGCCGTCCGCCGACGGGAGCGACGGAACGGGTCGAGCCTCATGATCCCCTCATCGACGAGCCAGATCGCCAATGAGCGCAACGGTCGGACATACGCGTTGACACTGTTCACCGAGAGGGTCGCCACCGACCCCGCCGCGAGCGAGCGGCCGAGCGCATCGGGCGTACCCCGCCAGACTCCTGACACCTTCGGTCGGGAGCGCAGTGTGAGCGAGCATGGAAACTGCAGAGAGTTGAGCACGAAAAGTGCAGAGGCCCTCGGGGTGACCCGAGGGTCTTTCGTTTGGGTTGACAAACGCGAGGTCCCCCCTGTCAGGCTCGGGCTGCTGAAGTCCAGCGCCACGACAGGAGGGACAGATTGCAGTCTGAGGAAACCTGGATGGAACTGCACGTGCTCCACCGCCACGGCTGGTCGATCGCCGCCCTCGCCCGGGAGTTCGGGCTCAACTGGCGGACGGCGCGGCGGTACGCGACCGGCGGTGCGCCGCCGCGCTATCGGCCACGGGTCAGGCCGGCCGAGCTGACCGCCGCCGGGCTCGCCCACGTCGAGCGTCGCCTGGCCGCCTGCCCCGACCTGCGGGCGACGGTCCTCCATCGCGAGCTCCAGGAGGGATACGGCTATGCGGGCTCGTACACGAGCCTCTGCCGGCGGGTGGTCGAGCTACGGCCGGCCGAGACCAGCGAGCCGGAGATCCGGTTCGAGACCGGACCCGGGATCCAGACCCAGGGCGACTGGACCGACTGCGGGACCTGGCCGCTCGGCGACGGCGGCGCGAACCTGTATGCCTTCGTCGCGATCCTCGGCTCGAGCCGGATGCTGGCCGTCCGCTTCGCAACCGACAAGACGAGGCCGACGACCCTCGCGGCGATCGTCTGCTGCGTCGACGATCTGGGTGGGGCGAGCGCCGAGTTCCTGACCGACCGGGACACCGCGCTGATGAGCGGCTCCCGGGCCGATGGATCCCCGATCTTCGCCTCGGACTGGGTCGACGTCGCCGCCCTGCTCGGGACCCGACCGCGGGCCTGCCGACCGTACCGGGCCAAGACGAAGGGAAAGGTGGAACGGGTCATCCGCGAGGTCAAGGAGGACTTCCTCGCCTGGCTCACCGGGCAGGTCTTCCCGGAACGGCCGACCCTCGCCTGGTACGACGCGATGGCCAGGCGCTGGGCGACCGAGGTCGTCGCGACGCGGCGGCACCGGACGACCGGGCGGATCGTCGGCGAGGCATGGATCGAGGAACGTGGGCTCCTGACGCCCGTCAGCCGCCGCCTGCTGGCGCGGATGGACGGTCAGGACACCCTCGTGGCCCTGCCCGATCCCGTCAGCGCCGCCAGGATGCCCGCTGCGCTCGGCGAGACCGTCGAGGTCCGGCCCCTCGCGGTCTATGCCGAGCTCGTCCGATGAGCCGGGGCAGCGAGTCGCGGACCGCGACCGCCTACGCTCGCCTGCGCGAGCACCTCGCCTATCTCGGCCTCGCCACGGCGTCCGAGCAGCTGGCCGCCGAGCTGGAGCGGGCGAGCTCCGAGACGACGGCCCCGGTCGAGGTTCTCGAGCGACTCCTGGCGGCCGAGGTCGAGGCGACCGCGGCTCGACGGCTGTCGGGACGCCTCCGCTTTGCCCACTACCCGCTCGACAAGCGCCTCGCTCAGTTCGAGTTCGACTTCCAGCCCTCGATCGACCGGGCGGTCATCGCCGAGCTCTCGACACTCCGCTTCGTCGAGGAGCGGAGGAACGCCCTCTTCCTCGGGCCGCCGGGG
>DATKRJ010000539.1:0-39803 GCA_035532355.1 Thermomicrobiaceae bacterium | reverse complement strand
GTGCCGCACCCAGCCGCCCGTCGTCCCACGCCGCGGGGTGGAGCAGCGGCAGCTCGTTGGGCTCATAACCCAAAGGTCGCGGGTTCGAATCCCGCCCCCGCTACCACGCCGACCAGCCCCCACCGGATTCCGGTGGGGGCTCTGTTTGTCTCCGACGTGGCTCTCAGAAAAGGCCGAGCTGCTGCACCGGTTGAGCCGCGCGCTGGGCGGCGATGTCCGACCGTGC
Organism: Thermomicrobiaceae bacterium; assembly: GCA_035532355.1. Lineage (GTDB taxonomy): Bacteria > Chloroflexota > Chloroflexia > Thermomicrobiales > Thermomicrobiaceae > DASSZN01. Next base: position 39,577 of record DATKRJ010000539.1, on the reverse strand, counting down.
ACTCAGCCGCGGGAAGCGGTAGTTGAAGGCCGTGTCATCCGGCAGGAGCGGCCGAAACCGCTCGGCCATATCACGCAGACGGCGCAGGAGGTAGTCAAGATCCTCGTCGGCGGCGTAGTCCTCAATGCGGGCGAGCGAGCCATCGGCGCGCTGATAGACGAGCAGTCGCTCGCCGACGCGAGCTCCTTCGGCCGCCGCGGCGATACGCCGGTTCGACTCGCTGGTGTACGTCTTCTCGGTGACGCTCTCCCACCGGGCAATCTCGGACGGCGGCAGCGCGCGATCGAGGATCTGCTGTGCCAGGTCGAGGTACAGATCGCGGACGCGATCCTGGTCGGCCGTGATGAAGCGGCGCGCGGCCTCATCGAGGAAGCGCCGGAAGGCCCGCTCCTCGCGGCGACTACGGAGGCTGCTCCCCTTGAGGATCACGTGTCCGTCACGCGTCATCAGCGCGTAATTCTTGGTCTTGAGTGAGATCATGCCACCGAAGCCGCCGTCGTGCGCCAGGTCTATCCCGTGCGGGAGCGCGGCGCCGACCATGGCGACATAGGCCTCTTCAGCGGCCGGATCCGTGACCTCCCGCGGTGGTCGGAAGTACACGCCGTCGGTATCCACCTCGATCGTCTCGGAGCCGGTGCACTCCAGTTCCCTGACGACCTGGCGGATGATCTCCTGGCCGCGCAGCGTGACTCGAGTGGCGGCCTGATAGTCGTTGAACAGCGCGCGGTTGTACCCCAGGTACCCATAGAACGAGTTGATCAATACCTTGAAGCTCAGCTGCAGCCCGTGGAGGCGCGCGCGATCCTGCCCCGTCGCCTCCCGCGCGCGGTGCTTGGCCTCGAGCCGCCGCCCGGTGAGCTCTCTCAGGAGCTGCAGGTAGATCCCCAGCGTGTCGCTCCGTGGAGCGATGCGCTCCGTGAGCATGATCGCCGGGTAGAGGCTTTCGACATCGCACTTCACGACGGGATGAAAGACGCCGACTCGGCGGAGCTCGGTATAGCCGCCGGGATAGCCGCGAGACTCCTCGGGCAGCGGCAGGCTGTGCTCGGCGGCGAGATACGCCCGAGTCATCAGGAAGTTGATCTTCTCGCCCGGGCCGCCGGTCGCGACGTTCTGGTAGGCGCGCGGCAGAATCTGGCTCTGGTAGAAGTCGGTCGGAGCCGCCAGCTCGGCCAGCAACGCCACGTCCGCCACGTCGTCGAGCGCGTACGCGGCGACCCGCTCGGGATCGTCGCGAAACGTCTCGCGAATCTGGTCGCCCGGAACGAACACCCGTTGCGGACGACCGAAGCCGAGCTCCTCAATGGCCTCCTTGAGACCGTAGCTGCGCAGCTCGCCGCCGGCGTCGTAGCGCTGGATCTGCTGGTAGGTGTCGATGACATGGCGTCCGAAGATGCCGACCGACTGGTAGGGGATCACCCGTGCGCCTGCCTTGAAGCGCTGGGTCCCACCGATGCGCGGCGGCGATCCATCCCGCCCCATCGCCAGCGGGACGCCGTGACGGCGGGCTCGCTCGACCACAAACGGCAGGTCAAAGTTGAACAGGTTGTGCCCCTCGATCACGTCGGGGTCGAGCGCGCGCACGCGTTGGCCCAGCGTGGCGAGAATCTCTGCCTCACCCATACCCCGGCCGCCGATGACCTCCCGATGTCCACGGTTCGACGACAGGGCCACCAATAGCACGGCGCCGTCCGCAGGCTGCGGATCGATGCCCGCGGTCTCGATATCGAGCTGCAGGCGGACGGCGTCGTCGAACTCCATGCCCTTGAACAGGGTCCGGCCGGCCAGCGTCAGGTACTGGTCGACCGGGTGTCCGAAAGTGTGGAAATGGACCTGTCCGTCGCGGAGCCGGGCCACGGCGTCGAGGTACTGCGTCCAGGACCCATAGAGCACCAGGTGCCGCAGCGGGTGCGGGCCCGCCAGGTCGACCACCGTGCCGCTTGCCCCGATCGCGACCGCCAGACTCCCGCATGCCACGACCACCCACGGGCGAAGACGGTCTTCTAGAGCGACAACCCGATCGTCGGACAGGCGGCGAAAGATCCGTACGCGGTCCTGTCCGACGCGCTCGACCGCCACGATACGGTCGGTCGGATCAGATCCGTAGAGCACAGCAAGCTGGACCGGGGCGTTGGTTGCCATGACCCGGGAAGTGTACACCCGCGGAAACCGGGTATCCGTCGTCCGAGGTCCCGTCTCGAGCGGTCCATCGCCTGCCTACATCGGGACCGGCTCGTTACCAACGGACTATTGCTGGTGACCTACCCAGGTTCCTAGACTCGAACAGGAACCAGCATACCGAGCCGGCCAACCGTCGCCAGCCGGATGCCGATGGCGAGCCCGCTCCGGGGCAGGTCGGAGCCAGAGAGGGAACGAGGGCTATGCGCAAGAGCGGACGGCTCTTCATCGTGCTCGGGGTGGGCCTGGCGTTGGTCGCCGCGGTCCTCGCAGTCGTGGCGTACAGTGGACTTGGTAAGAAGCCGGCGCCGCTGCCGCCCGCCAAGGCCACAGTGATCGTGGCCGCGCGCGACGTGCCGGCGAACACGGTGTTGACCCAGGCCGACGTCCAGGTGGCGCAGATTGAAAAGGCGCAAGCGGCGCCCGGCTCAGCAGGGTCGCTGGGCCAGGTGGTCGGGTACGCCTCATCCGGGGCGCTGGTGCGGGGCCAGCAGATTCTCTCGGGGAATCTGGTCGCGCCGGGCCTCACCTTCGATCTTGGCAACGGGATGCGCGCGGTCGCCTTGCCAGTTGACCGGATCAACGCACTGGGCGGGCTGATCCAGGCCGACGACCACATCGACCTGGTCTATTCGGTGCGCCTCAAGCTGACGCGCATCCTCCCGACCCAGCCGATCGTGGTGCAGGACAGCACCACCGGGTACGCGAAAACCGACACACTCGTGCTGCCGCCGCCGGGGTCGACGAACACGAAGACTTACCCCTACCCCGGTGATCCCGGCTCCCAGTTCACCGTGCAGGACATGCAGGCTGGAGATCCCGTCGCCAAGATCGTGCTGCAGAACCTGCGGGTGCTACGGGTGATCGCCGGGAACGTTACGGTCGCCGCGCCGGCCTCGGCCACCAATGCGTCGGCTCGGAACGCGAGTGCCACGGCGACTCCATCGGCCGGGTCCAGCCAGCTTCCGAACTCCGACCTGCTGGTGCTGGAGGTCGATCCGCAGCAGGCCGAGGTCATCAAGTTCGTCGAGGACAACAACGGGAACATCGAAGTGGCGCTGCGGGCGAAGGACGACACCAGCACGGCGACGACCAAGGGTGTCACCTACAACCAGCTGGTAACGGACTATGGGCTGCCGGTGCCACGCACCGTCCAGTTGCCGGGGGGCCAATAATGCCCGGGACCACGATTCGCGTCCTGATCGTCGATGACGTCGCGGAGAGCCGCGACAACGTCGAGAAGCTCCTCCGGTTCGAGTCGGACATCCAGGTGGTGGGCAAGGCAGCGCGTGGCCAGGAGGGTATCGACCTGGCCACGTCGCTCCACCCGGACGTGGTGCTGATGGACCTCCACATGCCGGATATGGACGGCATCGAGGCGACCATGCAGCTCACGGCCAAGGTTCCCACGACCTCGGTGATCATGATGTCGGTCCAGAACGAGCCGGACGTGCTGCGGCGGGCCATGCTTGCGGGGGCGCGCGAGTTTCTCTCGAAGCCGTTCAGCCTCGACGAGCTCATCACCTCGGTGCGTCACGTCGCGCAGCTCGTCCGCCCAGTGCAGATGGTGGCCACCGCGCCGATTGCGACGGCGCCCGGCGCGCGCCCGGCGGACATCGGCCGGGGCAGGTTGATCAGTGTCTTCAGCAGCAAGGGCGGAGTCGGGCGCTCGTTCCTCTCGGCCAACCTGGCGGTCGCGCTCCGGCGCGCGACGGGAAAGCACGTCGCACTGGTGGACAGCTCGCTGCACTTCGGTGACATCGGCGTGATGATGAACGTCGCCGAGGGCAAGACGATCGCCGACATCGTTCCCCAGGCCCGGTCACTCGACCGCGAATTGATGGACGACGTTCTGACCACCCATTCGTCGGGAGTGCGTCTGCTCCTGGCACCGCCGACTCCGCAGGACGCGGAGCTCGTCGCACCGGAGCACGTGCGGGCGGCCATTGGCCTGCTGAGCCGGATGGAGGATTTCGTTGTCGTCGACACACGTCCCGGGTTCGACGACGCGATGCTGGCGATCATGGATGCGTCCGACGTCATCCTGCTGGTCTTGACCATGGAGATGACGGCGATCAAGGACACCCGGCAGTTCCTGGAGATCACGGAGCTGCTGGGGTACCCCATGTCCAAGATCCAGCTCGTCCTGAACCGCGCCAATACCTACTCGGGCATCCCGGTGCAGGATATCTCCGAGAACTTGAAGCGAGAGATACCGTTCCGGTTGCCAGAGGATGCAAGCGCGGTGCTGCGGAGCATCAACGAGGGGTCGCCGCTGGTCGACGGTCAGCCCGACCACCGGGTGTCGGTGGAGATCGCGCGGATGGCGGCCGTCCTGGCCGGGGAGGAAACCGAGTCGGAGCTGGTCGGTGCGACGACGGCAGCGGAACGTCCTGCCGCGGGTCGGTTTGGCTGGCTGCGGTCGTCCCGGCGTCACGCCTGAGGGGGATGTCGCCACATGGCGACGCGCGGATTGTGAGGGAGCCGACGATGTCGTTACTCAAGCGCCTCGGGAACACCCCGCCGGCGGAGCCCAACCCCGAGCCGTCCCCCGCCGTGAGCCCGACGCAGACCACCAACCGGCTCGGGCCTGAGCCCGCGGCCACGCGCCCGGGCACTGGAGAGCTTGGGTCGCTGCGTCGCCCGTCGCTCACCCAGCAGCCGGCCGGTACGCAGCGCAGCGATTCCTTCAACGAGCTGAAGAGCCGGATCCAGAACCGGCTCATCTCGGAGCTCGATCCCCGTATGGACCTCGGAAATCAGGAGGAAGTGCGCCGGACCGTCGAGGAGACGTTCGCCTCCGTCCTCGAGGCCGAGAACATCGTCCTCACGCGAGTGGAGCGCCTCCGGCTGTTCGAGTCTATCGCCGCCGAGATCCTGGGCTACGGCCCAATCGAACCGCTGCTGAAGGACGAGACTGTCTCCGAGATCATGGTTAACGGGCCGAAACAGGTGTATGTCGAGCGCAGCGGACGACTGGAAATGACCGACGTCACCTTCCAGGACGACGACCACGTTATGCGGGTGATCGACCGCATGGTGTCGCCGCTCGGCCGGCGCATCGATGAGAGCTCGCCGATGGTGGACGCCCGACTCCCCGATGGCTCCCGCATCAACGCCATCATCCCGCCGGTGTCGCTGGTCGGCCCGTGCCTCACCATCCGCAAGTTCTCCAAGGACCCGCTGACGTCCGACGACCTGGTGCGGTTCGGCACTCTCAGCCAGGAGATGGTGACCTTCATCAAGGCGTGCGTGGAGGCACGGCTCAACATCGTGGTCTCCGGCGGTACCGGCTCTGGAAAGACCACGACGCTGAATGTGCTGTCGTCCTTCATTCCGGCCGACGAGCGCATCCTGACGATCGAGAATGCGGCCGAGCTTCAGCTTCGCCAGGACCACGTCGTCACGCTCGAGTCGCGCCCGGCCAACATCGAGGGCCGCGGCGAGATCACGATCCGGGACCTGGTCGTCAACTCACTGCGCATGCGCCCGGACCGCATCGTGGTTGGCGAGTGCCGGGCAGGTGAAGCGCTCGACATGCTTCAGGCGATGAACACCGGCCACGATGGCTCGTTGACCACCGTGCACTCCAACAGCCCGCGCGACACCCTGTCCCGTTTGGAGACGATGTGTCTGATGGCCGGGGTCGAACTGCCGATGCGTGCCATCCGGGAGCAGATCTCTTCCGCGGTCGATCTCATCGTTCATCAGTCCCGCCTCAAGGACGGGTCGCGCCGCGTGACCGCGGTCACCGAGGTGCAGGGCATGGAGGGCGACGTGATCGTCCTCCAGGACGTGTTCGTGTTCGAGCAGACCGGCATCGAGAATAACCGAATAGTCGGGCGGACCAAGCCGACCGGCATCCGGCCGAAGTTCGTCGAGAAGTTCGAGGTGGCCAATATCTACCTGCCGCCGGGCATCTTCGGGGCGGGCTACGAGCGAATGTTCTAGCCGCGGCCGCGCCGCCGATAGGGGTTCGTATGGACATGGTCTCGTTCGTCGTAATCCTGATCCTGCTGGCCGCGGCCATGCTGGCCTACGGTCTGGCCAACCGGCGGGAACGCGTGGCTACACCGGAGCTCGAGGAGCGCCTGGAACGTTTCGGCTCGTACGACCAGGCGATTGCCGAGGCGACCGGTGGCAATCGCACGCCGAACATCGTCGCCCAGCAGGTCGATCGCGCGGTGCGCGGGAAGTCCTTCACGGAGACGATCTCCACGGGGCTGGCGCGCGCCGACCTTCGCATGACGGTCGGCGAGTTCCTGCTGATGCGGGGCGGCTCGACGGCCGCGGGATTCGCCATCGGTTTCATGCTCGGCCGCGGCTTCACCAAACCGGCCGTCGGGTTGCTCGTCGGGATCGTCATCGCCTTCGCCGGCTGGATGCTGCCCCAGTGGTATGTCGCACGGCGCGCCCGGCAGCGTACGCAGCACTTCGTGAACCAGCTGGGTGACACGGTGGTGTTGATGGCCAACTCGCTGCGGGCAGGCTACAGCCTGCTTCAGACGATGGAGATGGTGTCCCGTGAGGCACCCGCACCGATGAGCGAGGAGTTCCGGCGCGTCGTTCGCGAGGTCGGCCTGGGCATTAGCGCGCAGGACTCCATGGCGCACCTGCTCCGGCGCGTCCCGAGCGAGGACCTCGACCTGCTCGTAACCGCGATCAACATCCAGCACGAGGTTGGAGGCAACCTGGCGCAGATTCTCGACGTGATCGGTGAGACCATCCGCGAGCGCGTGCGAATCAAGGGCGAGGTCCGGGTGTTGACCTCCCAGCAGAGCATCTCGGGCTACGTGATCAGCGGGCTCCCGATCGGGCTGGCCGGCCTGCTCTTCTTGATCAACCCCAACTACGAGATGGGGATGCTCAAGTTCCCCTGGGTGTGCATGCCGATCGCCGGTGTGATCCTCATTACGGCAGGATTCGTGGCGATGCGGAAGATCGTGCAGATCGATATCTGAGCGACGGAAACGGAATGGGACCGAAGCATGGGTAGTCTCACGCCGCTGCTCATCATCGCGATCATGGTGATAGCCCTGGCCTTCGTGGTCCTCGGGCTCAGACGTCCAGGGCCCCAGGTGGTCATTGAGGAGCGGCTGGCCCAGTTCGGACAGCGGGTGCCAACGCTCGAGGAGATGGAACTCCAGCAGCCATTCCGGGATCGCGTGCTCGTGCCGGTGCTGCGCCGTGTCGCGTTCGCGTTCTCCCGCTTCACGCCGAAGCAGAACACGGAACGGCTGCGACAGCGCCTCGTCGAGGCCGGCTCCCCGTCGGGGCTTGGCCCGGTCGAGTTCACCGGTCTGCGCGTCCTGCTGGGAGTCGGGCTGGGCGGCGGCATGCTGGTGCTGTTCCTGGTAGCCCACAGCGGCTTGACCCTGACCCTACTCCTACCGGTCGGGACCGCGCTCATTGGCTACGTCCTGCCTGGTAGCTGGCTCGGGTCGCGAATCAAACGGCGGAAGACGGAGATTACCCGCGCGCTGCCGGATGCCATCGACCTGCTGACGATCAGCGTGGAGGCCGGGCTCGGTTTCGACCCGGCCCTGGGGCGCGTCATCGAGAAATGGGACAACGCGCTCACCCGCGAGTTCTCTCGAATGCAGTCCGAGATCCGCATGGGCCATTCGCGACGCGACGCGATGCGCGAGATGGCGAAGCGGGTCAACGTCGACGATCTCAACACGTTCATCTCAGCGATCGTCCAGGCGGACACGCTCGGCGTCAGCATCAGCCAGGTTCTTCGGGTGCAGTCCAAGCAGATGCGTCAGTCTCGGCGACAGCGCGCGGAGGAGTTGGCGCACAAAGCACCGATCAAGATGATCTTCCCAATGGTGCTGCTCATCTTCCCTGCCCTCTATATCGTGCTCCTTGGCCCTGCCGTGCCGCTGGTCTGGAACGCGTTCCATCGCTGACCGCCCCGCGGATCGCGATGGCCCCGGTGACCGTCCGTGACCGCCGATCCAATACGAGCCCGCCGGGGCGTACGCGCTCAGCGGTACTCGTTGAGCGGGGTAGGGTATCGTCGTATGCTGCGGAAGACAGGTGAGTAGCTACTCAGCGGTGGTCGGGGTTGGCGATGAGTGCCGCGGCGTCGAACAGAGCGCGGACCGCGCGTCGCGCCCCGACGACTCGGACTTCGAGCGGCGGACCAACCTGGCATCCCACCGCGTCCGCGAGGAGAGTAGTTTGCGGCGAGTGGCGTGTCGGCGGATGGCCGGATCGAGAGCCGACAGGAAGGAGATGCGTTGGCCGGCGACGTGAATGGCAGCGCGGATGTCATCCGAGTCGTCAACCAGTCGAAGGGCACGGTCATAGCCGAGCGGGCGACCGTCGCTCGCGGCGCCTGGGACCGCGGTCGGGGCCTGATGTTTCGCAAGTCCCTCAACCCCGGCACCGGTCTTGTGATCGATCCGTGCAGCTCCATCCACTCGATGTGGATGCGATTCCCGATCGACGTGCTCTACGTCGATCGGGACGGTGCGGTTGTTCGGGTCGACGCCGCCATGCGCCCGTGGCGGATCGGCCCGTTGTTCGCGGGAGGTCGTGCGGTCGTCGAGCTCCCGGAGGGAGCGGCGGCCCGCAGCCGGACCGAGCGTGGCGATCGTCTCCGTTACGAACCGGCGGCGGTTTGACGTGTCGACACTCCGACGGCTCATGCGACCGCTCACCGCAGCCGTTGACGAGCTCCTGTTTCCACCAACCTGTGCCGGCTGTGGAACACGCGGAGTCTGGCTGTGTGAGGATTGCGCGCGCGGCCTTCGCGCGGTGCCGCTGCCGACCTGCCGCTGCGGTCGCCCGGCATTCTACGGCAGTTCGGTCTGCGCGATCTGCGCGGACTGGCCCGACGCGGTCGGCGCGGTCCGTGCCGCGTTCGTGTTCGAGGGACCGGTGCGCGATTCGATCCATCGCTTTAAGTACCGTCGCGAGCGTGCGCGTGGACAGTTCCTCGGTACCCTCCTGGCTGAGTTCGCCCTCACGGTGGCGGCTAAGAACGCCGTTCCGGCGGACATTGTGGTTCCCATGCCGCTGTACGCGGCACGTGAGCGCGAGCGGGGCTTCAACCAGGCGGAAGTCCTGGCGCGACCGGTTGCCGAGCGGCTCGAGATTCCGGTTCGACGCGCACTGCAGCGCACGATCGAGACGCGTTCGCAGGTCGGACTGGGGTTCGAAGAGCGCCAACGCAACGTTCAGCACGCGTTCAAGTGCCTCGCGGGTGCGGTCGAAGGGGCCGGCGTGCTGGTGATCGACGATGTGGTGACCACCGGTGCCACGTTCGAGGCTGCGGCGCGTGCCCTGCTGACAGCCGGCGCCGTTCGAGTCGATGGGCTGGCTCTGGCCCGCGAGCTCTAGGTCGCTTCTGGGCCGGCCGCCGCCGGTCGTCCGATGAGCGTCGCCGCCTCACGACGTGCCCAGTCATCCGCCTCCGCGATCCCCTCAACGGTCAGCGGTTCGGACGCGGGCCGATGCCGGTCCAGAACCGACTCCACCACGGCTGGGATGGCGGTGAACTGGATTTCCCCACCCATGAAGGCAGCTACGGCCGCCTCGTCCGCGGCGCTGAGCACCGTCGGGTACGTTCCGCCGCGCTGACCCGCCTCATGGGCCAGCCGCAACGACGGGAAACGCTCGACGTCCGGCGGGAAGAACTCCAGCGGGCCAACCGCGCAGAGGTCGAGCGCGAGGTGGGATGAGCGACCTCGCTCAGGGTAGGTGAGGGCGTACTGGATAGGAAGGCGCATGTCCGCCACGCCCAGGTGGCCCATGATTGCCCCGTCGCTGAGCGCCACCAGGGCGTGGACGACGCTCTGCGGGTGAATGACCGTGTCGATCTGCTCATACGGGAAGTCGAACAGCCAGTGAGCCTCGATGACCTCCAGGCCCTTGTTCATGAGGGTCGCGGAGTCGATGGTGATCTTCTTCCCCATGTTCCAGGTAGGATGCGCCATGGCCTCGGCCACGCTGACCTCGTGGAGCCGATCGAGTGGTGTCAAGCGAAACGGCCCGCCCGAGGCGGTGAGGATGATCTTTGCCACCTCGCCGCGTGTGCGCGCCGCGCCCAGGCATTGCCACAGGGCGCTATGCTCGGAGTCTACCGGCCGTATCTCGGCGCCCCGATCGCGAGCGAGCGGCATCAGGATCTCCCCAGCGCACACGATGACCTCCTTGTTCGCCAGGGCGATTGTCTTGCCAAGCCCGGCCGCCGCGAGCGTGGGACGCATGGCGGCGTGGCCGGACGTGGCCACGACGACGATGTCCGCCTCCGACATGGTGGCTACCGCTATCATGCCGGTCTCTCCGGCCACGCTCTCCACATCGGGCCAGCTGCTCCCCGCGTCGACCCGGCCGATCGCGACGACCGCGGGCCGGTAGCGAGCCACCTGTTCCCGCAGCAGTGGGCCGTCATGGCCCGCACCCAGCGCCACGATCTCGAACTCCCCCGGGTGCTCGTCGACCACGGCGAGCGTCTGCCGCCCGATCGAACCCGTCGAACCGAGAATTGCGAGGCGGTGGGTCACGGTCGGTACACCTCCTGGGCCAGCCGAGCCAGCCAGTACGCGAGGGGTATCGTGAAGAGCAGCGCATCGATGCGGTCCAGGATGCCCCCGTGACCCGGGATCAGGCTGCCCATGTCCTTGAGGCCGAGGCTGCGCTTGATCAGTGACTCCCCGAGGTCGCCGACCTGGCCGACGACCGCGAGCACGAACCCTATCGCGGCGCCGGCATATGCGGGGATCGGTACCCCGAAGAGCGGTGCGGCAGCGGCGCCGGCTAACGTGCCGGCCAGCACCCCCGCGATCGAGCCGACGATCGTCTTCCCCGGGCTGATCTTCGGCGCCAATTTGGCCCGACCGAACGCGCGCCCGACCAGGTAGGCTCCGGTGTCGGTCAGCCAGGTCGCGGCGAGTGCCAGCGCGAACCAGGCAAGCCCGCGCGCGGTCCCGCCGGAGCCGACCGCCGCGGCCAGATGGGATACCCATCCGCGGGTGGACCCTCCCGCGAGTTGGCGCAGCGCGACGAAGTGAGCCAGCGGCAGGCCCACGTAGAGCGCGGACGCGGTGGTCAGGGCCCAATTGGTCGCGGCGAGATGGGGATCGGCGAAAAGGACGCCGGCGGCAAGGGAGAGCAGCACCACCGCGACGGTGAGCGCTCCCGCGTCCGCGAGTGATGGCTGGATCCCCGCGAATACAACGAACGCCAGCGGCGCGACCAGGGTGATAGCGGCGTAAGGCTGCGCCTCGGCGTGGGCGAACGCTCGCACGAGCTCGTGTCCGGCGAGCACGCCAAGTGCCGCAATGACGAGCACGAAGACCGGACCGCCAATGATGGCAGGAATCGCCGCGACGAGGACGACGGCCACGGCGCTGACAGAACGCTGCTTCAGCATGGCGAGCGGTGCCCGCCTCAGGACGCGGCGTGCAGGGGCGGCTTGACGCCGCCAAAGCGCCGGTCCCGATGACGATATTCCTCGACGGCCTGCTCCAGGTCATCCGGGCCGAAGTCCGGCCAGAGCACGGGGGTGAAGTAGTACTCGGCGTAGGCCGACTGCCAGAGGAGGAAATTGCTAGTGCGCAGCTCGCCCGACGTGCGGATGATGAGGTCGGGGTCCGGCACGTCGCGGGTGTATAGGTAGCGCTCGACCATCTGCTCGGTGACGTCCGCGGGCGCAACACCGTCGGCGATCATGCGCTGGATCGCCTGAATGATCTCGGCCCGGCCGCCGTAGTTGAAGGCCAGCGTGAGGACGATCCGGTCGTTGTCGCGGGTGAGGTCGAGGGCGTTCCGGATCGCCGACTGCAGCTCCGGCGACAGTCCCTCGAGGCTGCCAATGTGGCGCAGCTGCGCGCCCTGGTGGTGCAGCTCCCGCGTCTCACGCTCGATAGCGTCGCTCAGGATGCGCAGGATCCCCTGCACCTCCTCGGCCGGGCGTCGCCAGTTCTCGGTCGAGAACGCCCACAGCGTCAGGTATTTGATCCCGAGCTCGCCGGCCTGGAGCGTGATGCGGCGAATGTTCTCGGTTCCGGCGTCGTGACCGGCGATGCGCGGAAGGCCCCGCCGAGTAGCCCACCTGCCGTTGCCGTCCATGATAATCGCGACGTGTCGCGGCACAGCCCGCGGCGCCGCGTCCTGCTCGCCTCGCGCGGGCTCGGCGCAGCCCTCGTCGACCGCTGGGAAACCTTCCACGTCAGACTTCGAGGACCTCGTCCTCTTTGTGCTTGCCAATTTTGTCCGCCTCAGTGACGTAGCGGTTGGTCAGCTCCTGGAGCTGGTGCTCACCGCGGCGCTCGTCGTCCTCGCCGATCTGCTTGTCGTGCAGGAGGTCCTTGATGTGTGCCAGCGCGTCGCGGCGCACGTTGCGGATGGCAACGCGGTCTTCCTCGACCTTCTGGCGGACGACCTTGACCAGTTGCTTGCGCCGCTCCTCGTTCAGCGGAGGGATGGCAATGCGGATGAGCTGACCGTCGTTAGTCGGGTTGAGCCCCAGGTCCGAGGAGCGCAGGGCCTTCTCGATTGCTCCCAGCGCGCCGCGATCCCACGGCTGAACCACCAGCATGCGCGGCTCCGGCGCGCTGATGCCCGCGACCTGGTTGAGGGGCGTCGGTGTGCCATAGTAATTCACCTCGACGCGCTCGATGAGCCCCGTAGCCGCCCGCCCGGTGCGGATACCGGCCAGGTCGCGGTGCAGCGAGTCGATCGTCTTGCGCATGCGGTCTTCGGCATCGGCCAGCACGTCGTCGATCACGTTACCCTCCTGAGTTCGACGCGGGGTCCGCCGCCACGGCTGTCCAGTCGGGCCGAGTGGGCGCTAGCACACGAGGGTGCCGACCTCGTGGCCAAGCGCGGCACGCTCGATGTTTCCGGGCTCGAGCAGGTCAAAGACGATGATCGGCAGGGCGTTCTCGCGGCAGAGCGCGAGGGCCGACTGGTCCATCACACGCAGGTTGCGCTCGAGCGCCTTCTGATGGGAGATCACGTCGTAGCGGCGCGCGTGGGGATTGATGTTGGGGTCGTCGTCGTAGACGCCGTCGACATTGTTCTTGCCCATCAGGATGACCTCGGCGCCGATCTCGACCGCGCGCAGGGCGGCCGCGGTGTCGGTGGTGAAGTAGGGATTGCCGGTGCCCCCAGCCAGGATCACCGCGCGGCCCTTCTCCAGGTGCCGGATGGCGCGTCGGCGGATGTACGGCTCGGCTACCTGGTGCATCTCAATGGCCGTCTGAACGCGGGTCTGCACGCCACTGTGCTCCAGGGCATCCTGCAGGGCGAGCGCGTTGATCACCGTCGCCAGCATGCCCATGTAGTCGGCCGTGGCGCGGTCCATCCCTTTCGAGCTCGCGGCGAGTCCGCGCCAGATGTTGCCGCCTCCGACGACAATTGCCACCTGTACACCATCCGCCACCACCCGAGAGATCTCGCCGGCCAACTGAGAGACGACCGCGGGATCGACGCCGTAGCCGTTGCCGCCCATCAGAGCCTCGCCCGAGAGCTTCAGCACGAGGCGGCGATAGCGGTGGCGCTGGCAGTCGAGGCCGTCGCCGCTCTCCATGGCGCGCGTCGCTCCCTATTCCTCGGCGAGCTCAGTGGCCGCGCCCAGCTCGAAGCGAGCGAAACGGCGTACGACCACGTTCTCGCCCAGCTTCGCGATGTGATCCTTGATCACGTCCTCGACCGTGCGGCGCGGCTCCTTGATGAACGGCTGCGCCAGCAGGGCGGCTTGCTTGGTAAAGCTCGCGCGGTCCCCGTACTCGCGCTCGCCCTCGGCCAGCGCGCTCTCCGGGATGTCCCCTGGCGCGACGTAGCGCGGGTCGGTGGCGGCCACCTGCATCGCCAGATCATGAGCCAGGTTCTGAAACTCCGTCGTCCGCGCCACGAAATCGGTCTCGCAATTCAGTTCGACCAGCGCGCCAATTCGGCCGCCGCCGTGAATGTAGGCCTCGACCAGCCCCTGCGATGCGATGCGGCCGGCCTTCTTCTGCGCGTGATCCAGTCCCTGCTGCCGCAGGTTGGCGGCCGCCAGTTCCAGGTTCCCCTCGGTCTGCTCCAGTGCGCGCTTGGCGTCCATGATGCCGGCGCCGGTTCGTTCCCGGAGTTCCTTGACCATCTGCGTGGTGATCTGCACCTGTTCCTCCCTGATCGCGTCGTTTGCGGGACATGGTACGGCCGGCGTTGTCGCCGGCCGGCATGCGGGCTAGTCTCAGGATCGCGACGGCTCGATCGCCTGCTCCGGCGCCGGCTTGGCTTCGTCCGCCACCGTCGGCCGTTCCGTATCCATGGTGTACTGGGGCGTGGGGGCGCCGCGCCGGAACTCTCCCGGATCGCCCGCCATCGTGCTCTCGAGCTCGGTGCGCCCCTCGAGCGCTGCGTCGGCGATGCGGGACGCGATGAGCCGCACGGAGCGAATCGCGTCGTCGTTGGCTGGGATGACGTAGTCGACCATGTCCGGGTCGCAGTTGGTGTCGACCATCGCGATCATCGGGATGCCGAGCCGACGGACCTCGGCCACGGCGATGCTCTCCCGTTTCGGGTCAACGATGAAGACCGCGGCCGGCAGCTGGGTCATATCGCGCAGCCCGCCCAACGACTCCTGCAGCTTCTCGAGCTCGCGCTGCTTGCGGATCTGCTCCTGCTTGGGCAGGTTCTGCGTCTCACCCGTAGCGACCTGGCGATCCAGATCTCGCAGGTAGCGGAGCCGAGCACGGATCGTGACGAAGTTTGTCAACGTGCCGCCAAGCCAGCGGCGATCGACGTAGAACATGCCGGAGCGCTGCGCCTCCGTGCGAACGGCATCCTGGGCCTGCTTCTTGGTCCCCACGAAGATCACGCGCCCGCCATGCGAGGCGAGGTCGCGCACGAAGTCCTGGGCCTCGCCCAGCAGCCTCGCGGTCTGCTGGAGGTCGATGATGTGGATGCCGTGGCGCTCGGTGAAGATGTAGGGGCGCATCTTCGGGTTCCAGCGCTTGGTCTGGTGACCGAAGTGCACCCCCGCTTCGAGCAGCGCCTTCATGGTGACTCTGGTGGCTTCGCTCTCGATGGTGGCAACCACGGGGTGTACCTCCTCGCGTGTTTGGCGTCCGTGCCGTTCATCCCGCGGGAGGACCGACTATCTGGCGGCACACCTCCAACAGTCCGGGCACGTGAGAATTTGGCGGCTAGCGCCAGCAATCAGTATAGCACAGGCGGTCAGCACTCCGCGGCGCCAGCCGTGGACGGGTTACGGTGACGCCTTCAGGTAGTTGGCGACGACGAACCCGGACTTGGTCGAACTCTTGACCGGCCACCAGGTGTAATTGTCCGCCTGTACCGACGGACCGGTGACGTCGAGTTGGGTACCGTCGGGCAACGTGGCCACGACCGACCCGGACGTACTGGCCGTCGCGTGCATCCGGACGCCCGCGCCGCCGGTATTCGCAACCACGACCTTCGACCCCGACGTGATGGCTGCGGCTTCCGGCGTTCCCGAACCGGCGCCGGCCGTGGTGGGGAGCGGGCGCGGGGTGCCGACGACGGAGGCCGAACTGCTCGGTGTCCCGGTGATGACCGCCGGGGCGTTAGCGGCGACGGTGGGTGTGGGGGTGCTGGGCTTTCCCAGCAGGCTGCTGATCCAGAACCAGAGGAGTCCCAGCATCAGGATGACGCCGAGGACCGGCGCGGCGATGCGCAGGTAGTCCGTCCAGTAGCGCTCCTCGGCGTAGTAGGTGAACTGGCGGTCGGATCCCCCTGATCCCCCTGATCCCCCTGATCCTCCGGACCCGCCTGGTCCACCGGCGGGACGATTTGGGTCGGCGCCATAGGATGGGGAGCGCCGGACGTCCTCGTCATCGTCGCCGGTGCCGCCGGGTCGACCCGGTCCAGAGAACTGGCTCACGTCCCCTCCTCTCGGGTCCCGGGCCTGGGCTGCGCCGGCCAGGGCTGGACTGAGAACTAGCGGAGCAATGGTTGGGCCGAGATCGGGATCGGGGCGGTGCGGATTGTGGAGGGTGGCGACCTCACGGGTTGTGCCCGGGTCGATGCTCTGATCGCCGGCATCGAGGGGCTCCCAGTAGTTCCCCATGCCGCGATCACAATCGAGGTCGTCCTCTCCAACAAGGTGGCTCTGCTGGGGCGAATACAGGAGCGGATTCCGACACCACCCCTTACGCCAGATGGGCGCGGGCTCGTAGTGCTTGCAGGTACTGCACTTCCGGACGGTCATGGGCTCCCCCCGAAATCAGGCTGGCGAACCGAGCGGGGAGCCTGCGGGCAGTTGTGGCAGCGGGCGGGATGATCCCTCGACCCGTTGCCCGCTTATGAGTTACCCCCAGCCGGCGGCGACCATTATAGCATGGCTCGTTCGGCGGGCGGGGCATCCCATTGGAATTATTCCTCCCGACCGCGTTTCGACGGCTGCGCGGCCGGCAGCGCGGGTCCGTCTCCGGCGTCCGGAGCGAATCGACGCAGGATCGGCGTTGCCGCGGCCTCACCTTCGGGCTGAACTCTGCCGGGCCCCGATGCGCCGCCCACCTCCATGCGCAACTCACCCTCGTAGATGGCGCCCTCGTTGATGACGAGCGTGTCGGTGGCAATCGTGGCGTGCACGCGACCTGAGGGCATGATCTGGAGCTTTCCCCGGCAGTTCACCGACCCACGGACCTGGCCGGCGATCGTGATGTTCGCTGCCTCGACGTTGGCGTCAACGTCAGCGCCCTCGGCGATATAGAGCAATCCCTGGCACCGCACGGTGCCACGCATCTCACCTTCGATGCGTAGATCGCGCTCCGACGCATACGTCCCCTCGACCGACGAGTGACGGTCGATCAATGAGAAGCTCTCGGGCGCCTGCGGGCTGAGCGCTTCCGGGAACCCACCTGTTTGCCCGCCCGGACGATAGGACATCGTGTCCTCCTCCCAGGGACGCCGTCAGACACCCTGCGCTACGAGTTGGAGCGGCGCGGCTTGGCCGCCGGGGCGCTGGTCGAGTACGGCGAGGCGCCGCCCTCACCTGTGGATTCCATCTTGAGTTGGCCGGTAAGCCGTGCGCCCTCGTGTACCACCAGCTTGGGCGCTCGCACGTCGCCGGCCACATGCCCCTGCGGGAGGACCTCGAGCCGTGTCCGCGCGTCGATGCGGCCACGGACGACGCCCGCCACCACCACGTTGTCGGCGAACACCTCCGCGTCGACCTCGGCGCCCTCGGCGACGTAGAGATCGTTCGCCGCGTGCAATTCGCCGTCGGCGCGCCCGTGCACGTGCAGCGAGCCGTCACTGCGGAGCGTGCCGTTCCAGTGGGCGTTGGTGGCGATCACGCTGGTGTTCGCGTCGGCTGTCTGCCACGATCCGCGCTGTGCGCCCGGAGCCGTCGCCGGTGGCGCTGCCGCCGTGGCCGCCGAGGTCCCCAGCAGATCCGTCGTTCGCGGGGGCGCGTACGTCTCGCCGCGCGTCGGGCTGGCCGCGAACTGGGACGTGTCCTCGCGCTCGTCGAACTCATAGTTGGTCGACTCGCGCTCGTCCTCGGGCTGGAGTTGCTGACGCAGGTTCGCGATCTGACGCTGGAACGACTCGCCGCGGTTCTCTTTTCGGAAGATCATCAGCATCCCTCCGGGCGTCAGGCGATCGAGGACCGTCGTCGAGCGGGGGCTAACGCCGGGGAGGACCGTGACGAATCGGACCCACCAGCGCCGCGGTACCGCGGTTGCTTCGTCCGTCACCGCTCGCGTCAGCGCCCATCGCACAGCCGTGTCGCTCTGGGTGCGATTCCAGCCGCGCATCCACGCGATGCCGCGCCAATTCTCGGGCCTAGGTCGCGCTACCATCAATCGTCACTCCACGATTGTACTATGCGTTTCAGAGGTCGCCCACGACGCGCAGGGAGCCGGGTCTCCCGACCGGTGCTGTAAGTATAGAGTGTACGTACATCGTTGTCCAGGGGTCAATGGTGGTGCGTAACGTGCTGTACGGCGGAGCGGGGCGGAGGTGCGATCGTTTCGCAACGCCCGTTGCGCGGAATTGCAACCGACCGATAGACTTGAGGCCATGGAAGATCAGCCCGAGGACAATGCGAGCCCCTGGGCCTTCGCCGCGATTCTGGTGGGTTTCAAGGTGTGGACGCTGATCCTCATTCTCGCGTTCACCGGATCGTGGGGCGCATTCTGGTTCCTGGTTTCCAGCCACGTGCTCTGGATCACCGGAGGCGCCATCGTCCTGTGGGGACCCGCGCTCTTCGGGACACGACTTTTGCGGGTGCGGGCCCGGCGGCGCGAACTGCAACGTGCCGAGTGGGAGGTCGAGGACACCAGACCGAGCTACCGGTGACTTCCGCGCGCTCGGTGACGGGCGCAGCCGGTTCTCGAGTCGATGACGAATGGTGCCACGGACCGAGCGCCACACGAGAGAACCCGAGGGCCGCGCCCTCGGGTTGACTGCGGGTCTCCTGGTACGCCCGGCAGGATTCGAACCTGCGGCCTTTTGCTCCGGAGGCAAACGCTCTATCCACTGAGCTACGGGCGCCTGCGTTCGCGACCGTGAGTATAGCAGGGCGCACCGCGTCGCGGCAACCGCGATCAGACCTGCGCCTTGCCGGCTGGACGACGGGAGATGACGCCATCCCGCAGGTCGCTCGCCACGATGTCCGCGATCGCGTTGCCGATCTTGACGCTGTAGTTGGTGCCCCGGTCCTCCGGGTAGATCTGCGCGGTGTTTGCCAGGTAGAGACCGGGCAGCGGCGTGCGGTGCGACGGGATACGCGCCGAGTAGTTCAGCGTGATGATCGGCTGGGCCGCGTACTCGCGGAACACCCAGGACTGCTCGACCCAGTCGGCCCGGAAGTTCGGGTTGACCTTACGGAGATGCGGGAGGTACTCATCGAAGAGCGCGGCGTCGTCCATCGTCATGTACGGGTGGGAGTGGTCAACGTACTTGCTCACATAGATCAAGTGCTTGCCGCCGTAGTGCTCGGGACCGATGAAGTTCGTGTGCTCGATGATCCCGGTGAACGGCATGTCGGGGTCGCCAACGTTGAGCCAGTAAATGTCTGAGAGCGCGTAGCGCGACTGCAGCAGCATCGTCACAGCGCCCTGGTAGACCGCGCCCGTCAGGTTCGCCCGGTAGTCGTCCGGCAGTTCCGGAAACAGCCGGGCCAGGATTGGTGAAGGCACGGTGGCCACGATCACGTCGCAGCCGTACTCGTTTCCCTCGCTCGTCCGCACGCGCCAGCCATCGCCGTTGCGCACGACCCGGTCGGTCCCTACGCCAACCTGGACGGTGGTGCCGAGTTGCTGGATGACCTCGCCGAGCCGATCGATCAGGACGTTGAAGCTGCCGTTGACGTAGCCGAGGCGCTCGCGCGTGAGCGGAGACTTGCGCGACTGCGTGCGCAGGAAGATCTTGTTCCAGAACCACACCATGGCAACCGACTCGGCGCGAGGGCCGAACTTTGCCCGGAGCTGCGCGCCCCAAACACGGTCGAATGCGCGCTCTCCGACCGCGCGGCGCAGCCAGTCGGCCGCGGTGACCTGTTCGAACGCATGCCACCCGGTGCGCTTCTGCAGGTAGAGCGTGACGAATCCGATACGCAGGC
This sequence comes from Thermomicrobiaceae bacterium, assembly GCA_035532355.1. GTDB lineage: Bacteria > Chloroflexota > Chloroflexia > Thermomicrobiales > Thermomicrobiaceae > DASSZN01. The sequence goes on along the minus strand of DATKRJ010000539.1, from coordinate 19,848 downwards.
GATCGACCAGCGGGAGGAAGTCCAGGCGTAGTAGATCGGTGGCGCTCGAGAGCGGGTAGATCCTGCCGTCGGCGAAGAACCCTACCTTCGACGTCAGCCAGAGCAGGCGATCGCCAATGCCGAGCTCGTCCATCAGCGCCACGATGTCGCGGTCGCTCATGAACAGGTGGTGGTAGAAGTACTCGATCGCGGTGCCGAGGACGGGAAAGGCAGCCGCCTGGCCGCCAAGCCGTGGCCCTCGCTCCCAGAGGATGACGTCGTGGCCGGCACGCGCAAGGCGGTAGGCCGCGGTCAGGCCCGCGATCCCACCACCGATCACGCCCACTCGCAGTGGCGCGTCTGTTGCCTCTCGGGCGACCGTCATCTCCGCACCACGGCGCTACGCCGGCCGGACGCGTTGCCGCTGTCCACGGAGGCGCCCAAAGAACCGCTGAATTTCCCGGTTCTCCCACACGACCAGCACCTGGCTGGCGTTGAAGATCGACGAGTAGGTGCCGCTGACGATGCCGATCAGGAGTGCCAGGACGAAGTCGCGGGTCGTGTCGCCGCCGAACAGGTAGAGCGCTGAGAGCGTGAAGACCACCGTGAGCGACGTGTTCAGCGAGCGCACGAGCGTTTGGTTGACGCTGTAGTTCACCACCTGGTCGTAGGTCCGGCCGCTGCGACGTGCCAGATTCTCGCGGACGCGGTCGAACACCACGATGGTGTCGTGGACGGAGAAACCGATCACGGTGAGCAACGCGGTTACGAACAGGGAGTCGACCTCGGTTCCGCGCACCCAGCCCAGGATGGCGAAAATCCCCACCACCACCGCGACGTCGTGGATCATGGCGATGATGGCGGCGATCCCGTAGAGGAACGGGTTGTTCGTGTTGCGAAAGGCGTAGGCGATATAGATGAGGATCCCGATCGACGCGAAAGCCACCGCGAGCAGCGCCTGATTACGGATCGCCAGACCGAGTGACGGACCCACCGACTGCATCTGGAGTTCCTTGAAGGGTCCGACTTGGTTCTGAAGCGCGGTGCTCAACTGGCTCTTGATGGTAGAGCCCTCCTTGATCTCCTTCATCCGGATCAGGAACGTGTTGTTCGCGGATGTCTGGATGATCGAGTCGCCAAATCCCTTGGTCGCCAGCGCCTGCAGGATGTCCGTGGAGGTCGTCGGCCGATCGGTCTGGATCTCCCAGAGCGTGCCACCGGTGAAGTCGATGCTGGGGCGCAGTCCGTGCGTGACCAGCGCGAACATGCCTGGCAGGATGACCACCAGCGACAGCAGGAACCAGTAGTAGCGCTTCCCGACGATATCGAACATCGACCCCACTCACCCCTATCCGCGTGCGACGACCGCCGGCAATGATCTCGTGACGAGAGCGTGACCGCTAGTCGGCCACGGCGCCACTCTGCGGCCGGGTGGTCGAGGATTCGACGCCGAACCACCACTGGTTGTGGAAGAACCCCGCCGTGAGCAGCACCCGCAGCAGGGTCCGTGTGACGGTGATGGCGGTGAACATGCTGATGGCGACGCCGATGAAGAGCGTCAGCGCAAACCCCTGGATGATGCTGACGCCAGCGTACCGCCCGAACCAGTACAGGATCACGCAGGTGATCATGGTTGAGACGTTGGAGTCACGGATCGAGGGCCAGGCGTGGTCGAAGCCCGCCTCGATCGCCCGGCGAATGGCATGGCCCAGCCGTAGCTCCTCTTTCATTCTCGAGAATATCAGCACGTTGGCATCGACGGCCATACCAATGGACAGGATGAAGCCGGCGATGCCCGCCAGCGTCAGCACGACCGGAATGGCCTTGAACAGTGCGAAGACGACCGTCGTGTAGATCAACAGCGCCAGCACGGAGAGCACGCCCGGAGCGCGATAGAACAGGATCATGAACAGCGCCACGATGGTCAGCCCAATGCCGCCGGCGATGAAGCTCTTGTGAATCGAGTCATGGCCGAGCGTCGGCCCGACGGTCTGGCTCTCGATCACGTCGAGCGGGACGGCGAGGGCGCCCGACTTGAGCTGCAGCGCCAGTGCGCTGACCTGGTCGACCGTCATGCCGCTGATCTGGCCGTTCGCGCTGATCGCGCCCTGGATCGTCGCCGTCTCGATGACCTTCTTGTCGACCACGATCGACATCGGCTGCCCGATGTGCGAGCTGGTGAAGTCGTAGAACTTCTGCGCCGCCTGAGACTTCAAGGTGAAGCCGACGACCACCTGTCCGACCTGGTCGGTTGTCGGGAAGGCGTCGCTCAGGTCCGCCCCGGTAACGATCGTGGTGTACACCGGACCGTTTGGTGTTGGCGTGGGGGTGGCCGACTGGGTGCCACCTGCAATCGGCGTCGCACCCAGCGGAACCGCGGGTGTCGCCACGGGCGTGGCGCCTGGAGTCGCCCCGGGGGTGGCGCCCGGAGTCGCCGACGGTTGACCGCTATTCAGCGACGCCGCCGTACCGAGCGTCGTGTCGACCGACGTCCCGACCGGCAGAAATTGGCCGTTGGGATCGATGATCTCGAGCAGGGCCGTCTGCTGCAGGATGTTGACGGCGCGCTGCGGGTCCTTGACTCCGGGAAGCTCGACCACGATCTGGTCGCTGCCGCGCGTTTGAATCAGTGGCTCGCTGACGCCCAGGCCGTTGACGCGGCGAGCGATCGTGTCGCGGGTACCGGCGAGGGCATCCGAGCTGATCGTCTGGCCCGCCGCGGGCTTGGCCTGCAAGACGACCTGCAGGCCGCCCTGGAGGTCGAGTCCCTCGTGAACCGCGATACGAGAGCCCTTCCAGCCCAACGGATCCAGCGTGCCAGCCGGGAGATCCACCCAGCCGGCGACGAGCGTGAGCAAGGCGATTATGATGAGCAGATGCCAGGGCTTGATGCGCACCGGTGAGAACTCCTCATACCTGTCGAGCGCCCGCGCTGTGGCGAGTTCCCGAGATCACGATGGTGCCCGCCGACGGGCGGGCGCCACGATTATAGTCGTCCGCCTCGCGGGGTGTCAAAAATATAGCCTCGCATTACGGAGTTCGGTAGAGCCCGCGACGGCGGATGTAGCGCTCCACCGCGCCGGGAACCTGGTAGCGAATCGGTCGGCCGTCGCGGACCCGCTCCCGAATCGTTCGGGACGCGATCTGGATGAGAGGCACCTCGACGAGCGTGATCCGTCCAGCGGCATCCGGCACCTGCCGCACAATCGATTCAACGTCCACGGTGACTGACGGTCGCAGTGCCACACCCAGTAGCGCCTGGCGGGCGATTCGATTGGGATCGTGCCAAGTCGGGAGATCCCGCAGTGAGTCCTGACCCATCAGGAAGTGGAGCGTCTCCGTGGGATGCTCCTGCTGAAGCGTCTCCAGGCTGTCCGCGGTGTACGACGGGCCCGAACGGGTCATGTCGACGTACGAGACCGCGAAGCGTGGGTGGCCGGCCAGAGCGAGCTCGACCATCGTCGCGCGGTCCACGTTGGGGCTCACTTCCTGGTCGGTCTTGTGCGGCGGGCGTGCCGCCGGCAGGAACAGGACGCGGTCGAGCGCCAGGCGATCGGCCATCTCTTCCGCGATGATCAGGTGTCCGACGTGGATCGGATCGAAGGTGCCGCCGAAGATGCCGAGCCGCCCTGGTTGGAGCGATTTCATATAGGCCCGATCCTCGTCAGACGTCGGCATCGCTGACCGCCAGCCCGGCCGCGTGCACCCAGGGAAGCAGCGCGCGGTCGCCGACCCACGCAACCTCTTGGCTCAGGACCACCTCGCCGCGAAGCAGATCGTCGCGCGCCGCACTCAACGAGACGCCTCGAACCCGCCCGACGACCTCCCCACCCTCGACGAGGAATGCGAGATGCGCGCTCGCGGCGACACCTGCCTCCCCGACGTCAGAGAACCACTCCCCGGCCACCTCGTCGATGAGAACGGCGCGCGGCCACGTGCCGAGGAGTCGAGTGACGTCCGTCGACCCGCCATGAACGACAAGCGTGGCCGGCTCCGCCGCGGGCCAGGCGTCCCAGCGCCGCCAGGCGCTGCCCGTCGATTCCATCCCGAGGCGCTCAGCGGCGCTGAGATCGAGCGCGTAGCCCGCGACCACGCCGCGACGCAGGAGTTCTCGCCGCCGGGTCGGAACGCCTTCGTCGTCGAACCGGCGGGAACGCGGCGCGCCGGTCAGGGTCGGGTCGTCGAGTAGCGTCAGGCCCCGCACACTCGGCTCCTCCGGTCTCTGTCCGGACAGGAACGATGTGCCGTCCAGAAGCGCTGGGCCGGCCAGGGCCGCCGCCAGCGGCTGCGCGACCAGCGCATCCAGTGCTCGCGGCGTGAGGATGACCGGCAGGTCATTGCACGGCATCGCTGCCCGCCGACGCGTCCACCTCAGCCGGAGAACTAACCAGCGGAGAAGGGCATCGACATCAGTCGAATCGGCCGGCCACGGTGCCTCGTAGAACAGGTCGAGCACCTCTCCAGAGTCGGCCCGGCTGGCGATCGCGCGAACCATCGTGGCGCGCCGGCAATCGTAGGCTCGTACCCCCTCGGTCGAGAGGATCAACCGCTCCTCCTCGGACTCCACGAACTGGAGCGACAGGCGCGCGTCGGGATGGCGGTCGTGGAGGCGCTGCGCAAGTTCCCGGACCGGCGGCTCGCTGCATTTGTCAGGAGCCTCGGGTCCAGCAGCGGCGTCCTCGCTGGCGACGGGGTGCTCGGCGAAACTCGACGGAAAGGCGGGGCCAGAGCGCGCGGCGACCCGCGCCGAGGCGACGAGGTCGGCGGCGTCGAACGGGCCGCAGGCCGCGGCCAGTCCAACCCGACCCTCCCGACGCACGCGGACAGCGATGCCACGCTCATGTCGAAGCAGCTCCCCCGCCGGCTCGTCGCCACGCCAGCGCCGCGTTCGCACGCGCCGGCTCAGCGCGAAAACCTCGAGCGCGTCCCGACCCGCTGCCGCGAGCACGGCCTCGGCAGCCGTCGCGAGCGTCACAGCGGGGACACCTGGCAGCCACGGATCCGCAGATGCGGCCCGCCGCTGTCCACCGCAAGCGCGTCCTGGTCCTCTTTAGCGCAGCCGCCGGCCGAGGTCTCGAAGGCGAGCTCGGAGCCCACCGCGTCGACGGCGGTGAGGGTCTCGAACAGATCGCCGACCAGGAGCACGGAACCGACGCGCTCGTGCAACCGGCCGCCCCGGATCCGGAAGACCTCGTTGGCCCCGAAGGTGAACGAGTCTATCCGAGTCTCGCCGCCCATCGGGCGGGTCAGGTAGAGACCGTCATCCACGTCGTCCAGCATCACGTCGAAGGGGGTCGCGCCCGGCGCCACATAGGTGTTCGCCATGCGCACCAGGGGCGTGTAGCGGCAGTCCTGCGCTCGAGCGTGCCCGGTCGGGAGGACGCCGAAGTGGGCGGCAGTCGCGCGGGAGTGGAGGTAGCGCGCCACCCGCCCCTCTTCCACGATCACGGTCGGTCGTGCCGCCGTGCCTTCGTCATCGTAGCGATAGGTGCCGCGGAGACCGGCACGGCTCGGGTCGTCGACCACCGTCAGCAGCGACGACGCGACGGTGCGGCCCGGGGCCATCAGTGCCGCGACCTCCGGACGCTCGCGTAGGTAGTCCGCTTCACAGAGGTGGCCGAGAGCCTCGTGGGCGAACATTCCAGTCATGTGCGGGTCGAGGACCACCGTCGTTGGCCCGGGTTCGACTGCTTCTGCCTCGAGCAGATGCCGGGCCTGCGCCGCCGCGTCCCGAACGGGTGCGTCCGACGACAGAAGACCGTCCGGGTTGGCCGCGGCCACCGAGGCGAAGGAGAACCCGGTCCGCTCCAGTCGGCGGGTTCGAATCGTCGCGATCAACGAGGCGTCGGTGAAGGTCTGAACTATACTGGTGCCGTCCGACGATCCATACCAGACGATCCGCCGTCGATCCTCATAGAACGACCGGTAGCTGCGGGTTTCGGGCGCCACCTCGAGCGCCACGTCATGGTACGTGGCGAGCACGCCCGCCACGGTGTCCAGATCCGGCCAGTCCGGTAGCGGACGCAGCCCGTCGTGGTCCACTACCGGAGTTCGCGCCGGTAGCGCCAGCGGCGGACTGAGGCGGCGGATCATGGCCAACTGCTCGCTCGCCGCGTCCAGGTCGTCGACCGCCGCGAATCGCTGCGGGCTTCCGGGAAGCCCTACGGCGGCGACCGACAGGTCGACGATGGCCGACTCGACCACCAGGCCGTCGATCAGGGTTAGCCGCCGCCAGCGCTGTACCTCGAAGCGAGCGTCCATGCCGGTCACACCCGGACGGGCCAGTTCTCCGCCGAGTCGATCGATCGCCCCGCTGACCTGCTCCAGAACACCACGCGTAGCCGTCAAACCGGACTCCGTTCGCGGGTCGCCGTGATGGGCCCGCCGGTCGGGGCGATTCTAGCACCAGCTGGATGGTGGTCGGACGCGCGATGCTATACTCGCCGGTCGGACTGCCGGCGAACTGTCCGGCGCGGGGCGCGGGGAAAGAGACTTGACCATCGTCGGGAGAGACCCGCTATCTGAACGGTGGGAACCGCCGCGGCCCGAACCGGAAGCGGGCGAGTCCGGCACCCGTCCGCCTCGCCCACGGCGCGACGTACGCGACGTGTGGGCGACGGCCGCACTCGCCGCGGTCGGACGTGCCGGAGTGGCCGTCCTGCTCGTCGCAACGGGGCTCTCGGTAGTCCCGGCTGCCGTGTCCGCGGCGCTGGGAGTCGTGATGGTGCTCACGCTCTTCATGGTGACCGCCGCGGCGTGGCACGCGGGCCTTCCCGGCTGGGGCACGATCTGGCTCACCGACCTCATTGCGGTTGGCCTGGTGATCCCGCTCGCGGTGATGAACGGGTTCACGGCATCCGGGACCAGCTCCGTGCCGGCGGCCGGGCAATCGGCGTTCGCGGAGACCTGGTTCGCGCTCGCGGCCAGCCTGGTCCTGGCGGCGATCGTCGCCTGGGTGCAGGAGCGGCGAGCGCCCGGCTATGCCGGGCTTGCCCTGCTGCCGGCCGCGCTGGCGGTGCCGGCCGTCCTCTCGAGCCTGGCCGACTATCGCGACGCTCCTATCCTGCGCGCGCTCGCCTTCGCCGTCGGCCTGGCCGGACTCGCGACTCTGCTCGCCTGGTCGGCAGGCGCAGGCTCCCGCCGCCTGGTTGCCCCGACGATCTGGCTGCTGTACGCACTGGTGGTGCTGATTCCGGCTCGTGGCGCGACGAATCTCGGGGCACACGGTCCCGGTGTCGGTCTGGGCTACCTGCTGCTACTGCTCGCGTCCGCCGCCATGGTCCTGCTCGGCCCATCGGCTTTTGGCCGACGGCGCGATCGTGGCGCATCGCGCCGCCGCATGCGGTCTGGTGGTCGCCACGCGGTGCAGGAGACGACCGACGACCTTCCGGACCTTTACTCGGACTGATCGTGTCCGTTTGGATTGTCCGTCAGCGGCGCGATGGCGGATGCCTCCTCGAGGTCGGCGATCTCCTCGTCCTCCTCGGTTCGGATCACGGTGAGCGACGCCACCTGATCCCCCTCCTGCAGACGCATGATCGAGACGCCCTGAGTGGTACGCCCGATGCATGAGATCTGACCCGAGGGAATCCGGATGACCATTCCGCGCGTGCTGACCAGCATGATCGTATCGGTCGGGTTGACCACGCGCGCGGCGGCGACCGGGCCGTTGCGGTCGGACGTGCGGATAGCGGTAACGCCGCCGCCGCCGCGACCCTGGACGCGGAACTCGGCGAGCGGGGTGCGCTTCCCATAGCCATTACGCGACACGATCAGCAGGTTCGCGTCCGGCTGGACGACCTCGGCGCCGATCACGCGGTCACCGGCTTCCATGCGAATCCCGATCACCCCGGCAGCCTGCCGGCCCATCGACCGCACGACGTTCTCGTCAAAGCGAATCGCCTGGCCCTGCTCGGTGACGAGGATGATCTGATCGGAGCCGGACGTCATCCGCACCCAGACCAGCGCGTCATCGTCATCCAGGCCGATCGCCATCAGTCCGGACGAGCGCACGGCGGAGAACTGGTCCAGCCGCGTACGCTTGACCCGACCATTCCGGGTGCACATGAACAGATACAAAGCCGCGCCGAAATCGCTAACCGGCAGGAGCGTCGTGATCGTCTCGTTAGGGTGTAGGCCGATCAGGTTGATGATCGGTGTTCCCTTGGCGGTCCGACCCGCGTCCGGTAGTTCGTGGACCTTCAACTGGAACACGCGGCCGCGGTCGGTGAAGAAGAGCAGGCTGTCGTGTGTGTTTGCGGCGACCATACGCTGCACGCCGTCCTCGCCGCGCAGGGTCATACCGTTCACACCGCGCCCACCACGCCGTTGAGTACGGTAGGTGCCGTCCGGGATGCGCTTAACGTAACCACGATTGCTGAGCATGACCAGCACGCTGACGTCCGGGATGAGGTCCTCGTCGGTGATCTCGCCGGACATGTCCTGAATCAACGTGCGGCGGGTATCACCAAACGTGTCCTTGAGCTCCAGTAGCTCGTCGCGGATGACCGCGCGGATCTTCGCGGGATCGGCGAGGAGCGCCTCCATCGCGGCGATCTCGCGGATCACCTCGCGGTACTCGTCCTCGATCTTCCGGCGCTCCAGCGCGGCCAGCCGGCGCAGCTGCATCTCGAGGATCGCGTTCGACTGGATCTCGGTTAGCGTGAAGCGGACCATCAGATTCTGACGAGCCGCCTCCGCCGACCGCGAGGCGCGGATCGTGGCGATCACCTCATCCAGGTGATCGAGTGCGATCTTCAGCCCCTCGAGGACGTGGGCACGTCGGCGGGCGCGCAGCAGGTCGAACTCGGTGCGCCGCCGGACCACCTCGTCGCGGTGGTCGAGGTACAGCTGGAGCGCGCGCTTGAGCGTAAGCACCCGAGGCTGGGTCCCGTCGACCAGGGCGAGCATGTTGACGCCGAACGTCTGCTGAAGCTGGGTGTGCTTGAAGAGGGCGTTGAGGACACGGTGCGGCTGGGCCTCGCGTTTGAGCTCGATGAGGATGCGCATGCCGGTGCGGTCCGACTCGTCGCGCAGGTCGTGGATGCCCTCGATGCGCCCGGCCTTGACGTGCTCGGCGATCTTCTCGATCAGCGCGGCCTTGTTCACCTGGTACGGCAACTCAGTGACGATGATGTTGAAGCGGTTTCCGCGCGGTGCCTCCTCGATCATCGCTCGCGCGCGAATAACGACACGCCCCTTACCGGTGGCGTACGCCGCGCGAATGCCCTCGCGCCCGAGGATGATGCCGCCGGTCGGGAAGTCCGGACCCTGGATGATCTCGATCAGCTCGTCGATGGAGGCGTCGGGATTGTCGATCAAGTAGACCAGGCCGTTGCAGATCTCGACCAGGTTGTGGGGCGGCACGTTGGTCGCCATGCCGACCGCAATGCCCGAGGCACCGTTGATCAGCAGGTTCGGCAACCGTCCGGGCAAGACCTTGGGCTCGCTCGCCTCACCATCGTAGTTCGGCTGGAAGTCTACGGTCTGGCGCTCGATGTCCGCCAGCAGCTGTTCGGCGATGGCCGACAGTTTCGCCTCCGTGTAGCGCATGGCGGCAGCGCTGTCGCCGTCGACCGAGCCGAAGTTCCCCTGGCCATCTACCAGCGGGTAGCGCAAGGAGAAGGGCTGAACCATACGCACCAGCGCGTCGTACACGGCCGCGTCGCTGTGCGGGTGGTAGGACTTCAGCACCTCGCCGACGATGCCAGCGCTCTTGCGATTCTTGGTGTTAGCCCGCAGCCCCATCTCGTGCATCGCGTAGAGAATGCGGCGCTGAACCGGCTTGAGCCCGTCCCGCACGTCCGGCAGGGCGCGCTGCACGATGACGCTCATCGCGTAATCGAGGTAGGAGCGGCGCATCTCGGTTTCGATGTCGATCGGACGCACGATTCCGAAACTCACGGGCGACAGACCTTCCCAGAATTCCGCGGACGGAAGCGCATTTCGGCTTCAATTTTACCATTCGGCGGCCCGTTATGTCGGCGCTCGTGGCCGATCGCCGCCCGCCTGGGGTGAGCGAAAGATGTACCCGGACCGTTCCGTCCGGACGGCACGTATCCGGGACTATCAGGCGTCGGATTGTTGCGTTGCTGCTATGTGCAGTGGGTAATGGCCGACGTAGGCTGGAATATGGAACGGCCCCAGAACGGGCCGCCACCGGGGAGCGCCGGACGCACCCGCGCCCGACCGGTCCCGATCACCCCACTCGTCCGGACAGCCCGCCACGCGCGGGCTGCTCCCATTGTCGCGCGCGCTAGGCGGCGACGCCAAAGAGGCGGCGCGCAGCGGCCAGAGCACGCAACTCTGCCCGAAAGTCGGGATGGGCGATGCCGATGAGGAGTTCGGCGCGCTCGCGCAGGCTGCGTCCCCGGAGGTTGACCGCGCCGTACTCGCTCACAACCCATTGGACGTGCCCACGCGTGGTGACCACGCCGGAGCCGGGAGCCAGTTGGGGGACGATACGCGACACGGTTCCGCCACGTGCCGTCGACTGCAGCGCGATGATCGCTTTGCCGCCGGGAGAGCGCAACGCGCCCTGCACGAAATCCATCTGCCCACCGATGCCGCTGTAGATCCGCTCGCCGATCGAGTCGGCGCACACCTGGCCGGTGATGTCGATCTGGATGGCCGAGTTGATCGCCACCATCGCCGACTGCTGCCGGATCTCAACCGGATCGTTGACGATGCCGGTCGAGTGAAACTCGACGAACGGGTTGTCGTCGACGAAGTCGTAGAGGCGCTGCGACCCCATAGCGAAGGAGGTGATGACCCGACCCTTGAAGCGGGTCTTCATGCGGTTCGTGATTACACCGCCCTCGATCAGGTCGATCACGCCGTCGGTGAACATCTCGGTGTGCACGCCGAGATCGTGGTGGTTGCGCAGCGCCGCCAGGACGGCGTTGGGAACCGTGCCGATGCCCGCCTGGAGCGTGGCACCGTCAGGGACGAGCGCCGCCACGTGCTCGCCGATGGCGCGATCGACAGCCCCGAACGGCTCGGGCGCGTGGGCCGGCAGTTGGCGGTCCACCTCCACCGCGGCGGTGATGCGGCTGACGTGGACAGCCGAGTTTCCAAGCGTCTGCGGCACGCGCGGGTTGAACTCGGCGATGACGATGCGCGCGTTGTCCACCGCGGCCCGGGCGCACGCGACCGACACCCCGAGCCGGCAGAATCCGTGCCGATCCGGCGGCGAGACCTGGACCAGGGCCACGTCGACCGGGAGCGTGCCGTCGGCGATGAGTGCCGGGATTTCGGAGAGGAACACCGGCGTGTAGTCGGCACGGCCTTCGTTCACCGCGTCCCGCGCGTTCGGCCCGACGAACAGCGCGTTGTGCCGCAGGTGGCCCTCCAGGTCGGGGTTCAGATATGGCGCGCGTCCCTCCGTATGGAGGTGGACGACCTCGACGTCGCGCAACAGCGGTGCCCGGGTGACGAGCGCATCGACCAGCGACGTCGGGACCATGGCGACCTCGTGGACGTAGACCCGATCGCGCGACGAGATCAGCTCGACCGCCTCGGAGGCGCTGACCACACGCATGGGAACCCCTAACCGGAATCGGCGCCGGACGCCGGTGCTAATTGCCGCGGGGTGCGCGGGCCCCGGGGTATGATCTCGCCGGACTAGTTGGATGCCGCGGCTGGAAGCCGCGACGAGTCGCGCGGAGCCGGCGTGGCGAGCGAGCGCTGCCTCATCTTCCAACGCAATCGGACCGTGCTGGTGACGCCCATCGCTGCGGGCTTCGACGAAGCTCGCGACGGGCTTCGCCGTTTCGGCGAGCTCGTCCACAGCTCCGGAGCGTATCACACCTACCGGATCACCGATCTCTCGCTGTGGAGCGCGGTCGCCAGTGGGATAGACTCCCGGCAGATCATCGCGCACCTCGATCGCTTCGGGGAGCTCCCGCCGCCACTCCCGCTCGTCGCGTATATCCAGGAGTTCTGCGGCCGGTACGGTCTGCTGCGCCTCGAGGGAGGCCCGAGCGGGCTGCGCCTCACCGGCACCGACCCGGCGCTGCTCGCTCGCATCCGTGCGGAGCACGGATTGGAGAGTGACGGCGACGGACTGGTGGTGCCCGACGCGCAGCGCGGCACGCTGAAAGCTGTACTAACGGGCGCCGGCTATCCGGTCGTCGACGCCGCGGCGCTCGCGTCAGACGTCCCGCTCGGCTTCGCCCTCCGCGCGGACATCGAGCTCCGTCCCTACCAGGTCGACGCGGTGGATCGCTTCGTCGCGGGGGCTCCGACGGGGGGCGTTGTTCTGCTGCCCTGCGGCTCCGGCAAGACGATCGTCGGCCTGGCGGTGGCGGCGCGATTGCGCGCGTCCACCCTGGTAGTGACACCGAGTCGCACCATTGGAGAGCAGTGGCGGGAGCAGTTGCTGGCGTTGACCGACCTTGCCGACGAGCAGATCGCACTCCACCAGGCGGGGCGGGCACCGCGGCCGCTCACGATCGTCACTTATCAGGGCTTGATCGCCCGGTCACGGGGTGGACAGGCCACGCTCGCGGCGCTGCTCGACTATCCGTGGGGGCTGATCGTCTACGACGAGGTCCACAGCCTACCCGCGGACGTCTTTCGTCAGAGCGCGGTACTCCAGGCCAGGAGGCGGCTCGGTTTGACGGCCACGCTGGTTCGCGAGGACGGGCGCGAGGTCGACGTTTTCTCGCTCGTCGGGCCAACGGTGTTCTCGATGCCGTGGCGGGATCTGGAGCGGCGAGGCTGGATCGCCCCGGTCGAGTGTGTCGAGGTGCGGGTGAGGCTGGAGGATGGCGTCCGCGCGACGCCGGAGCGCGTGCTATCGGCCAAGCTCAAGGTCGTGCGCCAGCTTGTCGGTCGCCACTGCGGGGAGCCTGTGCTGGTCGTCGCTCACCGTCTGGTGGAGGTGAACGCCGCCGCACGAGCGCTCGACGCCCCGGTGGTGACCGGGCAGACCCGCGCTGGAGAGCGACGTGCTCGCTACGATGCCTTCCGCAGGGGGGAGACGCCGGTCCTCGTCCTGTCGCGCGTGGCCAACGTCGGTGTCGACCTGCCGGACGCGGCCGTGCTGATCCAGATCTCCGGCGCCTTTGGGTCGCGACAGGAGGAGGCGCAGCGGCTCGGACGATTGCTGCGGCCGAAGCGGACTGGACGGCGCGCGATGTTCTACAGCCTGGTGGCGCCGGCTACCGGCGAGGTGGAGTTCGCGGGGCGGCGGCAACGCTTTCTCGTCGATCAGGGGTACCGGTATCAGATAGTCGACCACGCTCCGCCGAGCCGGGTCTGACGGCCGCGGAAATGCGCCGGCCGGCACGCCGCAGGTAGCCCGGACGCTTCGCCTTGATCGTCGACGGAATCCCGCCCAGTCCCTCGCCGCGATCGCCGAAGTAGGGTGACGCCGGGGGCCAGATCTGCTGCAGCACCGCCCACTGGCCGGGGTCCAGCGCGATCATCCGTTCCAGCGCGCGGGCCATCAGCGCGTGATTGTGCTGGAGATCCGCCTCCCAGTCGCCGGTGCGCACCAGGTCGATCGGCGGCGAGATATACACGATCGACGGCCTATGACGGCGGCGCAGGGTGAAGGCCGGCACGAGCGGAGCGCCGGTGCGCATGGCAAGAAGCACCGGCCCGACCGGCAGAGCAGCCGGCACGCCGAAGAACTCCTGTATCTCCCCGTGCCCGACGACATCCCGGTCCCCAGCCAGCAGCAGGATGCCATTGTTGCGGAGCAGGCGAAGGAGGGGACGAATGGCCTCGGAGCCCGGTGGGATGACGTCGATCCCGATCCCGGACCGCAGCCCAGCCAGGTAGTCGAACAGGGCTGGCGGCTCGACGCGCTCGGCAATCACGGCGGTGTGGTACCCACCCGCAGCCGCCGGATAGCTGGCTACGACGTTGAAGTTGCCGACGTGGGCCGACAGGACGATGATCCCCTCGCCGTGGCTCAGCGCTTCCTCCAGGTGGTCCCAGCCCTCGACCTCGAAGATCTCGAGCACCCGATCCTTGTCGACGGTCCAGAGCCGGACCATGTCGTAGTAGTTGACGACGACCGTGATGAAGACGCGGACGGCGTCCCAGTAGCGGCGAGCGCGGGAGACGCTCGGCTCGACGTGGCGCAGGTTGTCCAGCACCTGCCGGCGCGCCCGGAAGTTACAGGCAAAGAAGAGCACCGCCACGACGCGGCACAGGAAGTACCCCATCGCCGGCGGCATCAGAGGGGTCAGAAAGGCGCCGACGCGCAGCGCGCGCAGCAGCCACATCGAGGTCCTCCCGTCAACCGTCCCGGAACTCCGGCAGCTGGTCCTCGGCCGGTCGCGGCCAGAGCGCAGCGGCGCAGGTCCATTGTCCCACATGACTGCGGATCGCCGCCTCCGCCGCCGCCACCACCGAGTGGCTCGTGTCGTTCGCAGCGAGCGGCATGAGCTCGAGGAGGAGCCCGTCGCCGCCCGGCCGGAGCGTGAGCGTCGCGAACCAGCCGGCCGGGCGCTGCTTAGCCACCGGTAGGCACAGGCGCGCGGGTGCCCGGAAGAACTCCGCCTCGGTCATCGACCGGCAGCCCGGGTCATCGACCAGTGTCACGTCCCACGCGTCGCTCGAAGTCCTGTAGCGCGTCGTCAAGACTCGTCGCAGCAGCCGCCATGGTCCGATCTGGACCGTCAACGCCGAACCCGCAGTGCCGGCCGGCGGTTCGCCGGACGGTGCGAGCACCAGCGTCCTCGCGGCGATCGCCACGTCGGTGAGTCGCGTCAGCCGGCGAGTGGCGCGGTCGAGCTGGTTCCGCGTCTGGGACGCGCGAGCGGCGTAGGCCACCACTACCGTCGACGTCGCCGGCTCATGGAGCACGTACGAAAGATTGATGCAGACGGCATTGTCCGACATGAGCTCTCGCCCTCTGCTCTGCTGCGGGCAGACGAAGCGGCCGGGGCGAGCCCCGGCCGTGCCGAACTCGAAGGGCTCCGGGTCGCTCAGTCCTCCGCCGGGACGCGCGCGCCGTCGCGTTGCGCGGCGGTCTCGCGAATGAAGGCCTCCACCAGCTCCCGCGCCTCGTCGTCGTGGTACTGGACCGGCGGCGATTTCATGAAGTACGCGGATGGGCCGAGCAGCGCGCCGCCGATCTTGTTGTCGAGACCCAGCTTGGCGGTGCGGATGGCATCGATGACCACGCCCGCCGAGTTCGGGGAGTCCCAGACCTCGAGCTTGAGCTCGATGTTGAGCGGCACGTCGCCGAAGGTGGTGCCCTCCAGCCGGATGTGGGCCCACTTGCGGTCGTTCAGCCATGGCACGTAGTCGCTCGGGCCGACGTGGACGTTGGCCGCGTCCAGCGGGTAATCGATCTGGCTCGTGACCGCGTTGGTCTTGGAGATCTTCTTGGACTCGAGACGCTCGCGCTCGAGCATGTTCAGAAAATCGGTATTGCCGCCGAAGTTCAGTTGGTAAGTGCGGTCGATGCGCACACCGCGGTCGGCGAAGAGCCGCGCCAGCAGGCGGTGCGTGATCGTCGCACCGACCTGGCTCTTGATGTCGTCGCCGACGACCGGCAGCCCACGATCGCGGAAGCGCTTCTGCCAGTAGTCCTCGCGGGCGATGAAGACTGGGATACAGTTGACGAAGGCGCAGCCGGCCTCCAGCACCTGCTCAACGTACCACTTGGTCGCCATCTCGCTGCCGACCGGGAGGTAGTTGACCACGACGTCGGTCTCGGTCTCCTTGAGGATGCCCACGATGTCGGCCGTTGGTCCGGGAGCCTTGGTGATGATCTCCGACAGGTACTTGCCGAGGCCGTCGTGCGTCATGCCCCGCGCCACAGTCAACCCGGTCGGCGGGACGTCGGAGAACTTGTAGGTGTTGTTGGGCTCGGCGAAGATCGCCTCGGAGAGGTCCTTGCCGACCTTGTTGACGTCGATGTCGAAGGCCGCGCTGAACTCGATGTCGCTGATGTGGTAGCCACCCAGGTCGACGTGCATCAGGCCGGGGACGAAGTCGTCGGGGTTGGCGTTGCGGTAGTACTCGACGCCCTGAACCAGGGACGAGGCGCAGTTACCCACGCCGATGATCGCCACGCGGATCTTGCCGTTGCTCACGACTGCCGGGCCTCCACTCCTCGCCGCCGTTGCTCCCGTCTCCGGATATTGCGCAAGCGACCACGACACGTGCCGTCGACGGTGGCACGCGTGCCTGCGATTCTACGGCAGCCCTCGAAGGGCAGTCAATCGCGCGGCTGCCGCGCCTACCGGTCGCGTTCCGCGACAGAAACCTGCCGTCGCAGCAGGTGGAGCGCCGCCTCGCCAACCTCCTCGGGCGTCACCAACGAGAGGCACGTCTTCACCCGGCAGCCCTCGCGGCGACCGAGCCCGTAGCCGACGTAGAAACAGGGAGAGCACGGTATGCCGGCGCGGACGACGATCGCGCTGGCGTCGGGAAACGGACGGCGCCCGACGCGATGCTCAACCGCGCCGATCGGTCGCCACGCCCCGGCGTTCGACGGGCCGAAGATCGCCACCAGCGGCCGGCCCAGCATGCCTGCCAGGTGGACGATCCCGCTGTCGCATCCGATCACCAGCCCGCTGCGCTCGATAAGGGCCGCGACCTCCGCCAACGTCGTACGCCCGGTCAGGTCCACCGCGCCCGCTGCCCCAAGCGCTCGCCCCGCGGCCGAGTCATCCGCGCTGCCCACCGCGACAACGTGGGTGCCCAGATCGGCGCGGAGCCGTCGTGTCACCGCCACGAATCGCTCGAGCGGCCAGGTGCGGGCCGGGCTGAACGCCCCCACCGACGGATGGATGACGACGAACGATCCGTCAACGCCCGCGCCTTCCAGCGCCTTATCGGCGGATGCTCGCGAGGGGTCGGGAACCGCGATCGCCGGACCGACCGGCTCGGTCGTGGCGCCGAGCAGCGCGACGACGTCCAACGCGTAGCGCCACTCGGGGCTTGGCCCGAAGCCGTAGTCAGGGGCGCGGTGGGTGAGGAACGTGCCCAAGCCGTTGTCCAACCCAGCGCGGATCGGCGCGCCGGTCGCCGCGACGAGCGCCCGGAATTTCAGCGCCCCGAAGCCGGTGGTGAGATGGTGGAGCAGGATGACCGCGTCGTAGCGCGAAGCCCGAAGCTCGACCGCGAGCCGGCCCAGGAGCGCGCCGCGTCGAGGATGGACGATTCCGGCCGGACGGTCAAAGAGCTCCTTGGGGAAGGTGACGATCCGGTTGAGGTTCGGACTCAAGGCGAGCGCGGCGGCACCGTTCACCGTCGTCAGCGCATCGAGGCGGGCGGCGGGGAAGGCCAGGCGAAGTGCCCGAATCGCCGGAGTCGCCAGCAGCGCGTCGCCGAGATCCGCCAGCTTGACGATCAGAATCCGCTCCGGTGCCGCGACGGTCATCGTCGCCGCGCTCCCGCGCGGACCGCTTCCATGATCACTTCGAGGGTCTGCTCGCCGGTCCGTGCCCAGCTGAAGCCGGCCGCGCGGGCGATTCCAGCCGCGGAACGGGCGACGCGTTCCGTGGGGTCGAGCAGGCGTACTAGCCCGGCGGCGATGGCGCCCACGTCGAGCGGATCGATCACCAGGGCGGCGTCACCGCCGACCTCCGGCAGCGCGCCGCGGTCGCTGATGAGCACCGGCGTTCCGCAGGCCATTGCCTCGAGCACCGGCAACCCGAACCCCTCGGCGAGCGACGGTAGCGCCAGCGCTGCGGCGCCCGCGTAGAGCGCCGGAAGCACCGCGTCGGGAGCGTGGCCCAGTAATACAATCCGCTCCCGGTGCCGGCTGACGGCCAGTGCGCTGTCGATCTGCTCCGCCAGCCAGCCGCGCTTCCCCGCCAGGACCAGAGCGAGATCGGGGTAGTCGTCGGCGACGCGGTCGAAGGCGGCAATGAGTCGTGCCAGGTTCTTGCGCGGTTGCAGCGTGCCGACGAAGAGGAGGTACGGCGGTCGCACCCTCAGGGTTGTGACCGCGGCGGCAGCCTCGTGCTGATCCATTGGGCGAAACCGCTCGTCCACGCCATGCGGCACGACCCGGATTCGGTCCTCACGAACCTGATAGTGGCGTACCAGGTCATCGCGCGTGGCCCCGGAGATGGCGATGACACGGCTCGCCATGCGCGCGCTCCAGCGGGTCGACCAGTCGAGGTACCGGCGCGCGCGGGTGGTGTGAGCGCCCGGTTCGTACAGGTAGCCGAGGTCATGGATCGTAACGACCGTGGCCCGCGGGTGGACCGGCGGGACGACGTGAGCCGGGACGAACAGCGCGTCCACGGCGTGGAGCGCGAGCTCGGTGGAGAGGCGTAGGTGCGTCCAGAGGCGCGGGAACGGGATCAGCCGCTGGCAAACCGCCTCTCGTTCGGCCAGGTCGAGCGGGCGGTCCCCGTTCAGGTACAGGCGGAAGCGGATCTGTCCGGGAATCGCGAGCATCGACTCGATGACACGGCGTGAGTAGCGCTCGGTGCCGGTCTGGCGCTCGGAGCCGGCGCGACTGGCGTCGATGCCGATTGTCAGGCGCGGCGGCTCAGACACCGGCAACCATCCCGAACGCGGCGTGGACCACCTGCTCGACCGTAATCGCGACCAGGCAGCCGGCGCCTTCGGGCCGCTTCGGGGAGAGATCCCCGCAGCCCGAGCAGCGCAGCCCGGCCGAGACGACGCGGTGACGGCGCGGATCACCCCACGGTCCGTAGCGCTCGAGCGAGCTTGGCCCGTAGAGCCGGAGCGTGGGGGCGCCGACGGCGGTGGCGAGGTGTAGCGGGCCGCTGTCCACCCCGAGGACGAGCGAGGCGCCGGCGAGCAGCGCTCCCAGCGTCGGGAAGTCCGTTCTTCCTGTCAGGTCGACTGCCGGAACGGTCATGGCCAGGCGGACGCGCTCGGCGATGCTCGACTCCGCGGGACTGCCGACGAGCACGACCGGTACGTCGCGCGCTCGGCTCAGCGCCGAAGCCACCGCTGCCCAGCGCGTCGCCGGCCAGAGCTTCACCGGCGCGCCGGCACCCGGCGCCAGCACCAGGTACGGTCCCTCGACGGTGTTTGACGTGAGGATTGCCCGCGCGGCGGTCGCTGCCTCCGGCGCGACGTCCCAAAGGAGCGGGTCGCTCTCCGGCGTCACGCTCGCTGCCAGCACCCCGCCGAGCGCAGTCGCCACCGCGTCGACGAGCGCCGCGTTCCGCTCTACCGAGTGCCCGTCGAGTGAGACGGGGTTGGTGAGCATTCGGCGCATGGCCGGGTGGTCGGAGCCGACCCTGACCGGTACTCCAGAACGCTGCACGGCCAGCGCGCCCCACCAGTGATCGTCGCGTAGTACGACCGCCGCGGCAGCCCGGCGCTGGCGAACGGTGCGTGCGAACTCGGCGAGCGCGCGGTACGGCGCGACGGGGTTCGGGCTGTCGGCGCGGGTGAACCCCGGAAACGGAAACTCGAGGATTTCGTCCACGTCGGGGTTACCCTCGACCGCCGCCCGCGACCAGGGGCCAATCGCGAGAGTGATGCGCGCGTCCGGCAGGGCACGGCGCAGGCGGCGCAGAGCGGGGGTCACGAAGAGCACGTCGCCCAGGTGGTCGGGCCGGATGAGCAGGATCTCGCGACCGGCGGGCGGCACCGGCTCGACCCCCAGGCGGGCCAAGGCGGTGACGACGACATCACGAAGTCCATGCGCGATCACGGCATGCGCCCAACGGCGGACGCGGCCAGTGCCTCGCGCACCGCGTGGAACACCTCGCCGGGCGTAACCCGCGCGATATCCGTGGCATCTGACCCCGGCCGTCCCGCACGGAGGTCGACGTGATCCGACAGGGCCCAGCTGGCGGGGGGTGCGCAGACGCGTGAATTCGCGCCGAGCGGGCGGTAGCGGCGCGGGCTGGTAGGTCCGAAAATCGTGACCGTGGGCGTGCCGACCGCGGCGGCCAGGTGGCCGGT
>DATKRJ010000538.1:0-4936 GCA_035532355.1 Thermomicrobiaceae bacterium | reverse complement strand
AAGGATCGGCCGGAGGCCGACCGCGTAGCGGCCGAAGGTCGTTGACGCCGACGCCGTTCGACGCATGCTCGGGCGGCGCAGAACGGCTTGGGGAGCCATTCGGGCGGGGGTGTTGTGCGGTTCGGGTGGGTCTCCTCGGTGTGCGGGTCGGTTGTTGTCGGGTGCATCTGGGCGGTTTCCCGCGGGTGGATCGAGCCGTGGGGCTGTCAGTCATTCCTTCGCCCGGTGTGGCGGCAAGATGCGGTGCGGCAACAACGCGCGGGAGCGGCGGGGCCAATCAGAAGGGGCGACCGGGCCACCATGGGGTGGGGGTCATGACCTGCACGACGCGGCGCCGATCCCGAGTTTGGGTGAGCGGTACAGGCATGATCAGGCGCCTGCTGGTGTGGTCCGCGCGAGCCGGCGGACGTGACCGTCACGCAGCGCGTAGAACACGCACTCGAGCAGTTCCCGGGCGGCCGCGACCTTGCCAATGTTGCGGCCGCGCCGGTCACCGACGTGGTGTTTGATCCGACCGCAGTAACTGGCCTTCGGCAGGGTCTGCACGGCCTCGATCGCGGCCCAGCGGACCAGCGCGGAGCCTTGTTTGGTGATCCGGCCGCGGTGCACGGTGGTGTCGGATTCGTGATGGCGTGGGGTGAGCCCAGCCCAGCTGGTGAGCTGGCCGGGCCGGTGGAATCGGTGGACGTCTCCGATCTCGGCGACGAAGACCGCGCCGAGGACCTGACCGACCCCGGGGATGGTTTGCACCGCCCGGTAACCGGGATCGGCGCCGAGGCGGGCCCGGGTCAACGTGTGGAACCGCTCGATCTCACCGTCGAGCATGTCGACCACCCGCCGTGCCGAGATGACCCGGTCCCGCGCTGCCAGCGACAGCCGGTCGCCGCGACGCAACTCGTCGAGCAACTGTTGCCCGGCCAGACCGAACAGGTCGCTCATCACCACCGGCACGCCGGCGTTGGCGAGCACGGCGTGGATCTGGCATTTCACGTTCGACCGCAGGCTGACGAGCTTAGCCCGATGCCGGACCAGCTCCCGCACCTCCCGCAGCTGCGGTGGGGCGATCCACGCCTCGGGCAGCCGGCCCATCCGCAGCAAGTCAGCGAGATCCTTGGCGTCCAGGAAGTCGTTCTTGACCCGGCGCAACCCGAACATCGCCACCCCCAGCGGGTGCGCCAAGTGAACGTGAGCGCCCAACGCGGCCAGGGTGTCCGCAGCCCAGTACCAGCCGTAGGTGGCCTCCAGCACCACCTCCGGTGACTCACCCGCGCGGGCCATCACCGCCCGCAGGTACTCCGGGTCGTTGCTGATCCGCGTCTCCTCCAGCGTTTCCCCGGCCTCGGTCATCCGCACCAGCACACTGCGCCGACGATGCAGGTCGATACCGACGATCTGCCGTCCGGCATACGATTCGCTCACGGGAGTCTCCTCTCGGTAGGTCGGTTGTGAGCAGCTCCCATGATCGGAGCACCGACCCCGAGAGGCAGACCCCCGCCCCCACTCGTCGACCCGAACATCACACCCACGAAGCGACCGAACCACCGGACACCTCCGAAACTCACCACGACATGCACCCCGCGGGACGACGGTGGTCACGAGCAGCGGAAAGTCCGCTCCTTCATCGCATCAGGAGGGGTACAGGTCCCCCCAGGGCCCCGGCAAAGTCGCGGGGCGACACGCTGACCTGCACTGATGCCGTGGTGCTGGCTTTTTGCCGGTGAGCCCGGTAGAACGGGCTGGTGGCGGTAGCTGGGTGCGGGTTGGAGGAGCCGCTGGCGGTGCGGCTGGTCAGCCCGGCTGAGGTGGCCCGGTTCAACGCGGAGTTGGATGCCCATCATTGGTTGGGCCACCGGTTGACTGGCGAAGTGGTGCGTTACGTCGCGACGCAGGGCGAACAGTGGGTCGCCCTGGTCGGGTTCGGTTCTGCTGCGTTCAAGTGCGGTCCGCGGGAGAAGTTTTTGGGCTGGGCGCCGGATGTGCAGTTTCGTCGGTTGCGCTATGTAGTGAACAACCAACGCTTCTGCGTGCTGCCGGCGGGTCGGCGGCCTAACCTTGCCTCTGGGGTGCTCGGTCGGGTGCTGCGGCGGGTGTCGGCGGATTACCAGGCGAGTTACGGCCATCGGGTGCTCGCGGTGGAGACGTTCACTGACCCCGCTCGGCACACTGGTGCCTGCTACGCGGCAGCGAACTTCACCCCACTTGGG
Source organism: Thermomicrobiaceae bacterium (assembly GCA_035532355.1). Classification (GTDB taxonomy): domain Bacteria; phylum Chloroflexota; class Chloroflexia; order Thermomicrobiales; family Thermomicrobiaceae; genus DASSZN01. Next base: position 2,732 of record DATKRJ010000538.1, on the reverse strand, counting down.
TACACCCTGGGGTTTTCCCGTTCCGCTGGTCGTTACCGCCACCATGGGGCACCCAAGCTCGCTTGGTGCCGGCTGCTACGCCCGGACGCTGCTGTGATCCTCGCCGCCCCGTTCGACCATCCCGTGCTCGCCGCTGCTGCCCGGAGGTTCGCTATGCCCGACCTCAATGCGGTTGACCTGAGTGGTGAGGACGGTCTGCTCGCCCGGCTCGCCGCGCTGCCCGACCCGCGTAAGCCGCGCGGGGTTCGCCACCGGGTCGCTCAGATCCTCGCCGTCGGTGTGCTCGCGGTCATCTGCGGCGCGCGTAGCTTCACCGCGATCGGGGAATGCGCCGGTGAGCTTTCCCAGGAGGCGCTGAGCCGGCTTGGTGCCCGCCGCTCGCCGCGCACCGGGAAGCTTGTGGCGCCGAGCGAAGCGACGGTCCGGCGGACGGTGAAACGGATCGACGCCGGCGCGCTGGACCGGGTGGTCGGCGAGTGGCTACTCGCCCAGGTCCGCGCCGGACACCTGGAACAAAACGTGCTCGCGCTCGCGGTGGACGGCAAGACCGTGCGCGGGGCGGTGCAAGCCGACGGCCGGGCGATCCACCTGTTCGCGGCGATGACCCATCAAGAAGGCGTGGTCGTCGCCCAGACCGAGGTCGACCACAAAACCAACGAGATCACCGCGTTCCGCCCGCTGCTGGAACCGCTCGACCTCACCGGCGCGGTCGTCACCGCGGACGCGATGCACGCCCAGCGCGACCACGCCCGCTTCCTAGTCGAAGAGAAAGGCGCCGACTTCGTGTTCACCGTCAAAGCGAACCAGCCCGACCTAGCCGAAGCGCTCCAGACCCTGGATGCGGGGTCTTTTTCCCCCTGCCCACACTGAACTCGCCAAAGGCCACGGCAGGATCGAGCGGCGCACCATCGCCACCTCGACTGCGCTGAACGACTACCTCGCGAACCCGAAGAACGCTGGCGCGTTCCCGCACGTGGCCCAAGTGTTCCGGATCGAACGTGAGGTGAAAAACCTCGACGGATCACTCCGCTGGACCGAAACTGCCCACGGAGTGACCAGCCTCAGCCCCGGCAAAGCGGACCCCGCCACCGTACTCGGCCACAACCGAAACCACTGGGGGATCGAGAACAAAACCCACTGGGTCCGCGACGTCACCTTCGATGAGGACCGCTCGACTGTGCGCGCCGGCTCCGCGCCGCGCGCGATGGCAAGCCTGCGAAACCTCGTGATCGGCCTGCTCCGCCTCGCCGGGAAGACCAACATCGCCGCCGGGCTGCGCTGGGCCGCCCGCGACATCAACCGGGCGCTGACCCTGCTCCGGCTGTAATCACCCCAACACCAAGTACGTCGCACCTGACGCATACCCAGCCCATCCCGGTGGCTGACCCGCGCCCGCAGCGGGTCAGCGGGCCCAACGCAACCGCTGGGATAGTCGTGCCGCCCCGCTTTCAGACACCGAAACCGGCCCACCGACCAGGCCCACCTCCCCGGCCACCATCAACCCGCTCGAACCGCGCCTCACGCACAGCTCACACACCCGTGACTTTGCCGAACACCCTGCAGGTCCCCCGCGGGGGCTTGACAACGAGGTTGCGACGTGCAGGGCGGGTGCGCTGTTCGCGGCTTGGAGGACGTCCCGAGTCGCCCGCCGCGAGCTCCCGAGAGCGTGCTAGCTCACGGCCCGCGGGAGCACGAAGTCGTACGGCGCGGTCGCGTCGACGACGTTGAACAAGCTGGCCGGCAGGTGCGCCAGGCTGGTCGCACTCGTCGCGGTGAACGCGGTGACGCTGTAGAACTCGGTACCGGGCCGCGAGTGCCCGCCGATCACCGAGAACGGCACGTCGATGGTGATGGTCCCGCTGTTGGAGTTGTAGGACCCGGGCACGGCGGTCGTCGAGTCGAACGCGACGATGTCGGTGCTCGCCATCGTGGGCTCCCCGGCGAAGAAGCGAGGGGCTCCGCCGGCAACCGACTCCATGCCCGCGTAGTAGATGTGCCCGTTGCCCTGGGTGTGCGGATCGTAGGTGGTGAACCGGGTGATCCACTCCCCGGTGCTTCCACCGGCCTGCGGGTTCACCATCAGGGTTGTCATGTTCGCGGCCCGCATCGTGATGACGAGGCCCGTCGGGGACCGGCGCATCGACGCGGCCGTGAGGTCGAGGTTGGACCCGGCCGAGGTCAAGGTCCCGTTCGCCGAGTAGAAGGCGTCCCCGGTCCGGTCAGTGACCGATCCCATGGGGGTTCCGGGACCTGCGCCCGGCCCCCGGACCTCCCCCACCGAGGCGAAGAGGCTCGGGCCGCCGATCTGGCGGACGACGACGCTCGGGCCGTTGTCGGCGGTCTGACCGGATGAGCTCGCGGCGTAGTAGCCGGAGGTGTCGTCGACGTAGGAGAGCACCAGCGCACCCCGGGAATCGTGGTTGACCTCGAGGAAGTCCCCCAGGCTGCGGTCCCCTCCGCTCAGCGTGCAACCGAGCCCCTGGGTGCAGATGGGCCCGTACTTGATCGGGTGCTCGCTCACCGTCGCCACCGAGTAGTGCGCCGCCGGGGCCAGCGCGTTGAGGCTCTCCCCGACGTCGACGGAGAACTCCGCGTGGGTCAGGTCGTCGAACAGGTAGCCGTGGGGGTCCGGTGAGTTCAGCTGGCTGGCCTCGAGGGCGTTCAGCCCGGTCTGCGGCACCGGCCGCTCATGGGTCTCGTTCGCGCTGTACCAGGCGACGGCGACCCGGCCG
>DATKRJ010000537.1:0-12044 GCA_035532355.1 Thermomicrobiaceae bacterium | reverse complement strand
AGGGTGGCGGCGATCAGCGCCCCCAGCGAGTGCCCGACGACATCGGCGCGGGCGATCCCCAACGCGTCGAGAACGCCGACGGCGTCCGCCGCGTAGTCGACGAGGCGGTAGCCCCGCGCGGGCCAGTCACTGCGGGCATGTCCGCGCAGGTCCGGGGCGACGACGTGGTAGTCGGCCACCAGCGCCGGCAGGACGGTCTCCCAGGTCTCCCAACGGTCATAGATGCCGTGCACCAGGAGCAGCGGCGGTCGGCCGCCGTCCGGCCCCTCGAGGAGGTGCAGCCGCAGCCCATTGGCCGTGACGTCGCGCTCGCGGAAACCCTCGCCCGGCATCTCTTACCCCTCCCGGCGGCTCTGTCAGACGGCAGCACACCCGCGCCGGACGGCGGCGGCTAAAAGGTGATGCGCAGGCCGTGGCCGTACCAGAGGCCGAAGGCCATCAGCGCGAACGGAGCGTCGATCATGATCAGCACGATAATGATGAAGGCGAGCGAGGCGCGTCCGTAGGCGCCCTCGTGCAGGTCGTTCAACGAGCCACCCTCCTCGGCGATTCCCCCGACTCTGACGGGGCGCAGCATAGGGCACTCCGGCCGGCGCCGTCAACGGCCCTGGCCGGGCCACTGATACCCCGCGCACCGGGCGGGCCAGGGCCGCGGCCGACCGACCGGAGAAGCGCAACCGGACTCGCGTCCCGTAGCGCGGCAACCTCGGCACCACACGTTGCCGCCCAACGCCCAGCTCTGGTTCAAGACGCATCGTGCGCCGCCGGCCGCATCCACCCCGGCTACCGGTAGAGCAGCTCCTGCTCGAAGGCGGCCGGCACGGCCAGCCCGAGCGCCTCGCGGGCCTCGGAGACGGCGTAGAGCGATCCGGTGACGCAGACCAGGTCGTCGGGCGCGGCATCGGAGAGCGCGCGACGCAGCGCCTCGGCCACGCTCGGCGCCTCCTCGACCGGCAGCGCCGGGCCTCCGGCGGCGCGGGCCGCGGCGGCGATCCGCTCGGGTGGGGCGGCCCGCGGGTGGTGCGAGGCCGTGGCGACGATCCGATCGGCCAGCGGGACGAGCACGGCGAGCATCTGCTCGACCTGCTTGTCGCGGGCGATGCCGAGCACCAGCGTCAGCCGCCGCCAGCGGAAGCCCTCGCGCAGCGCCTCGGCGAGGCGCCCGGCCGAGTCGACGTTGTGGGCGCCGTCGACGACCACCGTCGGCTCGCGAGCCACGACCTCCAGCCGCCCCGGCCAGACGACGGCGGCCAGCCCGTCGCGCACGGCCTCCTCCGGGACATCCAGGCCGGCGCTCCGCAACGCCCAGCAGGCCGCCACGGCGGTCGCCGCGTTCTCGACCTGGTGTCGGCCACTGAGGGCGACGCGCAGGTCGTGGTACTCGCCCCAGGGGCCGCGCAGGTCGAAGCGCTCCGGCGTGCCCGACGCCTCCCAGTCCCGGCCGGCGACGTAGAGCGGGCTGGCCCCGTCGGCGGCCAGGCGCTCGAGCACGGCCCGCGCCTCCTCCGGCTGCGGCGACGAGACGACCGGGACGCCCGGCTTGATGATCCCGCCCTTCTCGCCGGCGATCTCGGCCAGGGTGTCACCCAGGATGGCGGTATGGTCCAGGCTGATCGTGGTGATGACCGAGACGGCGGGGGTCAGCACGTTGGTAGCGTCCAGCCGGCCACCCAGGCCGACCTCGACCACCGCGACGTCGACCGCCGCGCGGGCGAAGGCGAGGAAGGCGAGCACAGTGGCGACCTCGAAGGCGGTCGCCTCGCCCCAGTCAGGGTGCGCCTCGGCGAGGCGCGCGTTGAGGGGCGCGATCTCGGTGGTGAGGGCAGCGAAGGCGTCCTCGGCAATCGACTCGCCGTCGAGCTGGATACGCTCCCGGAAGGTGTGCAGGTGGGGCGAGGTGTAGAGGCCGACGCGTCGGCCGGCGGCGCGCAGGATGGCGGCGACGCAGGCGGCGGTGGAGCCCTTGCCCTTGGTGCCGGCCACGTGGACGGCGGGATAGCGGGCCTCCGGGTGGCCCAGGGCCTCGAGCAGCCAGGCGGTGCGACGCAGCCCGACCGTCTCGGCGTCGAAGGGGTTGGCGACGAAGCCCCGGTCGTAGCCCGAGCGCTCGATGATGTACGCGATCGCCGCCCGGTAGTCCATCTGCGCCATCGGCGTCCCTATCCCCTGCGCTCGCTGTGGCCTGGAGGTCTGTACGAAGGTCCGGGGGAATATGGTATCGTCTTCGCGACGATCGTGCCGACGTGCCGACATGCCAGAGGCTGCAGCCTCACGACCGGTAAGGACGGCCAGACCGTGCTCTTCGGGTCCGCTTCGAAGCTCGACCTGGCGCAGGCGCTCTTCACGCTGGGCGGCGTCCAGTTCGGCGAGTTCGACCTGGGGCCGACGGCAGGACGGTCTCCGATCTATATCAACCCGCGGGTGCTGATCAGCGAACCGTCGGTGCTGCGGGAGATCGCCCGGCTGATCCACCAGGAGATCCAGGCCGACCAGGTCCGCCGCCGGCCGCGCTTGGCGAGCTTCAGCGCGGTGGCGGGCGTGCCGATGGGCGGGCTGCACCTGGCGACGGCCTACTCGCTGGCGAGCGACAATCCCTTGATCTACATCCGGCCCGACGGCGAGCGCGCCACGATCGAGGGGCGAGTGGTCCCGGGCCAGACGATCCTGGTGATCGACGACCTGATGACGGGTGGCACGAGCATCCTCAAGACGGCGGCGACGCTGGAGGAGGCCGGGCTCGAGGTGCGTGACGCGATCGTGCTGATCGACCGGGAGCAGGGGGGCGTGGCGAAGCTGGTGGAGCGCGGCTACCGGGTGATGACGATCCTGGGGCTGCGCACGATGCTGACCTACTACCACGAGAGCGACCTGATCGACGACGCGCAATACCAGCGGGTGATGGACTACCTCAACGACCAGCGACAACTGCGGGCCGAGGCCGAGGCCGAGCAGGGCTGAGGGTGAGCAGCCAGCAGCGTGCCCGACCGCTCGCACCACACACACGTCGATAGCGCACTCTGAGACGTTTTGTCCCCGGCACACTGCTGCCCACGATCGACTTTTCCCCGAGAAAGTGGATGAGCTGCCGGGGGCCAGATCACGGCAACCGGCTCAGCGTCCGAGTGCGGCCTGCCCCCAGCGGGGGTGTAACGGCTTGTCGAGCCGGGCAGCCACGAGCTTCACTTCCCGCTCAGGCGTGCGCAAGGGGAGGACGTGGACAGGGATGCCTTCGTCGACCTGGAGCTCGAGCAGGCGCTCGACGACCACATCCATCACCGGATCCGGATCGTCCAGATCCACGATCGCATCGAGGTAGATCCCATCCGGGTCTTCGCCCCGGGAGACCACGACCGTAGCGCTTGGGAAGCGCTCACGGATCAGCCCCTCGAGCTCGCTCACCGCGCGCCGGATGCGCGGGTCCGCCGGGTTCATCACGTCTTCGCTCATATCGACTCACCTCTTCGCCGGTTGCCTCGACGAAGCGGCGCGTCCGCTGCAAAGCACGCTCCGCCTGGGCCTGAGACACCGAGCGCGGGCGGTAGTCGGCCGCCTGGCGCAGCTCGAGGTTGCGCACGAGGGTCTCCCGCAACTCGGGCAGGTAGCGCTTGCGGCGGTTGATGAACTGGCCAACGAACGGGCGTTGCACGAACGGATGGCTCCATGGCGGACCCTCCGGGATGATCCCGGCCTGCAGTAGCGCCGCGATGGCGGCCTGGAAGCAGGCGTAGGAGCAGCGATTGGCGGCGTTGTTGTAGCGACCGTTGGCCAGCTCTTCCCCACCTTGATGAGAAAATATTGCTCATCATCCATAATCGGTAGATTATACCAGCCACGTCTGCCACGCGGGTAGTGCGGCACGTCTCGCAGGGCGCGTGTCGCCGCCCCTGGCGGCCGCGTCACGGTAACGTGCGCCCACCAACTGGACGTCAGACGCGGTGCGGCAGCTACGCCCCGCCCGACGACGCGCAGTCCCAGCGGGTGATGGACGACCTCAGCGACGCGTGCATGCACGCTTGCCCTAACCCGCTGGCATCCCGACGCGTCATGCTGATAGAATGCGCCACGGTCCGGTTCCGCGGTTCTCACGTGCGTCACGTCGAGGCGCGTGCCGGGGCGGGCCAATGTCGACGAGTCCGTGTCACGCACGAGGAGAGTCCCATGCGGCAAACGTTGAAGAGTCCAGCCGTCGGAATGCTCTTCAACGAGAGAGTGCTGCATGGCGATCGTCAACATCGGCATCCTGGCGCATGTAGACGCCGGTAAGACCAGCCTCACCGAGCGCATCCTCTTCGAGACCGGTGTCATCCGCGCGGTCGGGAGTGTCGACAAGGGCACGACCCAGACCGATACTCTGGAACTGGAGCGCGCCCGCGGCATCACCATCAAGTCCGCGGTCGTCTCGTTCGCGCTGAACGCGCTCAAGGTCAACCTCATCGACACCCCCGGGCACAGTGACTTCGTCGCCGAGGTCGAGCGGTCGCTGCGCGTGCTCGACGGCGTCGTGCTGGTCGTCTCGTCCGTCGAGGGCGTGCAGCCGCAGACCCGCCGCCTGGCGCGGGCCATCCGCGCGGCCCACCTCCCGCTGCTCATCTTCGTCAACAAGATCGACCGCCTCGGCGCGCGCGGCGATGCGCTGCTCGAGGAGCTGCGCCACAAGCTCGGGCTGCGCGTCGTCGCGATGACTGCCGCGACCGGTGCCGGTGACCGGGCAGCGAAGGTCGTCACGCGCGACCGCGAGAGCCCGAGCTGGCGCGAGCCGGTGGTCGACCTGCTCGCCGAGACGGACGAGGGCGTGATCGAGGCGTTCGATCGCGCGGGTGGCGATCTGAGCATCGCCTTTCTCGAGGCCACGCTCCGGGCGCAGGTGGCCGCGGGCACCGTCGTCCCCGTCTTCTTCGGGTCGGCCATTACCGGTGCGGGGGTGCCGGAGCTGCTGGCCGGAATCGCGGAGTGGCTGCCGCCGGCCGTGGAGACGCGCGATGCCCCGGCCGCCGGCACGGTCTTCAAGATCGCCCGGCGGGCCTCCGGGGAGAAGCTCGTCTACCTCCGACTCTTCGCCGGCAGACTGGCGGTGCGGCAGCGGGTGGCGCTGTGCCGCGGCGCGTTCGGCCAGACCGAGCAGGTCGAGGAGCGCGTCACCGGCATCGACCGCTTCGTCTCGGGAGCCGCCGTGGCGGTGGAGGCGGCGTACGCCGGAGAGATTGCCGGGCTGCACGGGCTACGGGCCGCGCGCATCGGCGATCGCCTCGGGGGCGACGACGCGGGAGCCGGGGAGATCGGCGGGGTATTTCCGGCGCCGGCGCTGGAGAGCGTGGTACGGCCGGTCGCGCCGGGGCAGGTCACGCGGCTGCGCGCGGCGCTGGAGCAGCTGGCGGAGCAGGACCCGCTGATCTCGCTACGCCAGCGCAACGACGACGGGGAGATCTCGGTCCGCCTCTACGGCGAGGTGCAGAAGGAAGTGCTGACGGAGACGCTGACACGCGACTACGGCGTCGACGCGTGGTTCGGGCCGAGCCGGACCATCTGCGTCGAGCGGCCGGTCGGCGTGGGCGAGCACGTCGAGACGATCTTCGAGGGCGGCAACCCGTACTACGCCACGGTCGGATTCCGCGTCGAGCCGGGCGAGTCCCGGACCGGCATCCGGTACGTCCGCGAGCTCGGCTCGCTGCCCCTGGCCTTCTACCGTGCCGTGGAGGAGACGGTGTACGAGACGCTCGGGCAGGGGCTGTGCGGCTGGGAGGTGACGGACTGCACGGTCACGCTGACCCACGCCGGGTTCAACTCGATCCTGAGCACCGCCGGCGACTTCCGCAAGCTGACGCCGCTCGTGCTGCTGCAGGCGCTGCAGGCCGCCGGCACCGAGGTCTGCGAGCCGGTCGAGGAGCTCGAGGTCGAACTGCCGGAGGACACGTTCGGCGCGGTCTGCGGCGCGCTGGTCAATGCCCGCGCGACGATCCGCAACGCGTTTCGCGACGGCCCGTCGTACCGCATCGTCTGCGAGATCCCGACGGCCGAGCTGCGCGGCGTCGAGCAGCAGCTGCCGGGTCTGACCCGCGGCGACGGCAGCTGGGGATCGAGCTTCGCCGGGCACGTGCCGGTGAGCGGCGATCCGCCCGTCAGGGCGCGCGTCGGCCCAAACCCGCTCAACCGCGCGCAGTACCTGGCCGACGTGGCGCGGGCGTAGGGGATGGAACGGCGAGACACCTCGATGCACCGATCCCGGACGCTGGGTCGCTACGGGAGGCTGCTGAGCCGCTACCTGCGTCCCGAGTGGCCGCGGATGGCCCTGCTCGCGATGGTCCTGGGCGCCGCCATCGCGGCGCAGGTGGTCGCGCCGCTGCTGGCCAGCCGCTTCATCGACCGGGCGACCTCCGGCGGCGCGCTTCACGAGCTGATTCTGCTGGCGCTGCTGACGATGGTGCTGGCCCTGGCGGGCCAGGGGCTGGCCGTCGTCGAGACCTACGTAGCCGAGAACGTGAGCTGGACGGCGACGAACGCGCTGCGGGCCGACCTGGTCGCCCACCTGCTGCGCTTGGACGCGGGGTTCCACGCGGCCCACACGCCGGGCGAGCTGATCGAGCGGGTAGACGGCGACGTCGGCACGCTGGCCCGCTTCTTCTCGCGATTCGTGGTCTACGTCATCGGCAACGGCCTGCTGCTGCTGGGGGTGCTCGGGCTGCTCTTCCACGTCAACTGGCAGGTGGGCCTGGGGCTGAGCGCGTTCGTCGCGCTGGCCCTGACCGCCATGCTGCGCATCCGCGTCGTGGCCACGCCCTCGTGGGCCGCGGCGCGCCAGACCAGCGCGGAGTTCTACGGCTTCCTGGGCGAGTATCTGGCCGGACTGGAGGATGTGCGGTCGAGCGGGGCCGGCGCGTTCGTGCTGCGCCGCTGCGCCGAGGTGATGCGCTCCTGGCTGGCGGTGACCCTCAGGGCGGAGATGTGGGGCTATGCCATGGTCGCCACCAGCCAGGGCCTGTTCGCGCTCGGTACGGCCATCGCCTTTGCCCTGAGCGCGATGCTCTACCGGGACGGCAGGCTGACCATCGGCACCGTCTACCTGATCTTCCAGTACACCGAGGTGCTGCGCCAGCCGACCGAGCAGATCCGCGACGAGGTGCAGGATCTGCAGCAGGCGGACGCCAGCATGAGCCGCGTCGAGGCGCTGCTGGCGACGAGGCCGCGCCTGATCGATGGGACGGGCGTCCCGCTGCCGCCGGGGCCGCTCGCCGTCGAACTGGACGGCGTCTCCTTCGGCTATGCGGAGGACGCCCCGGTGCTACGCGACGTCAGCGTGTGCGTGGAGCCCGGGCGGGTGCTGGGCGTGGTGGGCCGCACCGGCAGCGGCAAGACGACGCTGACGCGGCTGCTGCCGCGCTTCCACGACCCGACGGCCGGGTCGGTGCGCCTGGGGGGCGTGGACCTGCGGGAGGTCGGCCTGGCGGCGCTGCGGTCGCGCATCGGGCTGGTCACCCAGGAGGTGCACCTCTTCAACGCCAGCGTGCGCGACAACCTGACCCTGTTCGACGACGGCGTGGAGGACGACCGGATCAGCACGGTGCTGGACACGCTGGGGCTGGCGGGCTGGCTGCGGGAACTGCCGCGCAGGCTGGATACCGTGCTGGGCCCCGGCGGTGTCGGGCTCTCCGCCGGGCAGGCCCAGGTGCTGGCCTGTGCCCGGATCTTCCTGCGCGACCCCGACCTGGTGATTCTGGACGAGGCGTCGTCGCGCCTCGACCCGGCCACGGAGCAGCTGGTACACACGGCGCTGGCCCGGCTGCTCGACGGCCGCACCGGCATCATCGTGGCGCACCGGCTGGCGACCATCGCCTACGCCGACGACATCCTCGTCCTGGAGGAGGGCCGGGTGCGCGAGCACGGGCCACGCCTGGACCTCGCCGCCGACCCCGACTCGCGCTTCGCCGGGCTGCTGCGGATCGCGATGGAGGAGGTCTCCTCATGAAGCGGCTCCCGACCTGGCGCTACTTCATGGAGATGGTCCGCTACGCGCCCTGGATCTACCTGCTCCACGCGGCGCTGTGGAGCGCGATCCATCTGTCGCCGCTGCTGCCGGGCCTGATCGCCCGTGCCTTCTTCGACTCGCTCACCGGCCAGGCTCACCTGCGCCTCGGCACGACGGGGCTGATCATGCTGCTGGTGGCGATCGGCGTGGGCCGCGCGGCCCTGTGGCTGGCCGGCGGCTACGCCGAGATCGTCTGCCGGTTCACGATGAGCGGGCTGCTGCGCCGCAATCTGCTGCGTCACGTGCTGGACCGGCCGGGCGCCCAGGCTCTGCCGTTCTCCGTTGGCGAGACCATCAGCCGCTTCCGCGACGACGCGCACGAGGGTGAGGACAATCTGGACTGGGCCAACGACATCCTGGGCACCGGGCTGTTCGCCATCGTCGCGTTCGTGGTGCTGCTGCGGATCGACGCCCGCATGACCCTGGTCGCGTTCTTGCCCATGCTGGTCGTGGTGGTCGTGGCGCGGCGCGCCAGCAACGCGCTGGGCCGCTACCGCGGAGCCAGCAGCCAGGCCACCAGCCAGGTCACCGGCGCCATCGGCGACATCCTGGCGGCCGTGCAGACGGTGCAGGCCGCCGGAGCCGAGGAGCGGGCCGTGGCCTACTTCCGGCGGCTGAACCGACAGCGCCGCTCGGCCATGCTGGCCGATCGCCTGATGACGCAGGCGTTGGACGCGATCACGGGCAACACCGTCAGCGTGGGCACCGGCCTGATCATGCTGCTGGCCGCCGGCAGCCTGCGCGACGGCAGCATGACGGTGGGCGACTTCGTCCTGTTCATCTCCTATCTGGGCTTCATCGCCGAGTTCACCGACGGGCTGGGCCGGTTCCTGGCTCACTACCAGCAGACCGGGGTCTCGTTCGAGCGCATGAATGTCCTGCTGGGCGGTGCCCCGCCGGCCGCGCTGGTGGCGCCCACCCCGCTCTACCTGCGCGGCCCCCTGCCCGCGGTGCCACCCCTCATCCGCGGCGTGACCAACCGGCTGACCCTGCTGGAGGCGCGAGGGCTGACCTACCGCCACCCCGAGTCGGGGCGCGGCATCGCCGGGGTAGACCTGCACCTGCCGCACGGCACGCTCACGGTGGTGACGGGGCGCGTGGGCGCGGGCAAGACGACGCTGCTGCGGGCACTGCTGGGGCTGCTACCCCGGGAGGCCGGCGAGATCCGCTGGAACGGGCGGAGCGTGGACGACGCGGCGTCCTTCCTGGTGCCGCCCCGCGCGGCCTACACGGCGCAGGTGCCGCGCCTGTTCAGCGAGACGCTCAGGCAGAACATCCTGCTGGGGCTGCCCGAGGACCCGGCGGCCCTCGCCGCCGCGGTGCGCGGCGCCGTGCTGGAGGACGATGTACGGGAACTGGAGGAGGGGCTGGAGACGCCGGTGGGCACGCGCGGCGTCAAGCTCTCCGGCGGCCAGGTGCAGCGCGCGGCGGCGGCGCGCATGCTGGCGCGCGGCGGCGCGCTGCTGGTGATCGACGACCTATCTAGCGCGCTGGACGTCGAGACGGAGCGTGTGCTGTGGGAGCGCCTGCTCGCGGGCGGCGACGTGACGTGCCTGGCCGTGTCGCACCGGCGCGCCGCCCTACGCCGTGCCGACCACATCGTCGTCTTGAAGGAGGGCCGCGTCGAGGCCCAGGGTACGCTCGACTCCCTGCTGGCGAGCTGCGCGGAGATGCGGTCCCTGTGGCAGGACGCCGACGATCCTGTCTCGCTGGCCTGACGGCCGGGCCGGCTCAGGTGGCGATACCGATCCTCACGCGTTCCCCTGTGTGATTGATTGACACGCAGGTGTAATGGACGGCCGCGCAGCGTTACGCGATCGTGACGTGCGCCGTCCTACAGTGGGCGCACGGAGGCGGGGACGCGCCGGCCGCGTCGCCGCGGTGCAGACAGGAGGAGGGGAGAGTCACCATGGACGAGGGCAGAGCGGACAGCGAGCGCGCGCTCCGGGTCTACCTGGTGGGGGCGGTGATCGTGTGGATCGGCATGATCGCCGCGACGGCGATCATGCTGGGCGGCACGGCGCATTTCTCGCCGATGCTGTTGATCCTGAGCGGCGGCGCGCTCTGGTTCGTGTTGCTCGTGCCGACCGTCCTGCGCCGGCGCTGAGGGTGAGCCCACGAAAGGGGCGACAATGACCGGGTGGGAGTACTGCGCGCTCGTCTCGCACGCCGCCGACGGTCCCGACGGCCGGCCCGGATGGCGCTGCCGCCTCACCTACTTCGCCGCGGACGGCGCGCTCACCCACCAGCTCAGAGAGCCCGCCGGCGACGACGTCGCGGACGTGTTCGAGCGAGCGATGGCGCAGCTGGGCGCGGGCGGCTGGGAGCTCGTCTCCCTGCAGCACGAGCTGGTCCGCAACAACCTGTGCGTCGAGGGCGCGCAGTACGTGGCCGCGGTGCACACCGGCTACGGCCTGTCGGCCTTCGGGTCGGCCTACTTCAAGCGGCCGGTCGAGCCGGGACGACCGATCGACGTGCCGGGCGTGGCCGTCGAGGCGGGCGTGCCCGCATCCTGACCCGGATCGGCGATGGCAGGGGGTACGCCATGCGAGACGTCCAGCGCGCACCGGCCGGGCATGCCTCCCGGCACGACGCGGCTACCGCCGAGGCACCGGTCGCCGGGGGCTTCTGGCGCCGGGCCGTCGGGTTCGTGATCGACTGGCTGGTCGTCCTGCCGATCGCGCTCGCCGCGCTGGTGATCATCTCGGGGTGGTACGCCGGGACGGCGATCCAGCTGAACGGCTGGCGCGGCGCGATCCTCTCCGACTCGGCGGCGCTGCCGGCGTACCTGGCCGGAGGGCTGGTCCTCGGCGCCTTCCTCCTGCTCTACTTCGGCTGCTTCTGGGAGGCGGGCCAGTCCATCGGCATGGTGGTGACCGGCACCCGGGTGGTGGCCGCCGACACCGGCAAGCCCCTCAGCCTCGGCCGCGCCCTGGCCCGCGCGCTGCTGGCCTCCGTCGTCGGCGCGACCTTCTGGGGCGCGCTGCTGGCGTTCATCGGCCAGGTGAACGGCGCGCTGCTGGTCATCGGGCTAACCGGCATCCCCTCCCTCTGGATGCTCCTGGACCCACGGGGCCAGACACTGATCGACCGGACGGTCGGGAGCATGGTGGTGTTGACCGACCAGGCGGAGGCCAGGGCGCACCACCGACGGTCGGGTGAGGCCACCGGCTGACCGGCTCGATCACTCGCGCGAGCGCCGGGCACGGCGGTCTCGTCGCCGGCGTCGTAGCGACGCAAGAGTTGCCTGCCTGTCACGGCGCTGTCACGCATTGCCCTGAATATGTGTCGCGCCTGTCGCGAACGCAGGCGTAAGGTATGGGTGGTATCAGGGAGAAGCGCCTGTCGCATCCGCGACGGGCACCGAGCTGCACACGGCTGCACAAGCTGTACAAAGGAGACGGTGCGATGATGGAGCGCTTCCGGCCGCGTGCGGAGATCGAGCGCGTGCTCGACGAGATGGACCGCCTGCTGACGACGCCGCTCAGGCGCGGGCGGTTCCTGCCGCGGCTGACCCCCTTCCGTCCGGCGATCGACCTGTACGAGACGCCGGACGCGCTGATCGTCAAGGCCCTGGTGCCGGGCGCCAAGCCCGACGACATCCACGTCTCGCTCGAGCACACCACGCTGACGATTCGCGGGACGTACGGCTACACGTTGCCGGAGGACGAGGAGACCGAGGCGACCTGGCACTTCCGGGAGGCCGTCAGCGGGGAGTTCACCGAGACGCTGACGCTGCCGGCCGTGGTCGATCCGGACGCCGTGACGGCGACGGTCGAGCAGGGCGTCCTGACGCTGAAAATGCCCAAGAGCGCCGAGACCCGCGCCAAGCACATTCCGGTGCACGAAGCAGGGGCGCTCGTCGGCTAGACCGCACAGGTGGGACCCGCACAGGGAGGGAGACACGATCCAGCTGGCGACCGCGACGGCGGCGGCTACCGGAGCCCCGGACCACGTCCTCGCCCGCATCGACCGGGGACCGGCTCCCAGCCCCGCCGGCGCCGACATCGCGCTGGGCCATGGC
>DATKRJ010000536.1:0-3955 GCA_035532355.1 Thermomicrobiaceae bacterium | reverse complement strand
ATGCCGCAGGCGACGTACAGGTTGGGCTTGACCGTCTTGCCGGTCTGGCCGACCTGGTAGCTGTACGGCACCCAGCCGGCGTCGACCACGGCGCGGCTCGCGCCGACCGCACCGCCGAGCTGCCTGGCCAGCGTGTCGAGGAGGGCGAAGTTCTCCGGCCGGCCGAGCCCCCGTCCGCCGGACACGATGACGGTGGCCTCCTCCAGGTTGGGTCCCAACGCCTCCTGCTGCGTCGTCTCCAGCAGCTTCACCCGGCAGGCATTCGCGTCCACCGGCACGTCGACCGGCCGCACCTCGGCCTGGCCACCGACGGCCTCCGCCGCGTACGCTTTCGGTCGCACCTGCACCGCGTGGGGCGCCGGGCCGGCGATCGTGATCGTGGCCTGGGTGTCGGAGCCGTAGGGGACGGTCACCCGCAGCTCTTCACCGTCGTAGTCGATCCCGACCGCATTGGAGACCACGCCGAGCCCCAGGCGGCCCACCAGCCGGGCCAGCACGTCGCGCGCGGTGAAGGTGCTCGGAAAGATGAGCAGGTCGGGCGACTCACGGTCGATCAGCGTTGCCAGCGTGGCCACTTGCGGCTCGACCAGGCAGTCGGCGTAGGCCTGGTCCGCGCCGTGGTGGACCACCGCGGCGCCGTGGGTACCCAGGGTGGCGATCGCGTCGTCCCCGGCCGGGCCCAGCAGGATTGACTCCGCCGAGCCGAGCTCGCGAGCCGCCGTCAGCAGCTCCAGCGAGAGGCGGTGCGGCTGCCCCTCGAACAGCTCTGTCCAGACCCAGATGCGTCGTGTCGCCATCGCGCCCTCCTACACCACCTGGATGCGCTGGAGGAACGCGACGATCTCGTCGACGCTGCTCCCCGAGCCATCGTCCCGCACGACCTTACCCTGCTTCTCCGTGCGGACCTCCTCGACCGACAACACCCGCTCCCGCGCCCCGACCTCGCCCACCGCGGACGGTTCGAGGCCGAGGGACGCCACGGTGCGCTCGTCGATCGGCTTGCGCTTGGCCGCCATCACGCCCTTGAACGACGGGTAGCGCGGCTCGGCGATGCTGGCGGTCACGGTCAAGAGCGCCGGGAGCTGCGTCTGGATCACCTGAGAGCCCAGCTCGACGTCGCGACGGACCGTGACCGTAGTGCCGTCGATCTCCACCGAGCGGGCGAAGGTCAGCTGCGGCAGGTCGAGTGCCTCGGCGAGCGCTCCAGGAACCATGCCGCTATAGGCATCGGTCGCCTCGGTCGCGCAGACGACCAGGTCCGGCTCCTCGCCGCGGATGGCCGCGGCCAGCACGCGCGCCGTGGTCGGCGCGTCCGAGCCGGCCAGGGCCGGGTCGGAGACGTGGATGGCGCGGTTGACGCCCATGGCCATCGCCCGGCGCAGCGCGTCGGCGGCAGACGGCGGCCCCATCGTGATCGCCACGACCTCGCCGCCGTGCGCCTCGACCAGCCGCAGCGCGGTCTCGACCCCATACTCGTCGGCCGGATCGAGGATCGATTGGTCGGGGTTGCGCACCAGGCGCCGCGTGGCCGGGTCGACCCGCGACGGCAGGTTCGGATCCGGGACCTGTTTGACGCACACGCAGATCTTCATGGTGAGCGGCAGTTCCCTTCGTCTGGCCGGTGCTTTCAAGAACGCCATCGCGCCCGGCGACCATCGCCCGCCCCGGAGCATGCACGCGGCCACGTCCCCGGGGGCCGCGCCGGCCCAGCAACTGCTCGGCGACGACTTCGCCGCCCAATAGTAGGGGAGGCCGGTCGCGCTTTCAACACGCGTGCCCTGGGCGCGGCCGGCCGCTCGCTCCCGGTCTACTGGTGCTCGCCGAGCCGCGGGTCGAGGGCGTCGCGCAGGCCGTTGCCGAAGAGGTTGATAGCCAGCACCATGACGTAGATCATGAAACCGGGGATGAAGATGAGCGTCCAGGACTGATCCATGAAGGCGATGGCACCGTTGAGCATGTTGCCGAGGCTCGGCACCGGCGGCTGCACCCCCAGGCCGAGGAAGCTGAGCGACGCCTCGACGATGATGAAGACGGGGACGGCCAGCGTGGCCCAGACGATCACGATCGGCAGGACGTTCGGCACGATGTGCCGCGCGATGATCCGCGTATCCGAGGCACCGACCACCCGGGCAGCCTCGACGTAGTCGCGCCGCTTCAGCGACATGATCTCGCCGCGGATCAGCCGGGAGAGCCCCATCCAGCTCACCGCCGCGATCACCAGCGCCAGCGTCGTCGAGCTGATGGTGAACAGCGCGCCGATGAAGATCAGCAGGAAGAGCGCCGGAATCGAGAGCATGATGTCGACGAAGCGCATGATCACCGAGTCGACCCAGCGCCCGTAGTAGCCGGCCAGCGAGCCGAGCGTCCCGCCGATGGTGAGCGCGCTCACCACCGCCAGCAGCGCGACCATCGTTGACACGCGGGTGCCGTAGGCCAGCCGCGTCAGCACGTCGCGGCCCAGGTTGTCGGTACCCAGGAGATAGCCGGCCTGCCCCGGGTGTTTGAAGCGATCCAGCAGCGTCTGGTCGGCATAGCCGACGTGGGTGACGTACTTCGAGATCAGCGGCGCGCCGAAGCCGAAGCAGAAGATGATGACCACCAGCACGCCCGCGGCTATCGCCAGCCGGTTGCGCTTGAATCGCAGCCACGACTGCTGCAGGTAGCTCCGCGCGGCGACCCGCTCCGCGACGGTCAGGTGGTTCGAGAGTAGTGGTCGCTGGGCCGCTTGAGCGGCGGCCTCTCGCCCGGCCTCAGCCATCGTGTCGCTCTCCATCGTTGTCGCGACGTCGTGAGCTCGTCATCGGCGCCGGCTCACTCGTACTGGATCCGCGGGTCGAGCAGCCCGTAGGCGATGTCCGCCAGGAGGTTGGCGACCACCACCAGGATCGAGATGAAGAGGGTCGTCCCCATCACCACCGTGTAGTCCCGCTTCTGGACCCCGTCGAGGATGAAGCGTCCCAGCCCGTTCCAGGAGAAGATCTGCTCCACGATCACCGAGCCCCCGAACAGCCCCGGCAGATCCAGCGCCAGCAGCGTCACGAGCGGCAGGACAGCGTTGCGCAGCCCGTGCCGGAAGATGACGGCGCGCCGGATCAGCCCCTTCGCCTCGGCCGTGCGCATGTAGTCCTGCCGCAGCACCTCGATCATCTGCGATCGGATATAGCGCGTCCAGCTCGCCATATAGACGAACCCGAGCACGATGGCCGGCATGATGAGGTGCTGGATCCGGTCGACGATGCTGCTCGACCCGAGGGTATAGGTGCCGCCGGAGGGGAGCGACGGCAGCCCCCACTCGCTGAACCGCACCGAGAAGAGGAGGATCGCCATCAGTCCCAGCCAGAACGTCGGCACGGCGAAGCCGGCAACCGCCCCGACCGTGGCGACCTGGTCGAACCACGAGTTGCGCCGCACGGCGGCGTAGATCCCGACCGGTATCGAGATGAGAATCGCGAACGCGAGCGCGGTCCCGGTCAGCAGCAGCGTGTTAGGCAGCTTCTCCAGGATCGACTGCATGACCGGTCGGTAGGTCACCAGCGAGAGGCCCAGGTCACCGCGGGCCACGTGCGACAGCCACTGGAAGTACCGAATGTAGAGCGGCTGATCCAGCCCGAGGCTCTGCTTGATGCGCGCCAGGTCTGCCGGCGTGATGTCGGGGTTGAACTCGAGCGACGAGATCGGGCTGCCCGGCACGAGGTTCGCCAGCCCGAACGTGATCATGGTGATGCCGATGATGAGCGGAATCACCTGAATCAGCCGCCGGAGCACGTAGCGCCCCATGAATCCCTCCTCCTGACGTACCGCTCCGGAGGGCACAGAGGCCGCCGCGGCGGTTCGTGGCCGTCCAGCCGAGCTCGGCGCGTCTGCAGCGCATGCGCCGCGTGTGCCGAATTGTATTCCAGGGCGAACGTCAGCGGGAGCAGGTGGTGGCGAGATCGACCCGCCGCCCCCGGCGACC
>DATKRJ010000535.1:0-14442 GCA_035532355.1 Thermomicrobiaceae bacterium | reverse complement strand
GCCCATGTAGCCGAGAACGGTGCCTGACTGCAGGCTCTCGCGCGTGTTGCGCCCGATCGCGTGCTCGGGGAGCGCCAGGTCGACCTCGCTCAGGCGGGCCGCCCGCCGGGTGAGCGCCTCGAGCGCGACCTGGATGCCGGGCGCGATGGCGCCACCGAGGTAGTCGCCCTCGATCGAAATCACATCGAGCGTGGTCGCCGTGCCGAAGTCGACCACGACCGAGGGACCGGGATAGCGGTGGTGGGCGGCAACGGCGTTGGCCAGCCGGTCCGGGCCGACCTCCATCGGATTGTCCGTGCAGACGCGAATCCCGAGGTCGATGGCCGCGCTGACCTGGATCGGCTCGAGGTCCAGGCGGCGCTTGATCATCTGGCGGAAAGTAAAGGTGAGGCGCGGTACCCCACTCGCCACGATCGCGCCGTCGAGCGCGCGGACGTCGACCTCGTCGCTGGCCGCCAGCGTGGTGAGTACGGCCCACCACTCATCGGGCATCTTCTCCCAGTCGGTCTGGAAGCGCCAGGAGGTCACCAGACGCTCGCCCTCGAACACGCCCACGACGACGTTGGTGTTCCCGATATCGGTGGCGAGGAGCACGGCCCGTCCTTTCCGGCGACCGCGTCGGCAACATCCGCCCCGCCAGTATAGATGGACTCAGGGTTCGCCGCCGGGACACTCCGGGCCGGATCAGGCGAGAGCCGTTCTCACGTTCGAATCCACCTCGCCGACGATCTCCAGGATGTGGGAGCACACCGCGATCGGATCGACCAGCATGTGAAAGTGGCCGCCCTCGAGCTCGCGGCAGACCCAGCCCGCGCGTCGCGCCGCGGCGTTCCAGATCGCCGGGATGAGCTGCCCGGCGCCGCTGTGGCCGACGAGGACCAACCGGCGCGCCCCAGGAGGATTCGCCAGCACGGCCGCCACCGAGTCGGCCTGGTGGCGCCAGCAGGGCCGCGTGGGGTCATCCATATCTCGAACCGTGGGCACCAGCACCTCAAGGCCACGCCGCCGGAGCTCGGCGGCCACGAGCGACCAGGTGAGCGGGCCGACGATCGGGCGGTGCACCAGGACGTAAACGTCGCTCATACGACGGGCTCCTCGGACGTTGCACCGTCAGTCCGGGCGTGCCCTACGGGTCAAGCGCCGGCGCTGAGCCACGAAGGGCGCCTCGCCGAGCGCATCGGCGATCTCCGCGCGCACCTCCGGGTCTGGATCGGTTGACAGACGACGGACCAGGAACGGCGCCGCCCCCTGCGGGTCGAGGCGCGCCAAAGCCCACGCGGCGTGCCCACGGACGAGCGGCTCGTCGTGGCAGACGACGACCTCTTCCAGCAGTGCAAGGTCGGCTGCCGTCCCGACGTTGCCGAGCGCCACCGCCGCGTTGCGCGCCAACCCCGCGCGCTTTGTGCGTAGCACGGCCGTGCCGCGGTAGGTCGAGCGGAACTCGTCTTCGCTCATGCGGAGGAGCCAGTGGAGCGGCGGGAAGGCGTTCTCCACCCGCTCCGGCTGGAAGGTCGGCTCCCGGCTGGGGAGCGCTGCGGCGGTATACGGGCAAACCTCCTGGCAGACGTCGCAGCCGAAGACCCAGTCGCCCAGCTGGGACCTGAGCTCCCGCGGGATAGACCCGCGCAGTTCGATGGTGAGGAACGAAATGCAGCGCGGGGTGTCGAGCGTGTAGGCGTCGACGAGCGCGCCGGTCGGGCAGGCGTCGAGGCAGCCTGTGCAGCGCCCGCAGCGCGGCCGGAGCGGTGCGTCGGGCTCGATCTCGAGGTCGACGAGTAGCTCGCCGAGCATGACCCAGGAGCCGTGATGGGGTACCAGGACCATCGTGTTCTTACCGTACCAGCCGAGCCCGGACCGGGCGGCCGCGGCCCGGTCGACTATCCGCGCGGTGTCGACCAGGAGGCGCGCCTCGATCGGACGCCCTGCCTCACCCTCCAGTCGCCGATGCAGGGCCTCCATCCGCGCCCGCAGCGTGCGGTGGTAGTCCCGTCCCCAGGCGTAGCGCGCGATCCGGCCGCGAGGAACGTCGTCTGGCGGCGGAACGACGTCGGCGTGCCGGTAGGGGATACCGACACTGACGATGGAGCGGGCAGACGACAGGAGGTTGTGAGGGTTGCTCGAGAAGCGGGCACGGTCCACCGTGAACCAGTCCAGCCCGTGCATGTACCCGGCCCGCACGCGGCCTTCCAACAGATCCGCGAGCCCGAGAAACGGGTCGGCCGGGCCGACGGTGGCCACCTGCAGCCCGCATTCGGCCGCCAGCGCGCGTACCCGGGCCGGGTCGAGCGCCATCAGCGATCGGCCTCCAGCACCGCGGCGCTTCGGCCGAACTCCTCGGCCTCGACGCGTGTCGGCAGGCTCGCCCGCGCGCCGAGTCGGCGGATCGCCAGCGCACCGACGGCGTTGGCGAAGCGGCCGAGCCTGTCGAGATCCCAGCGCTCGACGATGCCGAGCGCGACGCCCGCGGCAAAGGCGTCGCCCGCTCCGGTCGTGTCCACGACCTCGACCGCGAGCGCCGGCAACGAGCGCACGCCGTTTCGATCGACCAGAAGGCAACCGCGCGCTCCGCGGCTGATGGCGGCGAAACGTGTTTGCGCCAGCGGCAGTTGCTCGCGCAGGGCGGTGACGGCCTCGTCGAGCGTGGTGGACTCGGTCAGGTAGCGCAACTCGTCCTCGTTGCCGACCAGATAGTCGTGACGCAGCGCTAAGTCCAGACCGACCTCCGGAGAGGCGTCGATGAGATAGGTCAGCGGCCCGAGCAGGCGGGTCCGCGGCGAAACGTGCATGGGCAGGTCGACCAGCAGGCGACGCAGCGCCAGGTCGTCGATGTCAACCACAACCAGATCGTGCGCGAAGAGCTCCTCGATAGGGAGGTAGTCGCCGTGGCGGAGGCGCGCCCCCTGGCGCCACAGGATCGTGCGCTCCATTGCCGGCGGCGTGCCGGTGACCAGGATCACCCCGGAGTCGGTCGGGTCGCGGGAGCTGGTGCGCAGGTGGCGGACATCGATGCTCTCCGCTGCGAGGTCGTCACGCAGGCGACGCCCACGGTCGTCGTCGCCGACCATGCCCGCAAACGTCACGCGTACGCCGAGCCGAGCCAGCGCGGCGGCGACGTTCGCGGTGGTGCCGCCGGACTGGTCGGTCTCAGCGCGCACGACCTCGGCCAGTCCGGGCCGAGGAAATCGGTCCAGCACCAGGAACTCGTCCCACGAGGCCAGGCCAATCGCGGCAATCCGGTGACCGCCTTCTTCCCTCACGGCTACGTGTCCGACTCGGCGATGAGGATCGCGCGACACGGCGCACCGTCGCCGCCGGCGATGAGCAGCGGCAGGCAGACGAGGGTGTAGGCCCCGGGATCGACGCCGCTAAGGTTCAGGCCCTCCACCGGGATCACGCCGGCACCGAGCAGGATATGGTGCGTGTCGCCGTTGCCGGTGAAGGGCTCGATCGAAAGGTAGTCGATCCCGACCAGGACGATGCCGTGCTCGACGACCCAGTGCGCGGCGTCGGCCTCGAGCGCCAGGAACTCCTCGGTGAACGTCGACGGCGCGGCGCCCCAGAGGCCGGAGTTGCGTGTCTTGATGAGCAGCCGGCCGGTTCCATCAGGCACTCCGGCGGCATCGAGATCCGCGGCGGTGATGCCGCGGTCGAGCGGCGCGAGGTCGCAGACCCAGCAGGGACCGACGAGGGCCTCAAGGGAGAGATGGTCGACCGTGGCACCATCCGCGAGGAAGTGGTACGGCGGGTCGACGTGGGTTCCGGTGTGCGTCCCGAGCTCCAGCCGCGAGACATTCGCGCCGTCACCCAGCGCGACCCGGGAGGTCGCGTCAACCCGGACCGGCGGATCCCCGCTCCAGACCGGCAGATCGGGCGAGATCGGGACCGAGATGTCGATGATCCGGCCGGTCATCCGCATGACGTCCTCCACCCCGCAAAGGAGCGAAGACCGGCCCGAGGTCCGGACCGGCCGCCTCGTGATCAGCCGTGCGTGGTCGCGGTCCCGCCGTCAGGCGTTGACGCGTTCGCTCAGGATCTGGGCGATCTCCTCTTTCAGCGCCGGGACGATGTCCGCCTCCTCGACCTTCCGCACGATCTTGCCCTTGCGGAAGATGATGCCCTTGCCACGCCCGGCAGCGACGCCCACGTCGGCGTCACGGGCCTCGCCGGGCCCGTTGACGACGCAGCCCATGACGGCCACCTTGATCGGAGTCTTGATCGTCTTGAGGTAGTCGTCGACCTCGTTCGCGAGCTTGAACAGGTTGACCTCGACGCGCCCACAGGTGGGGCAGGCGACCATCGTCGCGCCGTGCTGCCGCAGCCCCAGGCTCTTGAGGATCTCGAAGCCGACGAACACCTCCTCGACCGGGTCGGTCGTGAGCGACACGCGGATGGTGTCGCCGATCCCCTCGGCCAGCAGAGTGCCGATGCCGACCGCCGAGCGGACCGAGCCGGCGCGTGGGGTGCCGGCCTCGGTAACCCCCAAGTGTAGCGGGTAATCGTTGAGCCGCGCCATGCGGCGGTAGGCCTCGATCATGATCGGGACCTCGAAGGCCTTCAGGGAGATCTTGATGTCGCCGAAGTCGAGGTCCTCCAGGATCTTAATGTGGCCCAGTGCCGTGCGCACCATGTGCTCGGCGATGAGTTCAATCTGCGTGGCGTTCTGCTGCGCCATCTCGTCGACGAACGCGGCGCCCATCGGCGGGACCGAGCCGAAGTTGACCCCGATGCGGATCGGGATCTGTCGCTGCTTGGCCTTGGCCACGACCTCCCGCACGTCGTCTGCCTTGCGGATATTGCCCGGGTTCAGCCGTAGCCCGTGGACGCCGGACTCGATCGCCTTGAGCGCCAGCGTGTGCTCGAAGTGGATGTCCGCGATGAGCGGAACGGGAGAGAACGGAACGATCTCCGGCAGTGCGGCCGCGGCGACGCGGTCGGGAACCGCGATCCGGACGATCTCACAGCCGGCCTCGGCCAGTTCGCCGATCTGCCGGAGCGTCGCCTGTGGGTCGCGAGTGTCGGCGGTGGCCATCGACTGCACGACGATCGGCGCACCACCGCCGATCTGCACGTCGCCAACGTGGATCGCCCGGGTCTTCCGGCGCGGTGTAAGCATCGTGGACGTCCCTCTCCTGGCGCGATGCCCACTGGCGATCGCGCGGCTATGGCTAAGCGTGTTCCGGGTCCGGCGCCGCCGTGCATCACCGTGTCACCGGCGACTCCGAGGAGCGGGTCGCGGCTGGCGTGTCTCAGCGCAGCAGCGACTGCCCGCTCATGATCCGGTTGATGTCGACGAACGCGACGACGAACATGAACATGAGGAGGATAACCAGCCCAACGAAATGGACCATGCCCTCCCGTTCAGGCGAGACACGCTTGCCTCGGATGGATTCTACGACCACGAACAGGAGTCGTCCGCCGTCCAGCGCGGGAAACGGCAGGAGATTCAGTATCGCGAGGTTGAGCGACAGCAGAACCATGATGTTTGCCAGGGTGACCCACACCGGTGCGGCGCTGGCAGCGAGGACCTCGGACGTGAGTTGACCCATCCCGATTGGCCCGGTGATCCCCTGGAGTCCGACACCCTGGTGCAACATCGCCGCGAGCCCCTGGAACATCTGCCGCATCGTGTCGACGGTAGCCGAGACTCCGCGCGGCACGACCCGGGTCCACGGCAGACGGTGGTAGAGGATGTCGGGCCGGACGGTTAGCCCGGTGGTCACGTCGCCCTGGGCGGGAGTGACCGTGGGGACCGCGAGCTGAAGCGTCACGGGACGACCGTCACGCTGCACGACGAGTGGGACGTTTTGACCGGTAAGCCCCTGCAGGACTAGCGAGTAGGCCGATGCGTCGTCGAGTGGCTGACCATCGAGCGTGTGCAGGGTATCGTCTGGCCGGATGCCTGCCCGGTCGGCGGCGCTGCCCGATTGGACGGCGGTTACCGTGAGCCTGGCGGCGGATGCTCCCTGAATAAGCATTCCCACCCGACCACTGCCCGCGGGTGGCGAGACCCGGGGCACCACGCTCGACGCGACCGTCTGGCCGTCGCGCTGCAGCACGACCGGCATGGTCTTGCCGGCATACTGCTCCGTGGCCGAGATGATCTGGTCGACCGAGGTCACCGGTTGCCCGGCTAGGCTCACGAAGCGGTCGCCCGCGTGCCAGCCGGCCTGCTGCGCCGGTGAATCGGGCTGGACCTGTGCCACATAGACGTGGGTGGCGGCCTCGCCCTGGATGCCGACTACCGCCGTCATCAATGCGAAGGCGAGCACCAGGTTCATGGCCGATCCGGCGACGATAAAGGCCGTCCGCTGCAGCCGGGACTTGGACTGCATGCTGCCCGGCTCGACGGATCGCCCGTCCTCCCCGAGCACCCGAACGAAGCCGCCGAGTGGAATGAGGTTGATCGAGTAGATGATCCCCTTGCGGCGGAAGCCCCACAGCCGCGGCGGGATGCCGACGCCGAACTCCTCGACCTTGATTCCGACGAGGCGGGCGGTGACGAAGTGACCGATCTCGTGGACGAGGATGAGGACGGCGAGGATGGGGATGATATACAGCGCGGTCAAAGCGTGCCTCGATGCCGAAGTTCGTCGTCACTGGCCCACCACCGGGGCCGATGGCGTAGGGGCCAATGACTAATCGTACCGGGCCTGTCCAGCCAGCGTCAACGCGGGTCCATCGCGCGTACCATCCGCACGTGCGGTGCCCGGATCAGCCGGCCGCGGGCGCGTGTTAGAATGGGCCGGCTTTGGCCCGGAGGGTAGTCCAGCGCGCGGAGCGGAAGCCCTGCCGCGTGGGCGTCGGCGCGGGTGGGATTGGGAGGTCGCAGGCGATGATCATCGGGGTCCCGAAGGAGATCAAAGACAACGAGAACCGGGTGTCGACGACGCCGGGCGGCGTGCACGAGTACGCGAGCCGGGGACACCAAGTGCTCGTGGAGCGCTCCGCCGGGGTCGGCAGCGGTTTCTCCGACGAGGAGTACTCCCAGGCGGGTGCCACGATCGTCCCCACGCATGACGAGGTCTTTGCGCGGGCCGACATGATCATCAAGGTGAAGGAGCCCATCTACCCCGAGTACGACCTGATGCGCTCCGGACAGATCCTCTACACATACCTGCACCTGGCCGCTGAAGAGCAACTGACCCGGGTCCTGATGGACCGTGGCGTGACGGCGGTCGCCTACGAGAC
Source organism: Thermomicrobiaceae bacterium (assembly GCA_035532355.1). GTDB lineage: Bacteria > Chloroflexota > Chloroflexia > Thermomicrobiales > Thermomicrobiaceae > DASSZN01. Next base: position 7,254 of record DATKRJ010000535.1, on the reverse strand, counting down.
CGTCCAGCTCGACAATGGCGCGCTGCCTCTGCTCGCACCAATGAGCGAGGTGGCCGGGCGAATGGCGCCGCAGGTCGGGGCGCAGTACCTGACCAAGACCCACGGCGGACGGGGGTTGTTGCTCGGCGGGGTTGCGGGTGTGCCGGGGGCGGACGTGGCGGTCATCGGCGGCGGCATCGTGGGGACAAACGCGGCCGAGATTGCGCTGGGCATGGGCGCCAACGTCACGGTGCTGGACATCAACATCGAGCGGCTCCGCTACCTCGAGCAAGTGCTGCACGGACGCTTCCACACGCTGGCGTCGTCGCGTCACAACCTGGCCGAGGCCGTGCGCAACGCCGACCTCGTCGTCGGCGGCGTGTTGATCCCGGGCGCGAGAGCGCCCAAGCTGGTGACGCGCGACATGGTCGCCGCGATGCGCCCCGGCGCGGTCATCGTGGACGTGGCAATCGATCAGGGCGGCTGCATCGAGACGTGCCGACCGACGACGCACAGCGACCCGACCTTCGTCGAGTATGGCGTGACGCATTACTGCGTCACCAACATGCCCGGCGCGGTGCCGCGCACCAGCACGTTTGCCCTGAGCAACGTCACGCTGCCATACGGGCTGAAGCTGGCGGACCGCGGCTTCGAGGGCGCCGTAGCCGGCGATCCGGCCCTGGCCAGGGGCGTCAACGTGTTTCGTGGGCAGATCACGTACGCGTCGGTTGCCGAAGCGTTGGGCGTGACCTACACTCCGCTCAGTGAACTTCTGTCATCACTCAGTGGGGCACGCGGCGCCGCCGTTCAGGCGTAGCGCCGACCTCGGGTAGCGCCGTGGGGGCGGCGCGGACCAGCCCGGGGTCCGGGCAGGCCGGGGAAGGAAGTCCGTCGGGGCGGTTGGAGGGGGTCAATGCAGGATCAGGTCGAACGGTTCCTCGCCGCGCTCGGAGGTGAGCGGGGCTTCTCGCTCAACACCGTGTCGGCGTACCGGAACGATCTGGGGCAGTTCTCGCTCTACCTGCGCGACGAACAGCCGGTGGGGAGCTGGGGAGAACTCGACGGCGAGCGCCTGCAACGGTACGTCCTGTACCTCCACGAGCGCCGCTACGCCAAGTCGACGGTGGCCCGCAAGGTCGCGGCGGTCAAGTCGTTCTGCCATTACCTGCTCGAGGAGGGTGTCCTGCGCCACGACCCCTCGTCTGAGCTGCCATCTCCCAAGGTCGACAAGTTCATCCCGCGCACGATCACGCCCGAACAGGTGGCGGAGCTGATGGAGCAGCCCGCACGCTCGCGGTCACCTGAAGCGCTGCGGGACAAGGCCATGCTCGAGACGCTGTACGCGACGGGCATGCGGGTGAGCGAGTTGATGTCGCTGGACGTGGAGGACCTCAACCTCACCGGCGGCCAGCTTCGCTGCGGCCGCAAGCCGGACCGCGCCCGCTGGGTTCCACTGACTGCCGAGGCGGTCTCGGCGCTCGATGCGTACCTGCAGACGGGCCGGCGAGAGCTACGGTCGGTGATTGACGAGCCCGCGGTCTTTCTCAATCACCGCGGCAGCCGGCTGACCCGACAGGGGTTCTGGCTGATCCTCAAAGGGTACGCGGAGTCCGCCAACATCGGCGACATCACGCCGCACACGATTCGACACTCCTTCGCCGCGCACGCAGTGACGCGCGGCCAGGAGTTGCGTGACATCCAGCACATACTCGGGCATATGAGCATCTCGACGACGCAGGTCTACCAGCAAGTCGCCGCGCGGATCTCGCACCAGAACGGCAGCGCCGTCAATCCCGTGGCGGCGTGCTACGATACCGGTGGCGCGCCATAGTGCCGGCACGGTGCATCAGTTGACACCATCGGTTGAATAGTCGCGGGTACGCACCCCTCGTCGCCCAGACGAGGGGTCTTCTTCAGGACGCAGCCAGCGGAGGACAGACATCATGACTGCCAACGGCAACCCGGGCACGGAGGTCACGATGGACACCATTGTGGCGCTGGCCAAGCGCCGGGGTTTCGTCTACCCCGGCAGCGAGATCTACGGCGGCCTGGCCAACACGTGGGACTATGGGCCACTGGGAGTTGAGCTGCGACGCAACATCAAGAACGCCTGGTGGCAGAACTTCGTGCACGAGCGGGCCGACATCGTCGGCATCGATGGCAGCATCCTGCTCCACCCGCGGACGTGGGAGGCCTCCGGCCACGTCGCGGAGTTCTTCGACCCACTGATCGACTGTCGCACCTGCCAGAGCCGGTATCGCGCCGACAACCTGGTCGAGGAGCGGCTGGGGATGAGCGCCGAGGGGAAGAGTGCCCAGGAACTGAACCAGATCATCGAGGAGCACAACTTCGCCTGCCCCGTCTGTGGCCAGCGCACCTGGACGCCGGTTCGCCAGTTCAATCTGATGTTCAGGACCTACCTCGGCCCGGTCGAGTCCACCGGGCAGGCGGCCTACCTCCGGCCGGAGACCGCCCAGGCGATCTTCCTCGACTACCGCAGTGTCCTCCAGTCGGCGCGCGTCAAGATCCCCTTCGGAATCGCCCAGATCGGCAAGGCCTTTCGCAACGAGATCACGCCCGGAAACTTCATTTTCCGCACGATTGAGTTCGAGCTGATGGAGCTCGAGTACTTCATCCGGCCGGAAGGCTGGGAGGGATATTTCGACGCCTTGCTGCAGGCCATGCATGTCTTCTTCGCGTCGCTGGGGCTGCGGGACCTTCGCCTGCGCACGCGCGAGCACGCGCCGGAGGAGTTGTCCCACTACTCGAAGCGCACGGTGGACTTCGAGTACCGCTACCCGTTCGGCTGGAAGGAGCTCTGCGGGCTTGCCTACCGGACGGACTTCGACCTGCGCCGGCACCAGGAGCACAGCGGCGTCGACCTGACCTACTTCGATCAGGCCAGCGGCGAGCGCTTCCTTCCGCACGTGATCGAGCCGGCGATGGGCGTCGATCGGCTGATGCTGACGCTCATGCTCGACGCCTACGACGAGGAGGAGGCGGTCGACGTCAACGGCAAGCCGTACACACGCGTGGTGCTGCGTCTCAATCCGAAGATCGCTCCGTACCGGGTGGCGGTGCTGCCGTTGATGAAGAAGCCTGAGTTGGCGGCCAGGGCGGGGGAGGTCTTCGACCTGCTCCGCAGGCTGTTCTCGACCGACTACGACGAGACGCAGAGCATCGGGCGTCGCTACCGCCGTCAAGACGAGATCGGCACCCCGGCCTGTGTGACGATCGACTACGAGACACTCGAGGACCAGGCGGTCACGGTGCGCGATCGCGACTCGATGGAGCAAGTGCGAGTGCCGATCGCCGGGCTGGTCGACGTATTGCGCGAGCGGTTCGGCGGGTAGCGTCCAGGGCCGGGCGCACGAGCCGGCGAGCCGCGGCGCTACAGGTCGTCGTCGACCCCCACGATGCGGTGGAAGATCCCGTCGAGCTCTTCATCGGAGAAGTAGTGGATCACGAGGCGGCCGCCCTTGCGGCCGCGCACGACCTCCACCTTGGTCCCCAGCGCGCGGCGAAAGGCGTCCTCCAGCCGTCGCACCGTGGGAGACGGGGACGGAGCCTCACGTCGCCGGGCGCCGCCGCCCGCCTGCCACTCGCGCACCAGCGCTTCGGTCTGCCGCACGCTCAGCTCCCGCGACACGACTAGCTGCAGCGCGGCTACCTGCTCCACCGACGACGGTAACCCCAGTAGCGCGCGCGCGTGACCCTCCGAGATGGTCCCGCTCTGCAGCGCGACTTTGAGCTCTTCGGGAGCGTCGAGAACCCGCAGGGCGTTGGTCACGGCGACGCGGCTCTTGCCGACTCGCGCGGCGATGTCGCCGTGGGTCAGACCGAACTCGTCGACCAACTGCCGGTATGCGGTCGCCTCTTCGATCACCGAGAGGTCGGCGCGCTGGACATTCTCGACCAACGCCACCTCGAGCATCTCGCGCGGTGTCGACTCCCGAATGATCGCGGGGACGGTCGACTTCCCCGCGAGGCGCGCGGCGCGCCAGCGGCGCTCTCCAGCGACGATCCGGAACGGAGTGCCGACCTCGGACCGCGTGACGATCAGGGGCTGGATAACGCCGTGCTCGCGGATGGAGGCGGCCAGTCCGTCGAGGTCCTCGGTCGAGAACGCGGCACGGGGTTGGAAGGGATTGGGCTCGACGGCGTCGAGCTCGATCTCCTGCACCCCGCTCACGCCGCCGGACTGCGCCTGAATGAGCGCGTCGAGCCCTCGCCCGAGCCCGCCCCTGCGCTGCGCCATGCCCCGTCTCCCCACACAGTACCCGGGATCAACCGTGACCTGAGTCTATCACGGGGTCGCCGGGACCCCGTGTATACTCCGGCGCGCGCGGCCTCTCCGACACGGGCTTGCCGGCGTCGCGCGTGGGGAGACGGGAGTGTCCAGCGGTGGGAGCAACTGTCGCCACCTTCGTCCTGCTGCTGGCTGTTGGCACGGGCCTGGCGGCCTGGGCGCACTATGCGCGGCAGAATCGCTTTCTCGCCATTGCCCTGTACGTCGTGTTCGGGGGCATGAGCGTCCTTATTGGCCTCGCCGGGATCGCGGCGGTCCGGAACCCGAGCGGATTGTTTGGCAATCACACCGGTGTCGGGTACACGCTGATCGCGGTGGCGCTCGGGATCGGGCTCCCGCTCCTTCCGCCGGTGCGCTCTCTGCTAGCCCTTGTCACCCCGCTCGATCCGCACTCGATCACCGACGCGGCCGGCCTGTCGGCCATCCTCGCCTTCGTCATCTCGAACCTCGGGGCCGGGCTGGTAGCGTCAGACCTCGCCTTCGGACCGGTCAGCTCCGCCACCATCGTCATCCAGGACGCCACGTTCGTGTTACTTGCCTTTGTGGCCGTTGGGACCTTCATGACGCGTGACTTCCGTGGCGCGGTGCAACGCCTCGGCCTGGCGGTGCCGACGCGCCGGCAGGTCGTGACTGCTCTGGGCCTGGTCCTGGTCGCGTTCTCGATCTCGATCGTCGCCGCCGTGCTGATGCACTACCTGCAGCCGGGGCTCGAGAAGCAGATTACCGAGCGCATGAAGACGCTGACCGGCAGCTTCGCGTCGCTGCGCGGCGCAATCGTGCTGGGTACCTCGGCCGGCATCGGCGAGGAGATCCTCTTCCGCGGCGCGCTCCAGCCGCGCTACGGCGTGCTGCTGACCTCGCTGCTCTTTGCCATCGTGCACGTGCAGTACGGTTTCAGCCTGGACGTCCTGGCGGTCTTCCTGGTGGGGATCGTGCTGGGGATCGAACGCGAGCGGCTGAATACGACGTCGTCGATCATTACCCACGTCGTCTACGACGTGCTGGCGGTGCTGCTGGGCACGGGCTGAGCCGGGGCCGCTTGCGCGCCGCGGGTCCGGTGCGACCCCCTCAGCCGAGAGAGAGTGTCAATCCGATGGTGAAGCGTCGATGGTTGCGGTCACCGTCGAGCGGATGCGTGCCCCGGTGACGTGTGACCGTGTCCGGCCGATCCGGGTTCATGGCGTAGAAGTGGTGGTCGAAGTTGGCGTGGCCGCGGGGGTCACTCTGGGGGACGGCGTGGGCGTGGGCGTGCCGGTCACGGTCGGGGTAGTGCCCGGAGTACCCGTCGTGCTTGGGGTGGGCGTCAACAGCGCGCCGTGGCCAGACGTGTCCGGATAGACCTCCCACTGGTTGGTGGTGTAGACCACGTAGACGAAGCCGGTGTCGCTGTACAGCATCGTGCCGCCGGCGAAGTCCTGCGCCTGTCCCTGCATGTAGTGAGCGTCGGCGCTGGTGGCGTAGCCGATGGAGGTCACGAGCGTCGGATCAGCGGTCCACGCTTTCCAGAAGTTCTTGGACGGGATCCACAGGTTAGGCTGCCCCTGCGGCTGGCCGCCGCCGGCACCATCCGCCGCGGTCCACGTATCCGGGACCGTCTTCACGGTCCCATCCGCGAAGAGGATGTATATCGTCTGAGTGTCGAAGCGCTCGTACATCGTGCCGCGCTGGAAGGACAAAATAGCCGCACTGAACGTATAGGCACCCCGTGAGGATGGAGCACCCAGCTGGGTCTGGACCGTCGCCTTGGCCCAGTAGACGCTGCCGAAGGCACCGGTAACGGCAGTGGTCGGAGTGGCCGCGACGGCCGTCGCGATGGGCGTGGCCGTCGTCGTAGTCGAGGTAGCCGTCGCCGCTACTGTCGGCGTCGTGCTCGCCGCGGGTGTGGCCGGAGCCGCTGTCTGAGGGATAGGTGTCGGCGTCGGCGTTGCGGTCGGCGCGGTGACGACGTGACTGGCGGTGGCGCTCGGCTTTGTGGGCACCGCGGTCGTCGCGGGCACGGCCGTCGGCGGTGTGCTGACCGTCGTCGCCGGAGCCTGAACAGACGGCGGTGTCGGCGTGGCGGTAGCTTCCGTCTGGGCGATCTCGGGCACCACAGTGGGCGCGACGGTGGGCGTTGGAGTCACGGTCGCCTGCTGGGCGACGACCGGGCTGGTGTGGAATTGCAGCATCCAGGGCTGGCCGAGCATGTTGCCGTAGGCATCCCGAGCCGTGCCGAGGACCACGACGGTGTAGTCGGTGTCGGGGAGCAGCGGCACCCCGCCGACGGCCGAGGCGCCGATGACCAGCGTGTTCCCATTCCAGCTCCGCGGCAGCCGGGTCGCCTCCCCAATCGGCATGATCTTCAGGTTCTGGTTGACCGAGGTCTGGTCCATCGACTTGTTGAAGGTAATCTCGATGGGCTGCTGGATCGGCCAAAATGCGCCGGCCGCCGGTTGGGACTGGGCGATACCGGGCTGGGAGTCGCGCTGGTAGCCGTGAACGAGGGCTAGCGCGGAGACCACGATCAGGAGGACCACGGCCGCGGCGGCAGAGAAGCTGAGACGTGCCGCGGTCAGGCCGAACCAGCGCTCACTGCGCGTCGGTGAATGGTCGACGGTGCGCAGGCGTACGTAGCGGTGGACCTGTGTGGGCGGTGGCGGAGTCGGCGGCAGGTGCCGCAGCTGATCGCGGAGATCGCGATACTCATCGAAGAGATCGGAACAGGCGGCGCATTCGGCAAGGTGTGCGTGGAGCGCCCGGGTCTCCTCCGGTGTCAACTCCCCGTCCATGTAGGCCGAAATCAACGGCCTGATGGACTCGCACTCCTGACGCCTCATGTCTCCGTTTCGACCTCCGCGGAGCGGTAGAGCTTGCGGAACTCCTCGCGGCCGCGGAAGAGGACGCTCTTGACCGCGGAGCGGGACAAGCCCATGATCTGCCCGATATCCTCACAGGAGAGGCCTTCGTACTCGCGCAGGACCAGGGCC
>DATKRJ010000534.1:0-11724 GCA_035532355.1 Thermomicrobiaceae bacterium | reverse complement strand
GGCGGAACGCGGGATGGATCGGCCATCGGTGAGGCTGATGGTAGCGCATCGACGCGCAGCCGGACAGACGCGGCGGCGCGGTTCCGCTGACAGAACCGGTGGAGCGATCAGGTGAGGGTGGTAGCGCGAACGAGGGCGGCGTGCCGACCGGCGCGAGCGGGTCACGGAACGGCTGTCAGGGGAGGCCCGTTCGGGCACGGCCGCCCGGGGTCCAGGTCGCGGGCCTGCGCGGTCCCCGGCGCAGCGCCCTGCGCGGATAGACCACGCCCGTCATCGCCGCGTCGAAGGCGACTACCCCGATGGGCACGCCGATGATCGGCAACACGTCAGGCTCGTCCCGGATATCGACCAGGAACCGGACCAGCCCCGCGACACCGACGGCGGCCGGCAAGACCCACGAATGCTCCGGTTGGGAGAGGAGATCGCGCAGGAGAAGGACGACCGCATCGACCATGAACGGGTAGAGATGCCGGGGTCGTCAAACGCCAGATATAGACCCGCGGAGACGGCGCGCAGGATCAGCAGCGGTAGCACGTAGTGCGACAGCGAGGCCCGGACGTCGAGCGCCCTCGCGGCGGCACCTCACGATCCATGCGGGTGTGAGATGGGACGCCCGTCCCGCCGGCTGCTGGTCAGGCGCCACGAGCTGGCAGTCAAGACAACAATGTCGTCGCCGGGGTACCCATCGCGCAAGGTGCCGGCCCAATCCCTGCACGCCGGGCAGGAGAACGCCCGATCACGACGAAACCCCTATCCCGCCGTCATCGAGGTAGCCGCGTCGAGCTGCAGCGCGTATCAGCAGGCTCGCGCTCAGCCTGTCAATCGCGCGCGGCATATCGACGTCACCGCGCCGCCATACGCGCCGGCACGGCCCGCGGGTACTGCCCGCGGGCCGTGCTGGGGTCTCGCGCCGCGGTCCGGCGGGGCGCCGGAACCGCTCAGCGGATCAGCGTGTTGGCGAAGATCTGCCAGGCCAGCAGCGTCTTGGCGCTGAGGCTCAGGACGATGTACGCCTTCTCGCCGAACAGGTAGCTACGCCAGGGGCCGACGCGCCCGTACTGCAGCGCCTGGTTCACGGCGAAGGTGTTGAAGAGCACGAAGAGGGAGATCACGATCCCGTAGACGAACCCCGGCACTCCCGCCCCGGCAGGCGCGCGGCTCTCGGCGCCGAAGAACTGGTAGGCGATCACGATCCAGGGCACGACGCCGGCCACGCAGCCGAAGATGAAGGGCGTCCAGTTCACGCGCTGCCCTTCACCCGGCCGGTTGAAGATCTCCATCAGCATACCGAAGAAGATCATCGCCGCGTTGATCCCGAAGATCGCGATCAGCGCGCCGACGTCGCTGACGCCGGTTACCAGCGCGATCAGGACGATCATGACCGACGCGCTGATCGCGTACTCCCACCAGCGCGCGTAGTTGATGTTGCGGGCCAGGTTGTCGCGGTACCAGGGCCAGATCCCCGGCGCGGCCATCAACAGGTGGTCGGCCGCGGCCAGCAGGAGAAAGAACCCCACCGCGTACCCGATCGGCACCTTCCACAGCGTCTCGCGCGCGGTGAACGCACTGCCCGGCGGCCCACCGAGGAAGCCGGCGGTGATGGGTAGCGCGAAGTCATTGCTCAGCGCGAAGATGACGGCCGCCTGGGCGAGATGCACCAGGCCGACGATCAGGTTGTACCGGCGCAGGCGCGGCAGCGTGGATTCCGGGGCGATGCCCCGTGCACCGGTCGCTCCGTGCCGGACAATCGCGGCATCACCGCTCACTGCTGGCCTCCAAACCGGGACCTATCCCCAAACGGCTCCATCGTAGGCTCTTCACCATTGAAAAGACGTCAACCCCGCGGTGAACCTATGACAGCAATACGACAGCACGACCCCCGGAGATCACCGAGGAGGTGCTCGGCGTGGACGGGATTTCGTCTCTCCGCATCTCGCAAGCCGCCCGGTGTTCTCGAGGGGGGCAGCGAGCGCGCCAAACGCGCCGGCCGTCGGGGAGAGAGCCGACTACTTGCCGTCGAAGGCAACGGAAAAGGCGGAGGCCGCGCGACCCCCGCCCCGAAAAGGCTCCCTCATGCCGAACCGCCCCGTCGGGCTGTGCGCCCTAGCCCGGGACGCCGGTGCCGACGACGAGGTTCGCCTGGATGCCGGCGTCGCGCGCACCCGACTTGTCGGAGTAGATCCGGTCCGGGCTGGGCGTGTCGAGGGCGACCGTCCAGGTCAGCTTCTGGCCGGGCTGAATGTCCGGCGAGCTGTGATGGACGCCGTCGGAGTCGACCGCTAGATCCTGCACGCTCTTCGAGTTGTTGGTGATGTTGAAGGTGACCTGGCCGGCGCGGGCAACCATGTTGCCCGGGGTGATGCTGTTGTCGGTGATGGTCACGTTGAGGACGTTGCCGGGCTGCGGCGTGGCGACGTCCGTGGTGGGCGGACCGCCGGCGCCGCAGGCCACCAGCGCGAACGCGGCGACGAGGGCGGCCACGATAAGCCACGCCCGGCCGACCACGGGACGGTTGCGAACCACCACCCGGCGTCTCCCTTCACGTCACACCGCCCACGTCACCCGCGACCCGTGATCGACGGGCGGACGGGACGGCCATCAGCGCTGTGATCCGTGGAACTCTCGCACCGGCGGCCACGACCCTCCCCGGCCGCACCAACCGGTCGCGTCGCGATTCTAAGGGACCTCGGCGCGGCGCGCCAGAGGGCAGAGCAGCCGACCGCCGTCGACCGGGGACGGCGACGGGAGCGCCGCCCGGCGGTCCCGTTCGCGGATCGTCCAGGCATTCGGCGCGCCTACGCGCCGGAGGCGCCCTCGCGCTGCTTCTTGGCCAGGGCCGCGACCTTGAGCGGCAGGCCGAACAGGTTGATGAAGCCCTTCGCGTCGGCCTGGTTGTAGACCTCGTCGGCGCCGAAGGTGGCGAACGCCTCGCTGTAGAGGCTGTACGGTGAGCGGCGGCCCATCGGGATGCAGTTGCCTTTGTAGAGCCGCAGCCGCACCTCGCCGGTCACGGGCTGCTGGGTGACGTCGACGAAGGCGTCGATCGCCTCGCGCAGCGGCGTGAACCACTGCCCGTTGTAGACCAGTTCCGCGTACTTGTGGGCGATGACGTCCTTGTAGTGCAGCGTCTCGCGATCCAGCGTGATCGACTCCAGCTCCCGGTGGGCGATCGAGAGGATGGTGGCGCCGGGCTGCTCGTAGACGCCGTGGCTCTTCATGCCGACCAGCCGGTTCTCGACCAGGTCGATGCGGCCGATCCCATGCGTCCCGCCGAGCTTGTTGAGCTGCGCCACGATCTCCACCGGGCCCGTGGCGGTGCCGTTGAGGCTGACCGGGGTGCCCTGCTCGAAGCCGACGACGATGTCGACCGGATTGTCCGGGGCGTCGAGCGGGCTATCGGAGAGCTGGAACATGTCCTCGTTCGGGCTCTGCCAGACGTCCTCCAGGCCACCGCCCTCGTGGCTCAGGTGCCAGATGTTCTGGTCGCGGCTGTAGATGTTGGTCTTGCTCTGGGTGACCGGGATGTTGTGGGCGTAGGCGTACTCGAGCGCGTCCTCTCGGCCACGAATGTGCCACTCACGCCAGGGGGCGATGACCGTGAGGTCCGGGGCGAGTGCCTGGAAGGTGAGCTCGAAGCGGACCTGGTCGTTGCCCTTGCCGGTGCAGCCGTGAGCGACGGCGTCGGCGCCCTCGATGCGGGCGATGTCGACCTGGTGGGCGGCGATGAGCGGCCGGGCGAAGCTGGTGCCGAGCAGGTACTTGCGCTCGTAGATGGCCCCGGCGCGCAGGTTGGGGAAGGCGTACTTGGTGAGGAACTCTTGCTTCAGGTCGCGGACGTAGAGCTTGGAGGCGCCGCTGGCGAGCGCCTTGGCCTCGAGGCCCTCGAAGGAGTCACCCTGGCCGACGTCGGCGGTGAAGGCGATGACCTCGCAGCCGTAGTTCTCCTTGATCCAGGCGAGGATGACCGAGGTGTCCAGACCGCCGGAGTAGGCCAGCACGACCTTGTTCACGGCCGGCTTGGTCGACATGGGAGCGTCTCCTCTACACGAATGCGCGCCGCACGGCGCCATCGACACGCGCGAACGGGGATCGAAATCAGTCCGCGCGCCTGGCGCGCCCGGGCATTCGGTAGAGCATCTCGGGCTACCGCTCCTCTGGAGAGCCGACATAACGCGACGAGCCGGGTTGCCGCGCGGCGAGAGGGTATCAGGCGTTCGGTCGGCCCGTCAAGGCGACCGGCTCGAGCGCGGTCGAGAGGGTGGGGGCGTAGAATCGACGGCACCGGCCCGGGCGCACGGCGACGATGGTGTAGTGGTCCGATTCACTGCCACAGGCTGTCGATTTCGGCGTGAGTCGTTCGTCGTCTTGTTGACGCCGGCGAAGGGCCGGCGGAGCGGAGCGACGAGGTCCGGAAGGAGCGCGCGGGTGAAGTACCTGCTGTTGCTGTTCGACGATGAGCAGGCCTGGTCGACGCGGCCGGCCGAGGACCAGAGCGCGATGATGGCGGGGCACGAGGCGTTCGGCCGCGACCTGCACGCCGTGGGGGCCTACGTCGCCGGGGAGGCGCTACAGCCGGTCGCGACGGCGACGACCATCCGGGTCAGCGACGGCAAGGCGCTGGTGAGCGACGGCCCGTTCGCCGAGACCAAGGAGCAGCTCGGCGGGTTCTATATGATCGACGTCGCGGATCTGGACGAGGCGCTGAAGTGGGGCTCGCGCGTCGCCGAGTTCAATGGCGGGTCGGTCGAGGTGCGGCCCGTCTGGGAGTTCGCGTAGGGAAAGACCGCGGCCCGCGGCCGGCGATCCCGGCCGCGGGCTCAGGGCGGCGATTTGGAGACTGATGGTCGAAACGACGCGCGCGGTGGCGGAGGTCTTTCGCCAGGAGTCGGGCCGCATCATGGCCACGCTGATTCGGCAGCTCGGCGACTTCGACCTGGCGGAGGAGGCGATGCAGGAGGCGCTGGCGGTAGCGCTGGAGCGCTGGCCGCGTGACGGCGTACCGGCCAACCCGGCCGCGTGGATCACGACCGCGGCTCGCCGCAAGGCGATCGACCACGTCCGGCGCGACCGCGTCCGGGCGACGAAGTACGACGCGTTGGCGCAAGAGGCGGGTCGGGGGCCCGACGAGGATGCGATGCTCGACGACCTCACGACCAACCGGCTGCAGGACGACCGACTCCGGCTGATCTTCACCTGCTGTCACCCGGCGCTCAACCTGGAGGCGCGGGTGGTGCTGGCACTGCGGACGCTGGGTGGGCTGACCACGCCGGAGATCGCGCGGGCGTTCCTCGTTCCGGAGGCTACCATGGCCCAGCGGCTGGTACGGGCCAAGCGCAAGATCCGCGACGCGGCGATCCCGTATCGGGTGCCGCCGGACGGGGAGCTGCCGGAGCGCCTGAGCGGGGTGCTGGCGGTGCTCTACCTGATCTTCAACGAGGGCTACGCCGCCACGGCCGGCGAGGGGCTGCTGCGGCAGTCGCTCTGCGCCGAGGCCATCCGGCTGGGCCGGGTTCTGCGCGAGCTGATGCCGGACGAGCCGGAGGTGCTGGGGCTGCTGGGGCTGATGCTGCTCCAGGACTCGCGCCGGGACGCGCGGACGGGGGGCGACGGCGCGCTGGTCGTGCTGGACGAGCAGGACCGCGGCCGCTGGGACGCGGCGGCGATCCGGGAGGGCGTGGCGCTGGCCGAGCAGGCGCTGCGTATGCGCCGGCCCGGCCCATACCAGCTCCAGGCCGCCATCGCCGCCGTCCACGCCGAGGCGGCTTCGCCGGACGAGACGGACTGGGCGGAGATCGCCGCTCTCTACGGCGTGCTCGGGCGGCTGGCCCCGTCGTCGATCGTGAGCCTGAACCGGGCGGTGGCGGTGGCCATGGCCGACGGCTGTGGCGCCGGGCTGGCGCTGATGACGGAGCTGGACGAGCCGCTGGCGGACTACCACCTGTACCACGCGGCGCGGGCGGATCTGCTGCGGCGTCTGGGCCGAGACGCGGAGGCGATCACCGCCTACGAGCGGGCGCTCGAACTGACGACCAATCCGGCGGAGCGCGCCTATCTCGCGCGACGGCTGAGGGAGGTGCGCGTTGCCCCGTAGCGCGAGCGCGGACAGCGCGAAGGTCGACCAGAGGCGTAGTTCGGCCGGGCCAATAGGGCGCGGTGGGTCACGCCCCTGCTGATTGAATCGCGGCGCAGAGCACCGCGGTTATCCGCCGCCCACGCCCCGCCGTACGGCGCCGTACGGCAGGGTCGATGCCCTGTACGATGCCGCTCGGGGAACCCGCGCCCACCCTCGTTCGTTGTAGCCGGCAGGGTCGAACGCGGTCCGACCCCCGGGGCAGCCGCGCGCGGGATGGCGGAAGCGCATCCCGATGGCGGTGGGAGGGAAATCGCCGTGGGCTCGACCGCGCCGGGTGCGCGCGAGACCCCGGCTGGATAGTGGAGGCTCTCTGTGCGCATGCCGCGGGCTCGGTCCCGGGGCGCGCTGGTGCTCATCCTGGCCTTCGTCGTCTGCGCGTCCCCGTTCACATCGGCAATCCCGCCCGCCCAGGCCGCCACCGGCCTGGCGCCCACCGGTCTGGTGGCCTACCTCGATCGCGGCAACAACCTCTGGGTGGCTCAGGACAGCGGCGACGCGCCGGTGCAGCTGACGCAGTCCGGCGGCTACACCAGCTTCGCCTGGTCCACGGACGGCACCCGGCTGGCGGTCGTCGGGTCCAACGGCGTCTCCCTGGTCAGCCCGGACGGCAGCCTGGGCGTGCGCTGGCTGCACGCCGGCGGGCAGCCGACCTGGTCGCCCGATAGCTCGCGGCTGGCGCTGGTCGACGGCGGCTGGGTCTACACCTACGACCGGAACGGCGGCCTGCAGCTGAGCGTCGGCGTGGCCGCGGACCAGCTGCTCTGGTCCCCGAACGGCACCCGGCTCGGCTTCACGCACTTCCTGGCGGATCCGTACAACGCCGGCTGCCCGGTGCACGATCTCGGTTGGATCGACGCCGGCAGCGGCAGCAGCACCGTGGTCGCCCAATCCATTGGGAAGTTCGCCTGGGCCGGCGACGGGAACCGGCTGCTCTACGTCTCGGCGAGCGATGGGGCGGTGCGGAGCGACGATGTGACGACTGGGACCACTCAACTCGTCTCGCAGCGGCTGGCGAACCCCTGTGGCGGACCGTTCTTCACCTCGACCGACGGCAATACCCTCTTCTTCCTCGACTACGGGACGGGCGGCCACGACCTGGTGGCGGTCAACCTGGCGACGCTGGGCCAGCGGGTCTACGTGAACCTGCCCATCTCCTACCCGTCGAACACCCTGCCGGACGCCTACGTGACCGTCGACCCGCTGACCCGCTACGCCTACGTCGTCAAGAGCTTCCCGACGACGATCACCCGGGTGGGCCTGCAGAGTGGCGCGTCGACGACGCTGCTGCTCAACGACTCACGCATGGTGGTCGGCTTCTCGCCGGACCACGACCGGGTGGCGCTGATCGCGACGCCCTACGGGCAACCCTCGATCACCTCGATCCGCGACCTGGCCAGCGGCGCGGAGGTGCCGTTCAGCAATGTCGGCTGGCTCGGCTGGCAGCCGACGCCGGTCACGCCGACGGTGACGGCGGCCTGGAGCCGTACCTGGAACCGTGAGGACCGGCCGGTGGCGGCGGGCGCGGCCAGCCGGACGTGGATCTGGGGCCCGGCGCCGTTCGCGACGCGGCAGGAGGTCTACGCGCAGGCGCCGGGCGGGCGGCGCGCGGTCCAGTACTACGACAAGAGCCGCATGGAGGTGACGAACCCGGCGGGCGACCAGAGCTCGGTGTGGTACGTCACCAACGGCCTGCTGGTGAAGGAGCTGATCTCCGGTCAGATGCAGGTGGGGGACAACCAGTTCGTGTCGCGCGCAGCGGCCAACGTGCCGGTAGCCGGCGATCCGGACGACCAGAATGGGCCGACCTACGCCACGCTGCAGGCGGTGTTGAGTGCGCCCGCGGCGAAGGTCGGCACGCCGCTCGCGGCGACCATCAACCGGAGTGGGACGATCGGATCCGGCGGGCCGGCCGGAGCGACGGCGGCGGAGTTCGTGCCGTCGACCAACCACACTATCGCCGATGTCTTCTGGAACTACATGAACAGCCAGGGACTGGTCTGGGACGGCAGCACGTTCGTCAAAGGTCAACTGTTCGACCCGACCTTCTTCGCCACCGGCTACCCGATCACCGAGGCCTACTGGGCGAAGGTCAAGGTCGGTGGGCAGGTGAAGGACGTGCTGGTGCAATGCTTCGAGCGGCGCTGCCTGACCTATACGCCGTCGAACCCGGCCGGCTGGCAGGTGGAGATGGGCAACGTCGGCCGACACTACTACGAGTGGCGCTACGGGACGCAGCCGTAGTCGCCGGGGACGCGCCCGGCCCCGCGAGCATCGCCCGCGGGGCCGGGCGGCCGGTCAGGTTCTTGGGGTGCCGGGCCGCGGCAGCCGCGACCACGACCGCCACGCGCTCCAGAGGAGCACCAGGCCGATGACGGCGACGATCGCGCCGAGCACGGCGTACCCGGACTTGCCCGACATCATCGAGCCACCCAGGACGTTGACGCCCTGCAGAATCCAGACGACGCCGACCAGCAGGAAGACGACGCCGAGTCCACCTTTGAACCAGACCATGGCGCGGGACTCCTCTCGTGGTGCGCCGTAGCACGGACGGCGACACGCGCCAGCGTACCGACTGTCGGAGGGTACTCGTTGAGTCTACGGCCGGCCGGCAGCCGCGGATGGCGGGAGCCGAGCGGGTCGGGGTCCGCGCTCATCCGAAACCGAGCCGGCAGACGAAGACCCCGGCATGGAGCGGCACCGTGAAAGCGCCTTCGGCGTCGATGACCTCCGCCACGCGCCGCTCGACCTCGGCCAGCCGCGCCTCCCAACGGATCCCCTGCGGATGCCGCGCGGCGTAGAAGGAGGGGACATCGACGGGCGGCTGCAGGTAGCGGTAGATCGCCTGGCGTGCCGCCAGCGGCCGGGCGCTGCCGTAGGCCGCGCCGGTCAGGTGGCGGCGGTCGGTGGCCGGCGACGGGTTGTGCGCCGTGCCGTCCCGGCAATCGTGGTGCTCCACCGTCGCCTCCAGCGGTCTGCCCGCGTGCACCGGGGCAGCGCTTGCGTCCAGGGTCCACGCGGCACGATACTACGAGACGCAATGAAGCGGGTATCCGTCGTCATCGTCAATCACAACACCGCGGACCTGCTCGCCGAGTGCCTGCGCCATCTGACCGCTAGCCGACTCGACCGGCCGCTGCAGGCCTTCGTCGTCGACAACGGCTCGACGGATGGGAGCGCGGCGCTCATCGGGCAGCACTTCCCCGACGTTCGCATGATCGAGGCGCCCGGCAACCTGGGCTTTGCCCGGGGCAACAACCTTGCCCTGCGGGAGATTGTCAGCCGGGTTCCCTGGGACGCGGATCGACGCCAGCAGTACGTGCTGCTGCTGAACACCGACTGCTTCGTGGAGCCGGACACCCTGCAGCTCACGGCGCGCTTCCTCGATGACCACCCGCGGGTGGGGGTCGTCGGGCCGCGGGTGGTGCTGCCGAACGGCCGGCTGGACCTGGCCTGTCGACGATCTTTCCCCACGCCGTCCGATGCCCTCTGGAAGCTGACCGGGCTGTCGCGCGCCTTTCCTCACCATCCGCGACTGGCGCGCTACAACCTGACGTACCTGGACCCGGACGCGACCTACCCGGTGGACTCGGTGATGGGCGCCTACATGCTGGTGCGTTTGGCGGCGGTCGATGATGCCGGTCTGCTCGATGAATCGTTCTTCATGTATGGCGAGGACCTGGACTGGGCGTATCGAATCAAGAAGTGTGGTTGGTCCGTCTTCTACTACCCTGCGGCGCGGGTCTTGCACTACAAGGGTGCGAGCAGTTCGCGGCAGAGCTACCGCCTGATCGTGGAGTTCTACCGGGCAATGTACCTCTTCCACCGCAAGCACTACGCGCCGCGGACCTTCGTGCTGGTCAACTGGCTGGTCACCGCCGGCATCGTCGCCCGCGGTGGCTACGCCCTTGCCCGGAACGTGCTGCGCCCGGCCGGGGCGAAGCGCGTGGCCTGACCGACCCGACCGGAAATCTGAGACGTCGGAGAGAGCCGGGGAGTGAGTAAGAGCACGCTGCCTGTCGGGGTCCCCGCGACTGCCGCCGCCGCGGTCGAGGAGCTCACCGAATCCGGTGGCGTCGAGCTCACCCGTCACCGCCGGGCCACCGTCGCCGTGCTGGGCGCGCAGGTGGCCCTCGACGCGTGTGCCGTGCTGGTCGCCTTCGTGGGCGCCGCGCTTCTGGCGCGGTCGATCGGGCTGGTGCCGGCCGGGAGCGCGGAGACGCCGGGGCGGGCCGCGATCTCGCTTGGCGTCGCGGTGGCCGCCGACCTCGGAGTGTTCACCTTGCGCGGCTTCTATCGTCCGCAGCACGGCGTCTCCCGCGCGGAGACGGTCTACCGCGTGGGCGCCAACGTCTCGATCGGGCTGGTGGTGGCCATCGCGGCGAGCACGGTCATCCTGGGGGGCGAGGTGGTCCCCTCGCGGGCGATCCTCGTGCTGGGCTGGCTGCTGGCCGTGGTGCTGGTTGGGGTTGGCCGGTTGACCCACGCCGCGCTCGCCGGCCAGTTGCGGGCGTCCGGGGTAGCCGCCGAACGGGTCATGATCGTGGGGACGGGACGTGCCGCGGCGGCGATCTACGATCGCGTGTGCCGGACGCCGGAGGCGGGGTACACACCCGTGGGCTGCCTGGCGCACCCCGGCGCCGGCACGGCCTTCCCGGCGGTGAGCGGGGACGTGGTGTGCGGGACGACCGACCGCCTGGCCGAGCTGGTGCGCCAGTACGCGGTCGACGAGCTGGTGATCGCGCTGGAGGAGGTGCCGCCCGCCGAGATCCTGGCACTGACGCACCGGGTGCGAGACCTACCGGTCGGGGTCACGGTCTACCCGGACGTCTTCCGGTTGATCACCAACGACGGGCTCGGCGTGACCGATCTGGCCGGCATCCCGGTCGTGACAGTCCGCGCGATCGGCCTGCGCGGCGGGAGCCGGGCGGTCAAGCGCGCGGTCGACGTGCTGGTGAGCAGCGTGCTGCTGGTGACGCTGGCACCGCTGATGGCGCTGCTGGGGCTGCTGATCAAGCTCGATTCGCCGGGACCGATCCTCTTCATCCAGGAGCGAGTGGGCTACGACGGCGGGCTGTTCAACCTCTACAAGTTTCGCTCGATGCCGGTCGACGCCGAGGCGGAGACGGGCCCGGTGCGAACCACCCCGGACGACCCGCGCCCCACCCGGGTCGGGCGACTGATGCGACGCTATTCGCTGGACGAGCTGCCGCAGTTCATCAACGTGTTCCGCGGGCAGATGAGCGTGGTTGGGCCGCGGCCGGAGCGGCCCTACTTCGTCGAGCAGTTCCGCCAGACGATCCCGTGCTACATGGCGCGGCACCGGGAGCGGTCGGGGATCACCGGCTGGGCGCAGGTGAACGGGCTGCGCGGCGACACCTCGATCGCCGAGCGCACGGAGTACGACCTGTACTACGTGGAGAACTGGTCGCTGCTGCTGGACGCCCGGATCATGGCCCGCACGCTGGCGCAGATCATCGGCGGCGAGAACGCGTACTGAGTGTCCCCGGGAGAGGGCCATGCGGGTCACCGACCGGGTCGTCAGTGGGACGCGGTCGAGCGCGGCGCGCCCGGAGCGGTTCAGTCCGCTCTCT
>DATKRJ010000533.1:0-4514 GCA_035532355.1 Thermomicrobiaceae bacterium | reverse complement strand
CCCACGCCGCGGGGTGGAGCAGCGGCAGCTCGTTGGGCTCATAACCCAAAGGTCGCGGGTTCGAATCCCGCCCCCGCTACCACGCCGACCAGCCCCCACCGGATTCCGGTGGGGGCTGCCTCGTTACGCCCACCGCGCGCCATCGCGACGCTCCGGCACCCGCCGGACGGCGCTCGAAGGTCAGGGCGCCGCCGGTGCCGGTGCCTGGCAGAGCCGCTCAGCCGTCGCGGCGTCGAGGTAGACGAGCATCCGCGCGTCCTCGCCGGTCGGCTGCGTCCCCTGTACGGTCACCAGCCAGACGCCCTGCGGTCGCCCCTGGAACTCGCGACACGTGCCGGGGCCGGCCAGCCGCGCCTCGCGCTCCGCCACCAGCCGCGCGTCGGCGACCGTTGCCTGACGCAGCCCGCTGGCCGCGATGGCCGCCGTCTCGGCGCGACCGCGGCTGATGAACGGCCCCTTACCGAGCGTGGTGCTGGCGGTCAGGGTCGGATCGAGCGGATCCGACGCCTCGACCGGCCGGTCGAAGCGCACGCTCGCGGCCAGCGCCGTGAACGTGTTCAGCAGTGCGTGATCCAGTCCGAGGCCGTCCTCGAAGCGGACCGAGACGACGACAGTGTTGCCCTGATAGTTGGCGACCAGGCGCACCTCCCGTGATTGACCGGTGCGCGTTGCATCCCCCGGAGCATCCACCAGGCGGGCCTGGGCTGAACCGAGCAACGCCGGCAGCTGCCGGGCCCCGGCGAGGGGCGCCGGCAACCCGGTCTCCATGTCGGGCGTCGCCAGCGTCTGCCCGGCGATCACCGCCAGCTGGATCGTCCGGCTCGCCGGTGTCCCCTGGAACCGCGCCTGCACGATCGCGCCGACGTTGCGCGTGACCGCCACCGTCCACCCGGCCGGGTGCGACAGCTCAATCCCGACACCGTCGTCGTGCCAGCTGGCCCAGCCGGCCGTCGTCACAGCCGTCTCGGTGGCGCCGACCTGATCGGCCGGCAATGTCTGGGCCACGGCGTCGAGGACGAACAGGCTGCCCGGGTCGGCGCAGCTTGCGTAGTCTGGGTCGTCAAAGTGCCCGCGCAGCCGAGCGTGGGGCGGTAGCGCGATGAGCCCGAAATCGAGCGGGATGACCAGCCGCAGCGCGGGCAGCGCCGGCGGCACCGGATTGGGGAGCACGACTCCGGCGACGGCGAAGGTGCGGGCAAAGGGGTGGTCGGTCAGGACGGGCAGGCGGTCGAGCACGACCGGGCAGCCGGGCTGGGGCATGCCACCCGCGTCGCCCTCGGCCGGCGGGTCGACGTAGGCGATCACGTCCACGCTTCCGGCCGCGGCCCGGCGTGACGTGGCCGCGGCAACCGACAGCGTCCCCGGGGACAGCGTCGGCGTGCCCGTGGCCGCGCCCGCGGCAGGCCGCGCGGCGCCCCCAACACAGCCGGCCGTGAGCGCGGCGACCAGCCACACGGCGATGGACCAGCGCGCTCGCCGTCTCATCGCCGCGGTCCTCTCGCTCGACGTTCGTCTACCGCTGGCCGTCGCATGGGGGGTGCCGGACGACGCGATTATAGTCGAGTTCCGCGCGGCGAGGCGACGCGACGGTCCGTTGCGCTCCAGTCTCCAATCTGCGTCAATGGGTCGGCCGCGAGGGCGTGAGGGAGCCTGAGCCGGCGCGGACGTCGCGAGGAAAGGGAGAGCCGATGCTGGATAGCCGTGTAGAGCGCCTGGCGCGCGTCATGACCGAGTACTCGCTCGAGATCAAGCCGGGCGATCGCGTCGTCATCTCGGGGGGCGCGCTCGCGGAGCCGCTGCTGCGCGCGTCCTACCGCCACGCGCTGGCGCTGGGAGGGCTCCCGCTGCTCGACGTCCAGCTGCCCGGGGCGACCGAGATCCTGCTGCGCGACGGCACCGACGAGCAGCTCGGCGTCATCTCACCGGTCGAGCGCTTCGCCTCCGAGGACGCCGACTGCTGGCTGCGCGTGAGCGCCGCGACCAACACGCGCTCGCTCTCCGGCATCGATCCCGCGCGCCAGCGCGCGCACGGCAAGGCGCGCGCGGCCGTCCGCCAGGCGTACCTCGACCGAGCCGCCAGTGGGGCGCTGCGCTGGTCGTCGACCGTCTTCCCGACCGAGGCCTACGCCCAGGACGCCGACATGTCGCTCGAGGAGTATGAAGAGTTCGTCTTCCGTGCCGAGAAGCTCGATGACCCGGACCCGGTGGCCAGCTGGCGCGCCGTCGGTGTCTACCAGGGACAGCTGATCGACTGGCTAACGCCGCGCCACGCTGTCCACGTGGCCGGGCCGGACACCGACCTGCGTCTCCAGGTCGGCGGGCGGACCTGGATCAACTCCGACGGGCACCGCAACTTCCCGAGCGGCGAGGTCTTCACCGGTCCGCTCGAGGACTCGGCCGAGGGGCACGTGCGCTTCACCTACTCGTCGATCATGCAGGGGCGCGAGGTGGAAGGGGTCCAGCTCTGGTTCGAGCACGGCAAGGTCGTGCGGGCCACCGCGGCCAAGAACCAGGAGTTCCTCGAGTCGATGCTCAACTCCGACGCGGGAGCGCGCTACCTGGGTGAGTTCGCCTTCGGCACCAATCGCGACATCACCCGCTTCACCGGCAACACCCTGTTCGACGAGAAGATCGGCGGCACGGTCCACATGGCGCTCGGCTCCGGCTACCCGGACAGCGGCTCGCTAAATCGCAGCGCGATCCACTGGGACCTGATCTGCGACCTCCGGCAGGGCGGCGAGGTGACGGTGGACGGCGAGGTCTTCGTGCGAGACGGCCAGTTCACGGTGCAGTGAGCCGCGGGAACACGCGGGATGAGCGGAAAGGCCGACAAACCGCTGGGCAGGACCCTCGGCTGGCGCGTCGCGACCACGCGCCAGCCGTTCGCCACGCCCTGGATCACCCTGCGCCAGGACGACGTCCAGATCGACGGCCATGGCCAGATCACCTACACCTACCTGCACCAGTCGCCGGCGGTCTACGTCGTGCCGGTGACGTCCGACGGTCAGGTGGTCCTCATTCGCCAGTACCGCTACCCGGTCGACGACTGGTGCCTGGAGGTGCCGGCCGGCGGCAGCCACGACCGGCCGGGGGTCGCCCTGAAGGACGTCGCCCGTCAGGAGCTGCGCGAGGAGATCGGCGCGCGCTGCGGGGCGATCGAGCGGGTCGGCTCGTTCTACAGCTCGAACACCCACAGCGACCAGGAGAGCCACGTGTTCCTGGCGCTAAAGGTCGAGCTCGGCGGTAAGCCGGCGCGCGAGGGGACCGAGCGCATCGAGATCCTGCCGACGCCGGCCCGCGAGGCACTCGAGCTGGCGCGCACGGGCAGGGTGTCGGACGGCGCGAGCGCGCTGGCGCTGCTGCTCTGCGAGGATCTGCTGCGCCGCTACGGCTACCTGGATCGCGCGTGAGATCCGCCGGCAAGAGGACATAATTCCTACGAGGGTAGGGACGAGGGTCCAGCACCGCCGAACCCGATCTCCGGTACAGGTACGACCGTGCCCGGCCGACGACCGGTGAAGGGTCGATCCACGACGGAGGCCGTCCCGACTCGGCGTCGTGCCGGGCCGGATGCCTGGGCTGGGGCTGGTGCGCCCGGCGCCGGTCGTTCGGGGCTCCACGCGGCGCGCGACATGCCGGCTGAGGTGATCGCGGGCCCCGGCGGTAAGGGGGCGTCGCGGCAGTAACCACGGACCGCAACACGGCGCCGGAGGTCACGCCAGCGCGGCACGTCGAGCGGCGCCGCCGGCCGGCCAGTGCGATGCGTGACGCCCACCAGGGCCGGGCGAGACGGACCTGTTCGTCGTCATGCCGCTCAGGACGCGGGCTCCTTCGGCGTCGCGTCGGAATGCCGACCCTCGCGCAGGCCGCTCCCGAGGAACCGGCCGAGCCAGACCGGCACCAGGACGCCAAGGGCCATCCAGGGGAACGCTTCGATCACGATGCTGCGCACCGTCTCACCACCTCCCGGCTCGCTGTATTTCCCCATGTAGCCGACCACGAGCCACTCGATGACCACACTCCCAAGCCACAAGAGCCACA
This sequence comes from Thermomicrobiaceae bacterium, assembly GCA_035532355.1. GTDB lineage: Bacteria > Chloroflexota > Chloroflexia > Thermomicrobiales > Thermomicrobiaceae > DASSZN01. The sequence continues at coordinate 473 of DATKRJ010000533.1, read as the reverse complement.
CGTGCCGTGGCCGCAGTGTCAGCCCAATGGCGAAGGCCACCAGCGGCAGCGGCAGCATGGGGAGGATGTTCTCTGCTGTATCGGACTGATAGACCACCCAGTTGATCGGCACGGCGAGGATCAGGAGCGACAGCCAGTGTTCGCGGGCGGCCACCTTCAGCCAGGCGGACAGGCGTCGAAGGACTGTCATGCGACCCTCCGAGTCCCGTGCACGTCGAGTGTGCGCCGACCAACGTGAAAGGAGTGACAGCGGCGAGGCTGGCGGCGTGTCAGATGCGTGACAATCCGCCGGAGTCGCGCTCCCAAACTCGTCGCCAACAGAGCGCGGACGTGTATGGGCCGGGCACCCTGGGTGGCTGCGGACGCAAGCGCGCGGCCTCCAGAGCCCAACTCTAGCGATCTCATCGGATTACCGGCGTCGCCGACGGGGAGACGACATAACATCGCCTCACCGTCAGTTCGTCGGCGCGTCG
>DATKRJ010000532.1:0-11439 GCA_035532355.1 Thermomicrobiaceae bacterium | reverse complement strand
GGGGCGCGTCTTCGCGCCCGAGCACCCGCTCTGGACGCGGCTCGTCGATGTCCGTCGCGGCGGCAGCCACCTCTTCCTGCGCTACACGCTGCGGTGAGCCCGCTCCGCCCTTGCTGGGCATGGGGCGTGGCGTTTGCCGGCTCAGCCGGGGCCTCCGTCGGCCAGACCATCCGAAGACCACCTGATGGTCAGATCTGGATCGTTCCATCTCCCCGGTCGCGGGGCCTCAGGCCGCTCAGCCCCAGGCGCCGGCCGGCTGGCGCGTGCTGACGTTGAGGCGGTTGAAGACGTTGGTCGTGGCGATCCAGAGGAGCAGCCCCGCGAGCGCCCGCTCGTCGTAGTGCCGGGCGGCTTCGTCCCAGACGTCGTCGGGCACCGGGTCCGGCCGGTCGCAGAGCCGGGTCACCGACTCGGCGAGGGCGAGCGCGGCGCGCTCGGCGTCGGTAAAGTACGGAGCCTCCCGCCAGGCCGACACCGCGACAATCCGCTCGGCCTTCTCGCCCGCCTTCAGTGCGTGGCGCGCTCCGTAGTCGACGCAGAAGCTGCAGCCGTTGATCTGGCTGGCCCGCAGGTGGACGAGCTCCAGCGTCGCCGCCGGCACCCCGCCCTGCTGGCTCGCCGCGATCATCGACTGGATCGCGCCCATGGCGTCGGGGAGGAGCGCGGCCGGGTTCTGTATGCGCGGCGGTCGCGCCGCGCTGGTCGTCGTCATGATCGAATGCTCCCATCTCTCCAGAGGTCCGGTCACATCGGCGCCCTCACGCCGGTCCTATGGTTAAAGACCGATCGCAACGGAGGAGTGTGACAGTGCACGAGAGCGATTGGCTGGCGGAGCGGTTCGAGGGGTACCGGGGTCGGTTGACGGCCGTTGCCTACCGGATGCTTGGCTCGCCGAGCGAGGCGGAGGATGCCGTTCAGGAGACCTGGCTGCGGCTCAGCCGCTCGGACGTCGACGCCGTCGAGAATCTCGGCAGCTGGCTCACCACCGTCGTCTCGCGGGTGTGCCTGAACATGCTGCAGGCGCGGCGGTCACGGCCCGAGCTGCCGGCCGGCGCGCGGGTCCCCGAGCCGGTCGCCGGCTCCGCGCTGGAAGCCGATCCGGAACGCGAGGCGCTCCTGGCCGACTCCATCGGGCTCGCCCTGCTGGTCGTGCTCGACACGCTCTCGCCCGCGGAGCGCGTCGCGTTCGTGCTCCACGACATGTTCGCCGTGCCCTTCGAGGACATCGCGCGAATCGTCGGGCGCAGCACGCCCGCCACGCGCCAGCTTGCCAGCCGTGCCCGTCGCCGGGTGCAGGGACAGGGTACGGACCGGGATGCGGATGGGCTCCGTCACGACCGGCTGGTCGACGCCTTCCTCGCCGCTGCCCGCGACGGCAACTTCGACGCCCTGCTCGCCGTGCTGGACCCCGACATCGCGCTGCGCGCGGACGAAACGGCGGTGAAGCTGGGCGCGCCGCCGGAGATCCACGGCGCGCACGACGCTGCCCGCTTCCTGAGCATCGCGCGCGGTGCCACTCCGGCGCTGATCGAGGGCCAGGCGTGTGCCGTGTGGCTGGTGCAGGGGCGACCGCGCGTCGTCTACCGCTTCACGACCGGCGACCGGATCGTCGCCGTCGACCTGATCGCCGACCCCGAGCGGCTGCGCGCGATGGATCTGATCGTCCTCGGCAGGGCATGAGTGACCCGTCCACGGCAAGGCGACGCCAGTCTCCGGTCCGCGGTCCGTCGAGCGCGCCCAGATAGAAAAAGGCGGGCCAGCTGCCCGCCAAGGTGTCCGCGGTACCGCGAGCGCTAGGCGTAGTGGATGAGGCCGTAGAGGATGTACACGACCGACGCGAGCATCGCGACGGCGCCCGCCACGTAGCCGATCCGGGCGAGCGTGGCCGTGCCCTGATCGCGGATCAGCCGCGTGCCCAGGATGCTCCACCCGCCGCCGAACAGGCCCATCATGCCCAGTTCGACCAGCAGCCATTTCTCCAGCAACCCTCGCTCCTCTCGCCGGTTGTCGTCGTCGACTGTCGCGGGAAACCAGCTTCAGCATCTGCTCCGCGCGGCCCGTGCGTGTGACCTCAGCGACGCACCATAGCAGAGGCCGCGTCCCATGACCAGACCGGCGACCGCTCGCGCATCCGCGGAGACCATAATAGAGCATCGGCGTCGACCTGAACACCGGCCCCCGCGCGGCATGTGGAGCGTGTAGACTGTCCCGACCTCAAGCACCGCGGGCTCCGGTGTGGCGCGCGGGAACGCCGGCCGCGGAACGGCGGCGACGAGGACGACGGCATCCGGGTATGGAGGCGAGGAGGAATCGAACGATGGCGCAGCTGACGCGCGATGCGCTGGCCGAGAACGAGACGTGGGACCTGGCGCACATCTTCCCGACCGACTCGACCTGGTCGGCCGAGCGAGAGGCGCTGCAGACCGAGGTCCCGCGGCTCGAGGCGCTGCGCGGCACGCTGGACCAAGGCCCGGCACAGCTGCTCGCCGTCCTCACCCTCTCGGACCAGATCGACGAGCGCCTGGACCGGCTGTTCGGCTACGCCGCCCTGGAGCGCGACCAGGATACGCGCAACAGCGCCGCCATCCAGCGCTACGAGCAGGCCATGGCCCTCGCCGTCGCGCTGGGCCGCGCCTCGTCCTGGATTGCCCCCGAGCTGCTGACGTTGAGCGACGACCAGCTGCGCGCCGCGCTGGACGCCGAGCCGGGCCTCGCTCCCTTCCGCCGCACCATCGAGCGCATCATCCGCGAGCGGCCGCACGTCCGCTCCGCCGAGGTCGAGGAGGTGCTGGCGGAGACCGCCGAGATGGCCCAGACGCCGTCCAACGTCTTCACCTTCTTCGACAACGCCGACACCCGCTTCGGCACGATCGTTGACAGCGACGGCAGCGAGCTCGAGGTCACCAAGGGCCGCTACCTGCGGCTGGTCGAGCGCCGGGACCGTCGCGTCCGCCAGGACGCCTACCAGGCGCTGCACGCGCCCTACCTCACCCACCGCAACACCCTCGGCGCGCTCCTGACCGCCAGCGAGCAGCGCGACGCCTTCTACGCCCGCACCCGGCGCTACGACAGCGCGCTCGACGCCGCGCTCCAGCCCGAGGCCATCCCGAGCGAGGTCTACACCAACCTGATCGCCACCGTACACCGCTACCTGCCGCTGCTGCACCGCTACGTCGGGCTGCGCCGGCGGGCGCTGGGGCTCGACGAGGTCCATATGTACGATCTGTATGTACCGTTGGTCGAGATGCCTGAGCGCAGCTTCAGCTTCCCTGAGGCCCGCGGCACTGTGCTGGAGGCGCTCGCGCCGCTCGGGACGGGCTACGTCGAGGCCCTCACCGGCGGGCTCGGTTCCCGCTGGGCCGACGTGCACGAGACACCCGGCAAGCGCTCGGGCGCATACAGCATGGGCGTCTACGGCGTGCACCCGTACGTGCTGCTGAACTGGGCCGGGGCCCTCAACGACGCCTTCACCCTGGCGCACGAGGCCGGCCACGCCATGCACTCCTACCTCTCCTCGGCGGGCCAGCCGCACCCCACCGCGCAGTACACCATCTTCGTCGCCGAGGTCGCCTCGACCTTCAACGAGCGGCTGCTGACCGCCCACCTCCTCGCCGGCACGACCGACCCGCGCGAGCGCGCCTATCTCGTCAACGACGCGCTCGAGACGTTCCGGACGACCATCTTCCGCCAGACGATGTTCGCCGAGTTCGAGCTGCTCACCCACCGCATCGTCGAGGCCGGCGAAGGCCTCACCCCGGAGCGGCTGATGCAGGAGTACAGCCGTCTGGTCGCCGACTACCACGGGCCCGACTTCGCCGTCGACCCGCAGGTCGAGCTGGAGTGGGCGCGGGTGCCCCACTTCTACCGCGCCTTCTACGTCTACCAGTACGCCACCGGCCTGATCGCCGCCACGGCGCTGGCGCACCGGGTGCTGGCGGGCGACGCGGGCGCGCGGGACCGCTACCTCGCCTTCCTGGCGGCGGGCTCGTCGAAGGACTCGCTCGATCTGCTGCGCGACGCCGGGGTCGACCTGACGACCGCGCAGCCGTACGACGACGCCTTCACCACCATGCGGGAGTACCTCGACTTGCTGGAGCAGTCGCTCGACCACCCCGGCGGGGCGTAACCCGTATTGTGCCGCCCGATCCTCGCGCCTCGTAGGGGCGGGTTTCAAACCCGCCCAGTTACGTCGATGGTGATCCTTCGTCGTCCGGCTGCGCGGCGACCAGCTTCCGCCGACAGCTCACGTCGCCCTGCCCACCGCCGGCTCGTGCGCGCGCAGCGCCAGATAGCCGGCCAGCACCACCAGGCCGGCGACCGGGCCGACCAGCCGGATGCCCAGCGTGTCGCCCGGGCGGTCACCGAGCAGCAGGAGCAGACCGAGCAGAAGCGGCGCGAACGCCTCCGTGACCTTGTCCATGAACGCCTGCGCGCTGTAGAACATCCCCTCCCGCCGCAGCCCCCGCTCGCGAGCCTCCAGGTCGCACAGGTCGGCAATGATCGGGCCCGGGAAGAGGTAGACCCCGGCGAGCGGCGCCCCCACGATCACCAGCGCCACCAGCGCCTGGACTGTCCGGTCGATCCCCGGCAGCGAGCCGGCCACGAAGAGCACCGGGAAGGCCACCGCCGCCGCCAGCATCGCCTGCCGGTAGGCGTGGTCCTTCGAGGTGCGGCGGGCCTGCCATGAGAAGACGGGCAGCGCCAGTCCCATCGAGCCGATCCCGACCGCCGTCAGCAGCGCCGACCAGGTGCCGGTATCGCCCTCCTGGAGCACGCTCGTCACGTAGTAGGGCAGCAGGCCGACCAGCATCGCCAGCGCGGTGCTGAAGAGGACGAACGAGAGCAAGAAGACGAGCAGTCGCCGGTTGGCCGCCGTCAGCCGCAGCGTCGTCACCAGCGACAGGTGGGTTGGCGGCGTCTCACGCTCCACGTGCCGCCACACCCCGACGACTCCGGCGTAGCGCGTGACGACCATCAGCGCGGCGATCACCGCCACCATGTCCCGGAAGCCGATGTGGCTAATCAGCAGTCCGCTGCCGACCAGTCCCAGCGCCGCGCCGATCACCCCGCCGTAGACGCGCCAGGCGGACAGCGACAACCGCTCGACCTTCGTGCGCGCGATCTCGGGTGACAGCGCCTCGTAGGGGACACCCGCCAGGCTGTTGAAGAGGTAGAACAACTCCAGCGCCACGAAAAAGTAGGCGGCGATCAGCGCCCCCGGCGTCCGGACCGGCGGGGCGAAGAGGAGCACCGCGAAGACCGCCGCCGGAGGCGTCGCCAGCACGACGTACGGGATCCGCCGGCCGAGCCGCGACGACGTGCGATCGCTCCAGTAGCCAATGAGGGTATCGGCCGACGCCTCCAGCAGCTTGCCCGCAAAGAGGAGCACGCTCACGGTGGCCAGCGACAGCATCGCCGCGTGCCCGGCACCGGCGGGCGGGGCGTAGAAGAAGACCAGCCAGGCGTTGCGGCTCTGTCGGAGCGCCTCGACCCCCAGCCCGGACGTCCCCCACGCCAGTTTTGTTCGCCGGGTCAGCCCCACTCGGGCGGCGATCGTCCCCATCGCGCTCGTCGGCACCGTCTCCTGGTCCCAGTTCGGGCGGCGGCCGCGTGGCGGGCCTCCCGTACTCGTCTGACGAGTAGAACCGGCTCGGGCGTTCCCGGACTTTGTTCGCTGCGTCTTTCCCGGTATTCTGTATATAACACAGCCAGAGTCGAGGTGGGAGCGTGCGACGAGGGGCGGGCGCATGCGTGGCGCGGGTGAGCGGCAGGACGCGACTCCGCTGGCGTCGCTGCTGAAGCAGTACATGGACGAGCGCGGCCTCAATCAGACCCAGCTCGCCGAGCGGGCGCGGCTGTCCTCGGCCACGCTGAGCCGCTGGCTGAACGGCAAGTCGGTCAAGCCCTATCATCGCGGTGGGTTGCTCGGCGTGGCGGCCGCGCTCAGCCTGCCGAAGGTCAGCGCCAACCGCCTTCTCCGCGCCGCCAACCTGCCTCCGATCGACGCGCTGGCGCGGACGCCGTCCGCCGAGGAGCGGACGCTGCTCGAGCGCTGGTCGCTCCCGACCCGGAACAACCTGCCGGCCGGCCTGACCTCCTTCGTCGGTCGGGTCGACGAGGTCACCGGCCTTGCCGAGCTCCTCAGCCGCGACGGCGTGCGTCTGGTGACCCTGACCGGCACCGGCGGCAGCGGCAAGACGCGGCTGGCGCTGCGCGTGGCCGGGGAGGTGCTCGACGCCTTCCCTGACGGCGTCTTCTTCGTCCCGCTTGTCGCCGTCTCCGATTCCGAGCTGGTCGTCAAGACCGTCGCCGAAACCGTCGGCCTGCGCGACGTGCTCGACTCGTCGCTCCAGGCGCGCCTGGCCGGCTGGCTGCGGACACGCCGCGTGCTGCTGCTGCTCGACAACCTCGAGCAGGTGGTCGATTGCGGCCCGGACGTCGTCGCCCTGCTGCGCGCCGCGCCGCACGTGAAGGTGCTGGCCACCAGCCGGGTGCCGCTGCGCGTCTACGGCGAGCACGCGTGGCCGGTCGAGCCCTTGCCGCTGCCCGAGCCGGACCGGCCGCGCCGGGTGCTGCTGACCAACCCGGCGGTCGAGTTGTTCCTCGAGCGCGCCCGGAGCGCCAATCCGCGCCGCGCGCTCGACGACAACGAGGAGTTGGCGGCGGTGGCGGAGCTGTGTGTTCGGCTCGACGGCCTGCCGCTGGCGATCGAGCTGGCAGCCGCCCGTACGCGCGACCGCGGCCCGGAGCGGCTGCTGGCCGAGTTCGCCGGCCGGCTCGACCTGGGCAGCGCCGGCCCGCGCGACGTCCTCCCGCGCCAGCAGACCTTGCGCGACGCGATCGCCTGGAGCCTCGACCTCCTCCCGGAGCCGGCGCGCGCCTTCCTGCTCCGCCTCAGCGTGTTCGTCGGCGGCTGGACCGAGCCGGCCGCCGTCGAGGTCTGCTCCCTGGAAGGCATGACGGCGGGCGACGTCGAGCAGACGCTGACGGCCCTGGTCGACGCCAGCCTCGTCGTGCGCGTGGCCGCGGCCGCGCCCGGCGGCGCGCGGCGCTACCGCATGCTCGAGACGATCCGCGAGTACGGCGCCGAGCTCCTCGCGGCGACGGGGCACGGGGACACGCTGCGGGAGCGCCACGCCCGCCACTTCCTGGCGCTGGCCGAGTCGGCGGCGCCCTACGTGCCCGATGCGCGCCCGAGCGACTGGTACGAGCGGGTCGACACCGACCTCGACAACGTCCGCGCCGCCCTGAGCTGGGCCGCGACCCGCGACGACCCGGAGTTGCTCGTGCGCCTGACCGCGGCGTTCTGGCCCTACTGGCTCGAGTACGGTCGAGTGTCGGAAGGCCGGCACTGGCTGGAGGCGGCGTTGGATAGGAGCGACCAGACAACCCCCCGACTGCTGGCGTCGCTCCTCACCGGCGCCTGCACGATGACCTCGATCCAATCGGAACTCCGCCAGGCCGAGGCGTACGGGGGGCAGGCGCTTGCGCTCTGGCAGGAACTCGAAGACCAGCGTGGCCAGGCGCTCGTCTACCGGCAGTTTGCCCTTGGTGAATACTCGGGCCACGTCACCGAGCAGACCCTGCCGTGGTTTGAGACGGCCCTCGAGCACTGGCGCATGGTCGGGGATGAGGACGGTATTGCCCGCGCTCTGAGCGACCTCGGGCTAGCCCATTGTGTCCTATTGGGCGACCTCGCGACGGCCAGCCGCTACTTCGACGAGGCAGAGGACCTCTGCCGCCACACGCATGACGAGGTGGGCCTCGCGCGCGCGCTCCGTGACCGTGGAGTTCAGGCGCTGCTGAGCGGCGACGTCCTCGGAGCGGTGACGTGGCTTGGCGAGGCAGACGAGCGCCTGCGTGCCAGTGGCCGCACGTCCTTTCTGGGGGGAGCGGCCTTCTACCTTGGGACAGCGCTCTGTTTCGCCGGAAATCTCGACGAGGCGGTGGATGCCTACTCCGAGTCGCTCCGCATCCACGAGGAGACCGGCGACCGGCTGCAAACCTCGCTGACCGTGCTCGGCCTCGCCGCCGTGGCGCACCGGCGCGGCGACGGCGTCCGGGCAGCCCGGCTCTGTGGCGCCTCTCGGGCGCTGCAGCAGGCGTTCCAGATCACGGTTCCGCCAGCCGCCGACGCGATCTATCAGCGCGAGGTCGCCATGGTGCTCGACCTGATCGGCCAGGAGCGCTTCGATGCGGCCTTTGCCGAGGGGAGCGCCATGACCCCCGCCGAGGTTATGACCCTCGCCCGGGCGGGGAGCCAGCGTCGCTGACCACCGGCGATACAGGCATCCCCGGCCGGTAGCTCCGGATCGCGCCGGCGCGGCTCGCCGTCCGCGCGACGACCGCCACCCGGGTGTCTCCCGCCGTTCCATTCTGTTCCACTTCAGCGGCCTCGCGTCCACAAACCCAACCCGCTTGTTACGTTGGGTCTGCATCTGACCTGGCTGGTGGAGATCCTGGTGGTTCAGGTCGACGCAGGGGTCGGGTCTGCGGCGCGACGACCGGAGTTGCCGCTGTCTCGTCGGTCGTGGGGGCGGGCGAGACGACGGGGCCACGCGCCGGTGCATCCGGCAACGGGTGCTGGGGAGTGTCGCGCGGCTCGGGAAGGGGAGTCCGGTGGACGACAATCTGCGCTGGCATCGTGCCTCGGTCGTACTCGCCATCGGGCTGGTGCTGGCACTGCTACCCCTGGTGGCGGTCGCGCCGGCCGCGCGCGCCGACACGGCGCTGGCCAGCCCGCACTTCCAGGGCACCTGGGCCTACACCGACCAGCCGGTGGCCGCCGGCCAGGCCAGTCGCACCTGGATGTGGGGACCGAGTCCCGATAGCCCCGCCCTCGTCGAGCCCTACTGGGACTCGTCGAGCGGCTGGCGGCTGGTGCAGTACTTCGACAAGACGCGCATGGAGATCACGCACCCCGAAGGCGACCAGTCCTCGATCTGGTACGTCACGAACGGACTGCTCGTCAAGGAACTGATCACCGGCAACATGCAGCTCGGCGACAACACCTTCGAGCAGTACCCGCCGGCCCTGGTCAACGTGGCCGGGGACCTCAACGACCCGAACGGACCGACCTACGCGACGTTCAATGGGCTGATGGGCAACGCGCCGATCCCCAGCGGCTGGGTGCTGACCCAGACGGTGGACCGGGCGGGGACCGTTGGGACGGACCCGTCGCTCTCGAGCGACAACGTGACGGCGCAGGACGTGGGAGCGCCGACCAAGCACACGGTGGCGTCGGTGTTCTGGGCGTTCATGACCAGCACCGGGCTGGTCGAGCAGAACGGCCAGACATCGACCGGCCAGCTCTTCCAGAACCCGTTCTACGCCACCGGCTATCCCCTGACCGAGGCGTACTGGACCAACGTGCTCGTCGGTGGCGTCTCCAGGCAGGTCCTGGTGCAGGTGTTCGAGCGGCGGGTGCTGACCTACACGCCGTCAAACCCGTCAGGCTGGCAGGTGGAGTCCGGCAATGTCGGCCTTCAGTACGAGCAGTGGCGCTACCAGCAGCTCCAGCAGACGCCCGAGACGCAAACGGCGTTGGCGAGCATCCCGGCGCCCACGCATCAGTGCCATCCTTTCTCGTACACCGAGTCGCGCTGGTCGGCAAACCAGTTCTACGGCCAGCAGGTCACGCTCGTCTACCAGGGGAATAGCTGCTACGTGTTCCATCCGGAGTACGGTGTGTGGTGGGATACGATCATCGGCAGTGCCCAGATCTACCATGGGAGCCAGGCGAGCGGGACAGCGTTCGACACTCGACCGTTCACCGACCTCTCGATCTTCACGGATCCGGCCGACTACTGGGGTTGGCCGGCCGACGACGCAAGCTGCTCCCTGCAGAGCTACTACAAGCGCTGGACTGTCGGTGGTGTGCTGGAGAGCGTCATCCGGGACGACAACGGCAACTGGCACTCTGGCGGGCAGGTTCTGACCAACCCGGTCAAGCCTTATGACTTCCCCTACGCTTGCCAGCAGCCGCCCTGCACCGTGTACGCCGGCGCCGGAGTTCCGGGAGATCTGCACATCTACTTCCACGCGCGCCTGGCGCCGAACGCGATCCCGGGCGATCCGCAAGGGCAGCTCGCCTACACGTTCGTCGTCTTCGGGGCCGACTTGTCCACCGTTAATCTGTCGCAGGTGATCCAGGGGCCGCCCGGGAGCACTGCGGTGTACCACGGTGGCAACTGTGTGTTCCTTTACCTCAGCTCGTCCACGCCGCCCGGGCCGAAGTCTGTCACCATTCATCTGCCCGATGGGCGGCAGAGCTCGGCGAACTTCTATTACGTGCCGGCGATTGGTGCCCCACCGACGACCGGTGCCGTGCTCGCCCAGCCCGACCTGACGCAGTGGTACGTCGAGAACACCGCGTCGATCACCAGCTTCGCGGCCGGCGGCACGTACCACGTCCAGACGCACGGATATTACGCAACCGCCTGGCGACCGACAGCCGCGAGCTTCGGCGACGCCAGCGTCAGCCTTGACGTGCGGATGGACACGGCCGGCGGCAACGGCTTCGCCTGCCTCACTACCCGTGAGAACGACCCGTTCCGGAACAACCAGATCGACTTCTGCCTCCTCGCGAGCGGTGAGACGGTCATCAACCACCAGGTGCAGGGGGCCCAGGAGACGATTCTTCCACGTGCCCAGCGGACCGGACCGAATCCGATGACCGACTGGAACACGCTGACCATCGTGTCCCGGGCGGACGTGCACTGGTTCTACGTGAACGGCACGCTGATCGGCTCGGCGCAGCATGGAACCTATGGGTCGGGCAAGGTCGGCCTCTGGGTTCAGGGCAACGGCGACGGAACGACCGAGTGGGAGTTCCGCAATCTGGTCGTGAAGTCGGTTCAGTAGCCACCTCCAGCGCCTTCCCGTTTCCCTCGCTCTCTCCTCTGCCAACTCACCCCGGCCCTCGGAGCCGGGGTGAGTCCTTTCCTCCTCCGGTCACACCGCGGCCGGGTCAGATTGCGCGGCTTGCTATCGTCCGCCTCCCGGGCTAGCCCATTCTTCCCGCTTGACTTTGCGCCCCGCACCCGTAACGTAGTGCCACCGGAGACCGTTCAGCCGCTCCGACAGGGCGACCACAGCGCCGTTGAACCCGTGGGGGAGTGCTCCACATCCGGATTGGAGGGGGACCGTGGCCGAGCTCTTCTGCATCCTCTCGATCGACGGCGGCGGGATTCGCGGGCTGATTCCCGCCATGGTGCTCTCGCGCATCGAGGAGGACACCGGCACGCCGATCTGGAAGCTGTTCGACCTGATCGCCGGCACCTCCACCGGTGGCATCCTGGCGGCTGCCTTGACCATCCCGGCGGACCCGGCCGCCCCCGCCGACGCCCGGAGCGCCCGCTACACCGCCAGAGATCTCGTCGACATGTACACCAGGAACGCCGCGACCATCTTCCCCTATCCCCCGCCGCCCTTCCGGCA
>DATKRJ010000531.1:0-4327 GCA_035532355.1 Thermomicrobiaceae bacterium | reverse complement strand
CGGGCTGGCCGGGGCGGGCATGACCTGGTGGCTGGAGTCGCTGATCCACTACGACCCGCTGGAGCTGTCGCTCCGCGTGGTCGACACCGGCCCACCGCTCCGCCGGGGCTGATTCGTTCCACGCCTCGCCCGGGTGCGGCTTTCACAGCGGGATCGCGCGATACCGGCGACGTGCACGCCGGGGAGAGGACGACGCCATGCCGCGCTACGGGCTCGACGCGCAGCTGCGCATCTACGGCAGCCAGACCCCGCCGGAGCTGCCGATCGCCTTCGAGGACTGGGAGGGGCGCGCTCGAGCGGCGCTCCCGCCGGGACCGTTCGACTACGTCGCCGGCGGCGCGGGCGGCGAGGCCACCATGCGCGCCAACCGCGAGGCGTTCGAGCGCTGGCGCATCCGGCCGCGCCTGCTCCGGCCGGTCGAGGACCGGGACCTCGCCACGAGCGTGCTGGGCACCCCATCCGCCGCGCCGTTCCTGCTCGCACCGATCGGCGTGCTCTCAGCACTGCATCCCGAGGCGGACGCCGCCGTCGGGCGGGCCGCCGCGACGACCGGCATCCCGTTCATCGTCAGCTCCGTGTCCGGCAAGACGATCGAGGAGATCGCGACCGCCATGGGCGACGCGCCGCGCTGGTTCCAGCTCTACCCGGCCAGGGACCGGGCGGTGATGGCCAGCTTCGTCCTGCGCGCCGAGGCGGCCGGCTACCGCGCCATCGTCGTCACCGTCGACACGACCATGCTCGGCTGGCGCGAGCGGGACCTGGCCCACGCCTACCTCCCGTTCCTCCAGGCCCAGGGCATCGCCAACTACCTGTCCGACCCCACCTTCCGCGCCGGGCTGGACCGGCCGCCGGAGGCGGACGTTCCCGCGGCCGTGCGGCGCTTCCTCGACGTCTTCGTCAACCCGAGCTTCGCCTGGGAGGACGTCGACTGGCTACGCGGCCAGACCGCGCTGCCCCTGCTGATCAAGGGGCTCACCCACCCCGAGGACGCACTCCAGGCACTCGAGCACGGCGTCGACGGTCTGGTCGTCTCCAACCACGGCGGCCGGCAGGTGGACGGAGCCGTCGCCGCGCTCGACGTCCTGCCCGAGGTGATCGACGCCATCGGCGGACGCATCCCGGTGCTGTTCGACAGCGGAATCCGGCGCGGCGCGGACGTGCTCAAGGCGCTCGCGCTCGGCGCCGCGGCGGTGCTCGTCGGGCGCCCCTACGCCTACGCCCTGGCGGTCGGCGGGGAGGAGGGCGTGGCCACGCTGATCCGCCAGTTGATGGCGGACGTCGACCTCACGCTCGCCCTGAGCGGCCGGCGCGCGATCGCCGAGGTCGACCGCTCCCTGGTCACGTCGGCCGACCGCTAGATCCACGTGCCGAGGCGCCAACCGCACCAGGCGACCCCATCGCCCGTACGCACGCGATTCGTCGTGCCCGGCGCTTCGTCCGGCCGTGAGCCACACCGTGACGACGCCCGGCCGCGCCAATCCATGCCCGGCGTCCCCGGCGTCCGATCGGCACTCCCGTTCGGCTACGCGCTTCCGTCCAGCCAGAAGACCATGTCGATGCCCCCCGGCGAGTGGCCGAAGTGGGTCAACAGCATCGCCGCTTCGCTGCGGTGCTGCATCCCGTGGTAGGAGACGTGGGCGATGACCTGCCAGAGGATGTACGGATCGGGCACGTCCTCGTCGTAGAAGGGCCCCAGCACGCCCTCGTCGCTCAGCGAGGCGAGGTACGCGCGCATCGCCGCCGCCTCCGCGCGCCAGCGCGCCCCGAGCGCCGCGGCGTCCACGATGTCGGCCGCCGGCAGCGGCTCGGCGTACCCCTGCCCGGCCCAGCCGTGCCGCCAGGCCCGCTCGGCGTTCAGCGTGTGGACGAGCGTCTGTTGCAGGCTGTGGTCCCCGATCGGCGGCGGGCCGGACCACTGCGCGGGCGTCACCTTCTCCGCCTGCGCCAGGATCTTCTTCGTCGCCCAGTAGTAGTAGTCATACAGCGTGATCAGGTCGCTCACACGCATCGCCCACCCCCGCATACGAACATCCGTACTGTACGTTCGCCACAGTATAGGCCGCTCGCCGCAGCGTTTCCACGGCTGCCGACCGCTTGACGCCCCCAGTGCGGTCCCGTACGGTTGCACACGTGGACCGGCCTCCGGCACGGCGCGACCGAGGCGGGCCGGGCGGGCCGCGTCACCGGCCGGCCCGCGCGAACGCCGGGCCGCGGGCGCGACGAATCGGAGCGAGTCCCATGGCGAGGACGCAAGCCGTCGCGGCACCCGCCTTCAGCGTGGTCCGCAACCGCCCGCTGCTCACCCTCTTCATGGGCCACTTCACCATCGACCTCTACGCCGGCTTCCTGCCGATCCTCTTCCCGATCCTGGTCCGGCGCTTCGGACTGGACCTGGCCACGGTCGGGTTCACGACGCTGGCCTACAGCGGCGTCGGCTCCATCTCGCAGCCCTTCTTCGGCTGGCTGGCCGACCGCCACGGCACGCGGCTGATCGGCTTCGCGCTCATCTGGACCGCGGGGACCTTCGCCGCCATCGGCTTCGCCCCGTCGTTCCCGGTAATCCTGCTGCTGGCAGGACTGGCCGGCCTGGGCTCGGGCGCCTTCCACCCCTTCGGCGCGCTCAACGCCAACGCGGTCATCCCGGAGAACCAGCGCAACTCGGCGATGTCGGTCTACGCTTCCGGAGGCACGATCGGCTTTGCCATCGGCCCGCTGATCGGCGTGGCGCTGCTGGCCGGGTTCGGGCTACACGGGATGGCGGCCATGCTGCTGCCGGGGCTCCTGATCGCCGCCTGGCTGCTCTACGAGATGCGGACCATCGCCGTCCGGCCCGGCGCGCGGCTGTCGCAGGCACGGGTCAAACCCACCCCAACCCCCAAGCTGGCGATGGTCGCGGTGATCCTGGTGATGATGGCGCGCTCCTGGAACGTGACCAGCATCGAGGCCTACGTCCCCATCTGGTACCAGCACCTCGGCTACGGCAAGGCGTTCTACGCCTCGCTGGCGGCCACCATCATCCTGGCCAGCGCGCTGGGGACGATGGGCGTCGGCTCGATCGCCGACCGTTACGGGCGTCGCTTGCTGATCCTCGGCTCGCTGGTCCTGACCATCCCGACGGTGCTCGTCTTCGCCCAGTTCACCGGGCCGATCGCCTTCCTGACCGGCGCGCTGGTCGGGATCCTGGCCGCCTCGACCGCCCCACTGCTGCTGGTCATGGCACAGCAACTGATGATCGGCCGCGCCGGCATCGCCTCCGGGCTGATCCTGGGGCTCGGCTTCGTGACCGGAGCCATCGGCGTGCCGATCACCGGCGCGGTGGCCGACGCGCTCGGTATTCAGAACGCTATGCGCCTGCAGACGTTGATCATGCTGCTGGCGATCCCGGTCGCGCTGCTCCTGCCCAGCGAGTCGCAGCTCCGCGAGGTCAAGGAGCGGACGGGCTGAACCCGCGCTGCCGTCTGGTGCGTGACCGACGAGCCCCGCGGCGTCCCGCGCGAGACCGGCACAGGCTATTGACCATCTCAGCAAGCCCATGAGACACTCGCCCCATCAACCAGCAGGTACCAGCGGCCAGATCGACACGAGCGGTGTCATCGAGCGAGGACACCATGGCGGAGAGTCAGAGTCTGCCCGAACCGGGCAGCGACGCGGGTGATGGTCCGTCGGGCGACGGGCACGAGCAGTCCACCGGACTGGCGTTCTCGATCCCGGCTCTCACCGGACAGGAGGGCAAGGCCGTCGCGCTCGCGGCCGGCTTCCTCGTGGTCGGCCTGCTCGTGCTGTGGTTCAGCAGGGCGGTCGCCGGAGTGACCGGCGACGCCGTCTACGTCACCCTGCTGCTGGCCCCGATCCTCCTCTACACCATCGTCACTGGGCGCCTGAAGGAATTCCGGGGGCCCGGCGGCGTCGGGCTGACGCTCTGGGAGCCGGCCGCGGCCATCGCGCAGACCACGCGCACGCCCAACCGGGCGCTGGCGCAGGCGGTGCTGCAACCCGCCAGCGAGGTGGGCGCGGCATTGGGTCCGGCACCGGCCGGTGGGCTGATGATCACGGGCTTCGCTCCGAGCGGGAACGACCGGATTGCGTCCGCCGTCCAGGAGGCCGTGGCAACCGGCGCGACCAACCCGGTACAGGTCAACCTCGGCAGCGGGACCACCTGGTGGTCGACCCGCCTGTTTCTGTTGGCCGCTCTCGTGGAGGACTTCACGCGGGTGCCCTACCTCGTGTTCGTGTCCGATGGCGGCGATCTCCGCCCCGCTTTCGTCGGCCTGGCGACGCCGCGCGAAACCCGTCGCGCGATGGCGCGACTCCATCCCCAGCTCGAGCG
>DATKRJ010000530.1:0-8046 GCA_035532355.1 Thermomicrobiaceae bacterium | reverse complement strand
CAGGCGCAGCGGCGCTGCGGCAGGTGCGAGGACATGAGCCGGTCGGGCGGACGAGATGGCGGGCGACCGAGCGCCCGGGCGGCGACGCTCACAGCCAGCCTCCGATCTCGGCCTCGGTCAGCGGCTTCTCGAGCTTGGCGTACTCGTGGCGCGCCGCCGCCAGGATGTGGTCCATCCCCACCGGCTCCCCGGCGGCGGCGGCCAGGAACGCCGCGTTCAGCGCGACGTTGCGGATGTTGCCCCCTGCCAGATTCAGCCGCGCGAGCTTGAGCACGTCGAGCCCGGCGGTGGGCGCGTCGCGGGGGAAGGTCCGCCGCCAGATCTCCGCCCGCAGGGTGGCGTCCGGGAAGGGGAAGCCCACGACGAACCGGATGCGGCGCAGGAACGCGGGATCGAGCGTCCCCTTCATGTTCGTCGCCAGGATCGCCAGCCCGCGGTACGACTCCATCCGCTGCAGCAGGTAGTTGATCTCGATGTTGGCGTAGCGGTCGTGGCTGTCCTTGACCTCCGAGCGCTTGCCGAACAGGGCGTCGGCCTCGTCGAAGAAGAGGATCGCTCCGCCGCCCTCGGCCGCGTCGAACACTCGCCGCAGGTTCTTCTCCGTCTCGCCGATGTACTTGCTGACCACGGACGACAGGTCGATCCGGTAGAGGTCGAGGCGTAGTGCGCTCGCCATCACCTCGGCCGCAAGCGTCTTGCCCGTGCCGCTCGGGCCGGCGAAGAGCGCGCTGATGCCCAGGCCCCGGCTGCCCCGCCGTCCGAAGCCCCACTCGTCGTACACCAGCGTGCGGTGGGCGACCTGGTCGACGATCTCGACCAGCCGACGTCGCTCCGGCTCTGGCAGTACGAGCTCGTCCCACCCCGCGGACGGTTCGATCCGCTGGGCGAGATCGTCCAGCCGCGACCGCGCCTGGGCGCGCCCGGCATCCCAGAGTCGCTCCGCGAGCGCGCCGGAAGCACCGCCCGTGGCGAGTGCCTCCGCGGTCGAGGTACGAATGGCGGTGCCGCCGAGCTGGAACTGGGCAACGAGCTGGTCGACGCGTCCGTTGAGCTGGCCGGCCGCGTCGCCGAGGGCCGCGCGCCAGAGCCCGCGCTGCTCGTCGCGCGTCGGCGCTTGCAGGTCGAAGGTCAGCGTGCGCCGGCGCAAGGGACGCCACCGGTCGCGCGTGCCGAGCACCAACGGGCAGTTGACGCGCTCCAGGAACCGATTGACCGTGGCCACCGCGCGGTAATCCGCGTGGTCGACCGCTTCGCCGTCGACGTACAGCGCGCTGCCGCTGAAGACGGCTTCGCGCTCCCAGAGCCGCAGTAGCCCATCGAGCTCCGCCGCGTTCGCCGGAATCAGGTCGGCGGAGAGCGCCCGGAGATCCAGACCGGCCGCGGCACACGCCGC
Organism: Thermomicrobiaceae bacterium; assembly: GCA_035532355.1. Classification (GTDB taxonomy): domain Bacteria; phylum Chloroflexota; class Chloroflexia; order Thermomicrobiales; family Thermomicrobiaceae; genus DASSZN01. The sequence goes on along the minus strand of DATKRJ010000530.1, from coordinate 6,653 downwards.
CCCGGTCACCGCGCGCCGTGTCGCCTCGTCCTCCCCGCACAGCTGGATCACCGACCAGGGGTCGCTCGAGCCGGACCACTCGGCGGCGACGCGCTCCGCCAGCGCCCGGTGCGACGGTACCGGGTCGTCGGGTGAAACAGACTCGATCAGACCGGCCAGCCGCGGGTCCGAGGTCGGCACGCCGGCCAGGTAGTGCAGCACCCGTTCGTCGACCCGCAGCGGACTGGCGGTCAGTGGCGTGGGCGGCTGCTCCAGCAGCTCGATCAGCCGCCAGCGCCGCAGCGGTCCGTCCGGTGCGAGCGCGCTCCAGTGCGCGCCCTCCAGCGCCGCCAGCGCCAGGGCGAACGTCGGGTAGCGCAGCGCCGGGTCACCCTGCGCGGCGGCGCACAGCCCGGGAAAGGTGCCGTCCAGTTCGATCCCCGCACACACGAGCAGCAACGCCCGCTCGAAGGGAGAGAGCCCGAACGTCGCCACCAGCGACTCGAGGGCGGGCGCGGGCAGTTCCTCCGGCCAGGGCTCGCCGGGGAGCGGCAGCTCGGGGCCCGGCAGGCTCTCCCGGCGGTCACGGTGGAGCTCCAGAGCGTGGCGCACCTCGGAGAGCGCCATCACGAGATGGTGCTGGTTCGCCTCGGTCCAGCGCGCGGCCTCGCCTGCCACTGCCTATACCTCCAGCTCGACCGTGTGCGATAGCGAACCGCCCACGCTGACCGCCACCAGGTGCGGGCCGGCGCGCAGCAGGCGGCCGAGCGTGTAGACGATCTGGTTCGCGTCGGCGTTCGGCCCGGACAGGTACTCGACGCCGTCGATCACGATCCGCACGTCGCGCGGGTCGGCCAGCCGGGCGCCGTCGATCGTCAACCGGTGCACGCTCTGGGCGTTGACCGTGACCACCGCCAGCCCGATGGGTGAATCCACGCGCGGGATGACCTCCAGCGTGCGCGGGTTCGACGCGCTGCGCGGGGCGTCGTCGAGCACGAGGCGCACGTCGTAGCGGCCGTTCGCCAGCCCGGCCGGGATGGGCACCGTGGCACGGGTGTCGGTGGCCCCGGCGTCGATCGCGGCGGTCGCCGTGCCGCCCGGCCCATCGAAGCGGGCCTGCAGCGGCGTCCCGGTGAATCCGGAGCCGGTGAGCGTGAGCTGCTGCGGCGCGATCTCCAGCGCGGTACGCACGGGGGTGATGCCGCTCACCCAGGGGCTGACACTGAAGGCCAGCGGCAGGCTGGTGCGCCCGGCCAGCGACACGCGGACGTCGACCTGGGGTCCCCCCTCGATCTCGATCGGCAGCGTCACCGTCAGCGCCGTATCGGTCGGAGGTGGCGCGCTCTTGACGATGGCCGTCTGTCCGCCGACCGATACCTCCGGCGTCGCGCCGGGCAGGCTGAAGCCGAAGCCGGTGATCCCCAGGTCGTTGGGGACGACGGGGCCGCCGCCCGTTGTGACGAGCGCGCCGCTCGACGGCGCCAGCGCCTGGAGCCGCGGTGCCGCGAGCGTGACGACATCCACGCCGGTAACCGTCACGATGCCGCCACCACCCGGCGGCGGCGCGGTCGGTGTGAGCTCGACGATGGAGACCTCGTAGGCCACCGACAGCCGGTAAGGCTTGTTGATCGTCGCCCAGATCTTGGACAGGTCTTCCAGACTGACCGGCGCCAGGCAGACTTTGATCTGCTCGTAGCTGTCCCGCAGGTAGGCCGGCAGCACCGTGTCCGCGTCGAAGTCGGGCAGGTGCACGTCGTTCAGGATCGGATGCTCCTGCAACGTCAGCATTGCCACGCCCAGCATCATGTGCGCGTCGTCGCCGAGGGTGAAGCTGCCGTCGTCGGGCCTGGTCCCCAGCGGGGTGAGCAGGTAGTAGAGCTGCAGGCCGAGCGCGGGCCGGTCGGACGGCGGAGTCGTCCGGTCGCCCGGCCAGGGCTGATTGCGAGTGAAGGGGCTCTCGACCACGCGGTACAGGTAGAGATTGACCCCGGACGCATCCGGCAGGGTGTCCCCCGGCGGCAGCAGCGTCACCACGGCCGCCGCGCTCTGCTTGACGAGCTGGCCGCGCAGCAGCGTCCGGAGCGCGCGCGTGACGTCGTAGACCGCCAGGTAGCTCATGGCGCCAGCCCAAAGCGCTCGAGGCCACGCTGCTCGAGCGCGTTCGCGGCGAAGGGCGCGACGGCACGGGCCGGACGTGTGGGTGGAGCCGTGGGAGCCGGGGGACGATTGTGGGCCGGCTCTCCCGGCCGCGCGGGGTGGACCTGGACGTCCAGCCGTCCGATGGTGATGCGCACGCGTGGGCCGCCCTCACCGGCGTTCACCAGGGGCGGCGCGACGGGCGACGGCATGGGTCGCGTCTCCGGCATGGCCATCTCGCCGCCCGGCGGGATCGGCCCACGGGACGCCGCGGCGACGTGTCCCGCGGACGAGGGGACCGACGGCGGGCCGGGGCTCGCCACGTCCACTGCTGCCGGCGGGCCGGCCCCGCGCTCGGGGTCTTCTCCCGGCGCCATGGCCCCCTGGCGCGGGAGGGGCGTGGAAGACGACCGGATGAGATCGGGCTCGACCCGCGGGATTCCCGGCCGCGGTGGAGCCATTGACGGTAACGTCCACGCCACGGAGCGGGGTCGCGCGTCGCTCGAGCGCTCCGGGGTGCCAGACACTGGAGATGCCGATGTCGGATGAGTCGTTTGAACCGGCGTGGTCGGCGGGTGTCCCGGCTCGGCCCGCCGACCTTCCGCGCCTGCCGTGGTTGCGGCGCGTGCCGTGGACGCCGGCCAGGTCTCCGGCAGATCCGCCGCCCCGGCGTTCACCGCCCGCGGCCCGGGAGCCGGCTCTCCTGCGATGCCGCTCTCCACGACCTCGGCTGACAGCGGCTCCCCGTCGAAGGCGGGACGCGGCGCCGCGCCCGGCAGCGCGGGCGGAGCCACGACGGCCGGCCGTGCGGGAGCCGACGTTCGCGCGCCGGCGGTGACGATGCGGGCCAGGTAGTTCGCCATTCGGACCCCTCGATGCGGCGGCGGCAGGCGCGCCGGGCCGACCCGGTGATGGCGGGTCAATCCCGCCGCAGCGCGTCGCTCAGGAGCGACAGGTACGCGCGACGGCGCGCCCGAGTCAGCTCCAGGATCTCCGTCTCGCTCCAGTGGTAGTGGAACGCCAGGGTGTGGACCTCGCGCAGCAGGTGCGCGTTCGACTGGCGGACCTCGTCCAGGAAGAACGCGGTGGTGTCGAAGGGTACGACGAGCTCGTGGGCGCACTCCGGACAGGTCAGGTCGAGCTCGACCTCCACCTGCGGCGCCAGCCGGTCCAGCGCCTCGATCACCGCCACGCGCTCCTTCGCCGTGAGGGCGGCGTCGGGCTCCACCAGGCATCGGGCGAGCAGCCGCTCCACGGCAATTGACGCCTCCAGCCCCAGCACGGCCTCCTGGTCGGCGCCGTTCGGGAGGCGGACCCGCACCGTCCGTGGGGGAACCGCATCACCGGCAGCCGGGGCATCCATCGTGACCAGGTGGTTGGTCGCGACCTGCGGCCTCCACTCGACCGGAACGTCGTCGACCCGGAAATCGACGTCCATGCGCTCTCCACAGGCCGGACAGCCCACCACGGCACTGACCCGCTCTCCCAGCGTCAGGCGGCGCAGTTGAAGCATCAGGTAGTCGCGATCGCCGACCAGAAGCCGTCGCGCCAGCTCCGGGCCGGTCTTCGTGTCACCCAGCCGGACGACGCAGGATCCAAGCAGATGGGTGGTGGCGACGGCGCTCGGCACTCCGGGATGGGTCGCCAGCCAGTCCTCCTCCCGTCCGCTCAGCGGACGCAGCTCCGCCAGCTCGATTCGCTGTCCGTCGTCCAGTACCAGGCCACCCGGCAGCCGGACAACGCCGTCGGCCTGCATGCGCTACCCGATCCGCGCGGGGCCCTGGCTGGGGTTCTCGGTCACGGCCAGGTCGCGCTCGAACCACTCGTACTCCAGCTTGAGTGTCGTGATCGCCACCGCATTGGCGTTCGCGTCGAGGTCCGGCAGGGCCTGGTACTCGCTGGCCCAGGCGCGGTAGAGGACGTAGGACAGCACCTTGACGCCGGCCTCGTTGAAGACGTCGACAGTGACGTTCTTGCGGAAATCGCCCAGGCTGGTGAGGCTGTGGCTGGCGAAGTCGTTGACCTGGTTGGCCCAGTCCTCGAAGGCCGTGTCGTAGGTGACGCCGGCCTCCAGGGTGACGGCCTCGTACTTCGTCTTCCCCGGCAGCTTGCGTCCGACGATGTTCTCCCCGGCCTCGTGCCACTCGGTCATCTCGGTGGTGCGCTTGAGCGCGCCCATCTTGCTCAGCCCGGCGACGTACAGGCCGTCCCACTTCACCTTGAAGCGGAAGTTGCGGTAGGGGTCGAACCGATTGGTGGCGGGGTTCATCCGTGCCATGTGCTCTCCCACCTCTGGCCCCGGTCGACGCCCGCCCGCGAGCGCGGGCGCTCCGGAGTTCCGACGCGAGGTTCCGCGCTACGTGGCCGGCTGGTTCACCTTCTGGCTCAGCCGCAGCACGACGAACTCCGCCGGCTTGAGCGGCGCGAAGCCCACCAGGATGTTGACGACACCGTTGTCGATGTCCTGCTGGGTCGTCGTGCTGCTGTCGCACTTGACGAAGAACGCCTCGTCGGGCGTGCTGCCCTGGAAGGCGCCGGCCCGGAACTGCGTGAGCATGAAGGCGCGGATGTTCGTCCGCAGGCTGGACCAGAGCGGCTCGTCGTTCGGCTCGAACACCGCCCACTGGATGCCGTAGTAGATGCTGACGCGCAGGAAGATCGCTATGCGGCGGACCGGGACGTAGCGCCAGGCCGCGTCGCTGGCAAAGGTGCGCGTGCCCCAGACCACGATGCCGCTTCCGGGAACGGTGCGGATGACGTTGACGTCGATGGGGTTGAGCTCGTCCTGCTCGGTGTCGCTGACGGTGGTCGCCACCGCGAGCGCCCCGGACACCCCGGCCTCGGTTCCGGCGGGCGCCTTGAACACGCCGCGGGAGTTGTCGATGCGGGCGTAGATGCCGGTGAGGAAACCCGACGGCGGGAGCAGGACGCGCGGGTTCTGGCCCGAGCCGATCGGGTCGGCGCTCCAGACCCACGGGTAGTAGATAGCGCCGTAGTCGCCGGCTGACTTGTCCAGCGGCGTGCCGGCGAACCCGGTGGTCGCGAAGTCGCGCACGTCACCGAGCAGGCTCACCGTCGGGGTCGCGCCGTCCATGCGAGCGGCCGTGACCTCGAGCGTGCCGACGTCACCGATGAAGAAGCAGTCCTGCAGCGGCCGGTTCTTGCAGTACTCGGCGCCCGCGTTCACGGTGGCCGGATCGCCCTGGCCGGGGATCGCGATCAGGTTCACGTCGGTGACCTTGTCCAGCGCGAAGAGGCCGGTGCCGGTAACCGAGTTGTCCGGTGCCGGTAGGCCGATGTAGCCGTTGGCGGAGACCGCGCCCCCATCGCCGCCGCCGGTCAGGCGGGTCGCCACCGGCCGGTTGTTGCCGTTGAGGGGCGAGCTGGCCGGGCGGTTGGTGAAGTCGGCGGTGAGCGCGAGGTACTCGGAGCGGCTGTTGACCAGCGTCCGGGCGTACTGGGCGGGATGGGGGGCACCCGCGAGCAGCGTCGGACTGTTCTGGAAGGTGACGTTGTCGTAGGTCTCGACGACCTCGGTCCCGAGCGGCCCGTCGTAGGTCACCAGCAGCTTGAAGTTGCTGGGGTCCCGGTCCGAGCTCGCCGCCACGGCCACGCCGACCGCGTTGCCCCACAGCCCCTCGTTGGCGGCGCTGGCGCCGAGCGCGGCCGCCGCCCCGGCGCCCCAGGTCGCCGCGACCCCGCCGGCTCCATCGGTTCCTCCCACCAGCGCCTGGTCCGCCGCGTTGGTGGGGCGGGCGCTGAAGTCGCTCGGGAGCGTGATGTAGCGTGAGCCGGTCGCGGGCGCGTTGACGACGGTGCGGGCGTAGTTGGCCGGCGCGGGCGGGCCGCTGTTGAAGGTCAGGTTCGGCAACGTCTCGACCTCGACGCCCGCCAGTTTGACGACCAGGTTGAAGTCACCGGCCTGGGCGTCGGTCGCGTCGACGACGCTGACGGTCAGGTTGGCGTTTGCCCAGGCCCCCGGATTCCGCGCCGCGACGAGGATCCCGTTGGCTCCCGCCGTCGTCACGCTGGCCGCGGTGGCCCCGGCGCCGTCGATGCCGGCCACCGTCGCCGCCAGGCCGTCGGTGTTGTCCGGGCGGGTGGCGGGCTGCGCGGCCAGGCGGACGAACTTCGACCCGCCGTTGACCTGCGCCTGCGCGTTGCCACCCCCGCCGGTGGTCAGATTGGTGAACCGCTCGACCGGCACGGGCCCGCTCGGGCCGACGGCGTTGACCACCAGGTCGAAGCGGGCGGCATTGCCGCCGGTGGCCGGCGCGATCGCGACCGAGAACTGGCCGCTCCACACGCCCGGCGCGGCAGCGGCAGCCTGTACGATCGAGAGCGCCGCTGCCGCGGCCACGGTCGCGCCGTTGGCCACGCGGACCACGTAGAGCCGCCGGCCGCCGTTGTCGAAGAACGCGCGTGCCGCGTAGGTCAGGAAACTGTCCGTGCGGAACCCGCCGTAGGTGCGGCTGTACTCGGTGAAGCTGGTGACCATGACCGGCCGCGCCATGCGGCCGCTCGGCAGCGTGGTGCCG
>DATKRJ010000529.1:0-3789 GCA_035532355.1 Thermomicrobiaceae bacterium | reverse complement strand
TCGATGCTCCTCGCCTCCAGCGCCATGCCTCGACGCGAGTATATCCTGCATCCTGCTCTACGGTACGCAATCACCGGCTCGCTCATGGGGTTGACCATTGCAGTAACCAGACCATCCGCCACCGCCGAACGCGGCAGATCGGGCCGGTTCAGGCGAGGCGCTGGAGGGCGACGACGCGGCTGGCGGCGAGGGAGAGGCCGCGGAGGGGCCGCGCTGGGCGTGGCCGTTACAGCGTTTTTCAGAGCAATCGTCTGCCCGACGACGTTCTGGGCGCGATGAATCGCGCCCCTACACGCGACGCGGCGAGCCTATGCAGTCAAGGCCACTGCACGTTGTTCTAGTCAATGCTTCGGCAAAACGCTCTCACGATCGAGCGGCGGCGGGCGCTGGGCGAGGCGGGCGCGCACCGCCTCCAGGTCGGGCGCGGACCAGCGCGTCTCGATCCACCAGGTGGCGCCGGCCTCGGCCCAAGCCCGTACCTGCTGGGCCGCGGCGGCGGGGTCGTCGCCGGGCGTCTCCCCCTCGACGACGATGTCGAACGGCCCGGGCTCGCGGCGGCGGTCCGTTGCGTATGCCGCGATGGCGCGCACGTCGTCGGGCGTGGCCTGACGGGCGGCGGCGTCGTCGCCGATGACCATGGGCAGGACACCGTCGTAGCGCAGGGCGCGACGCATCGAACGCGGGTTGGGCCAGGCGGCGGCGACCCAGATGGGGATGCGCGGCTGCTGCACGGGCGGAGGCGGCGCCGGGAAGTCGGTCGGCTCGACGGTGTAATGCCGACCGGAGTAGCGAAACGGCTGACCGCGCCAGAGGCCGGTGAGGATGTTGAGCCCCTCGTCGAGCAGCTCGGCGCGCGTCCTCCGATCGGTGACCTCGCCGAAGGCGGCGAAGCCGGTGTCGATGGCGCCCAGGCCGACGGCCAGGGTCACCCGGCCGCCGGAGAGGTGGTCAAGGGTAACGGTCTCGCCGGCCAGCTTCCAGGGGCGCATGCGCGAGAGAGGCGAGAGCAGGGTGCCGAGGCGGATGCGCTCGGTGAGCATGGCGGCGGCGGCGAGCGAGACCCAGGCGTCGATGCCCCAGAGGAGGTCGCTGACGAAGAAGCCGTCCCAGCCGGCCTGCTCGGCCTCGTGGGCGAGCTCGGCGGCCGCGCGGGCGTCGCCCCGTGGCAAGACGAACCCGAAGCGCATAGATCCCTCCTCCCGTCCGCGTCCAGGCGCGGCGTGCGGCCGGAAGTGTACCGTCCGGGGTCCGGGCGGGGGTGCGGGAGTGAGCGTGGGGAGAGCGAGGCCGGACACGGATGAGCGGGCGGCAGTTGCCGCCCGCTCGAACGCCGGATGCGTCGCCGGGGATTAGACCGCCGACCGGCCGGTGAGCAGCTGAATGACCAGCACGACCAGCGCGATCACCAGCAGGAGGTGGATCAGCGCACCGGCGACGTGGAACACGCCGAAGCCGAGAACCCAGAGGATAACGAGCAGGACGATCACAGCCCAGAGCATGGAACCTTCCTTTCTCCCGAGCGCGGCCGCGATTCGCGTACACGCCAAGGCAACAGAGACCCGTTAATTCAAGAGTCGTGCCACCAAGGTGCCGCCGGGCTCCAATCGCGACGGAACCGGCGGCGTATGCTTCGGCGTGGAGGGATGCCGTCCGCGGTGGGCGCCGCCGGCGGTCCTGTCGCCGTGAGAGGAGCGAGCCAGGTGGAGAGCAGTCCGCAGCCCGAGGCCGCCGCGATGGCGGTGTGGAAGGCGCCGGCGATCGGGGTCGGCAGCCTGTTCGGCCTGTTCGTGGTGGCGATGCTGGTACGCCGCAGCCCGATCGCGGAGGCGGCGCGGGGCGTGATGGTGGCGGTGTCGACGGTGGTGGCGGTGGCCACGGCGGCCTATGGGATGAAGATGGCGGTCGACGCGCGGCTGCGCGGCTGGTCGAGTGCCGTGGGCGGCCTGGTGATGGTCGTCTTCGGCGCCTACTCGGCGGTGCACGTGCTGGGGTCCGTGCTGAAGAAGTAGGCCCTCACCCCCGTCCCCCTCTTCCGATGCTGTCAGAGGAGACGGGTGGTCAGCCGAGGTCGCCCCAGGAGCGGATGCGCTCCGGCGTCAGCGTGATGAGGGGCGCCGACTCGAGCGCCATGGCCCGGTACTGCGGGTAGCGGGTCCGCAGCAGCGCGACGGCGGCGACGTGGCCGGGTTGCCCGGGCTCGAGCAGCGCCGCCCGGCCGCGGATCAGCACCCAGCCCAGCCGGGTCCAGTCCTCCTCGTAGTGGTCGATCACCAGCGTTGCCCGACCGGTCTGCCCGACGTTGCGCACGCGCCGCAGCGTGACGTCGCGGCGCTTGGGCTTCTCGTCGATCGGCGAGTAGAAGCGCGCGCCGTCGTAGACGTAGCAGATGGGCACGACCGAGGGCTCGCCGCGGGCGTCGACGGTGGCGAGCCGGCCGACCCGGGCAGCGTCGATGAAGGCGCGCTGGCGCGCGTCGGGCGAGGCATCGGTCACGGCTGGCTCCTCTCGGCGGCAGGCCATCAGGCAGCGGGCAACGCTCCATGCTACGCCGTGGCGCCCCGCGTTTGACATCCCGCCGCTGGTTTCGTAAAAATACGAACACAGATGGAGGACGCGACGGTGAAGATCATCGACCTGCCCACCCGCACCGACGAGCAACTGATCGTGATGCTGCGCGCGGTGGCGAATCCGGTGCGCTACCGGATCCTGCAGATCCTGGCCGAGCGCGGCGAGTGCCAGTGCGGCCCGCTGGGGGTCGACCTGCCGATCGCGCAGTCGACGCTGTCGCAACACCTGAAGGTCCTGCGCGAGGCGGGGCTGATCCGGGGCGAGCTGCTGGGTCCGGCGACCTGCTACTGCCGGGACGAGGACGCGATCGGCTGGCTCAAGCGCAGTATCCAGGCGCTGTGATCTGAGCGGCGACGACGCGGCGGTGACCGCACGACCGTACACCGGGGAGCGCGATCTGCCGGCAGTGCTCGATCTGCTGGCCGACTGCCAGGCGGGCGGGCTGGTGGACATGGAGCTGCGCTCGATCGAGCTGCGCCTCGCGCTGGAGAACCCGAACCTCGACCTCGTCCGCCATACGCTGCTACTCGAGACGCCCGACGGCGAGCCGCTCGGCTTCGCCCTCCTCTGGCATGGTGAGTACCTGGGCGCGCTGATCCAGCCGCGGGCGCGGGGTCGGCTGGAGGAGCGACTGCTCGCGTGGGCGGAAGGCGCGTCCGGCGGCGGGCGGCTCTGGGCGCTGTGCCGCGACGACGACGGGCCGATGTGCGACTTCTACCAGCGACGCGGGTTCGCCGTGGCCGACGAGGAGCTGCGGATGGCCCGCGCACTCGACGGGCCGATCCCGGAGCCGGGCGTGCCGGAGGGGTTCGGCGTCCGCCCGCTGGCGGGCGACGAGCTCGAGGCCTGGCTGGCGCTCTACGCCGAGGCCTTCGGGCCGCGCACGGCGGCGCTACGGAAGTGGCGCGCCTACCGTACCGACCCGGACTACGACCGCACGCTGGATCTGGTGGCGGTCGACCGGCAGGGCGAGCTGGCGGCGATGGGGACCTGCAGCGTCGCGTCGCTGGAGGCGGCGCGGAGCCCTCGGCCGGAGGGACGCACCGAGCCGATCGCGGTGCGGGAGCGCTATCGCGGGCGGGGACTCGGCCGGGCCATGGTGCTCAGCGGGCTGCGGCTGCTCCAGGCGCGGGGCATGGCCGTGGCCGCGCTGACGACGGAGGTGAGCAATGCCCCGGCGCGCCGCCTGTACGAGTCGCTCGGCTACCGCGAGATCTACCG
>DATKRJ010000528.1:0-9165 GCA_035532355.1 Thermomicrobiaceae bacterium | reverse complement strand
TGCGCGACGCCGCGGAGCGGGCCGGCGTCACGGCCGATCTCCAACTGCGCCTGGGCGAGGCGGCGGATCAGATCCTGACGGTGGCCGCGAGCCTGCCGCACCCGCTCATCGTCATGACCACCCACGGCCGCACCGGGCTCGGGCGCTGGGCCTTCGGCAGCGTGGCCGACCGCGTCGTGCGCGGCGGCGAGGCCCCCGTCCTGCTGCTCCGCTCCGGCGTCACCCCTGCCGACGCGGCGGGCTTCGCGCGGCTCCTGGTGCCCCTCGATGGCTCGGCCCTGGCGGAGGCCGCGCTGCCCTACGCGCTCGCGCTGGCCCAGCACTTCGCCGCCGAGCTCCATCTGGTGCGCGTGGCGGAGACGGCGCGGCTCTTCATGCTGACCGGCGCTGGTCCGGGACCGATGCCGGGCGACGTGACCCAGCAGATGGTGGCCGAGCTGGAGGGGGAGGCGGCGGCCTCCCTGGCGCCGATCGCCGCCCGGGCACGCGCTGTGGGCCTGACGACGGAGACGGCAGTGCTGGACGGCCTCCCGGTCGAGGCACTGCTGGCCTACGTGACGGCGCACGCCGTCGACCTGGTAGTGCTCGCGACCCACGGGCGGGGTGGGTTCAATCGACTGGTGCTGGGCAGCGTGGCCGAGCGGCTGCTGCGACTGGCCCCCACCCCGATCCTGATGGTGCCGGCGGCCGCGGTGTCGGAGGTGCCGGTGACGGACGAGCGTCCGGGATCGGCGCGCTGAGGCGGCGCGGGACGTGTCCAGGCGAGGGCGTCCGCACGGCATCCGGGTCTACGGCCAGCGCGGCGGCTGGAGGATGACGAAGCTCCGTGCCCCGCGGGTGAGGAGTCACGACAATGAACCCGTCATTCAAGCTCGGCAGCGTCAGGGGCATCACGATCGGCGTCCATTGGAGCTGGTTGATCGTGTTCGCCTTGCTGACCTACTCGCTGGCTGTCGGGATGTTCCCCGATTCGTACCCCGGCTGGACGACCGGCGCGTACTGGATCGTCGGTGCCGTAGCCAGCCTGCTCCTGTTCGCCTCGGTGGTGGCGCACGAGCTCGGTCATTCCTTCGTGGCGCTCGCGAAACAGGTCCCGGTCAAGAGCATCACCCTGTTCATCTTCGGCGGCGTCGCTTCGATCACCAGGGAGCCCGAGCGCGCGGGCGACGAGTTCCAGATCGCCATCGCCGGGCCGGCCGTCAGCCTGGGCATCGGGCTGGTGTCGCTGGCCCTCTGGCTCGTCGCGGGCAGGGTGAGTGACTACCTGGTCGCGATCCTGGGCTATCTCGGCCTTGCCAATCTCCTGCTGGTCGCCTTCAACATGATCCCGGGCTATCCACTCGACGGCGGGCGCGTCTTCCGCTCCATCGCCTGGCGCGTCACCGGCAGCGCGGAGCGGGCCACCCGGATCGCCGGGGCCGTCGGCGTCGGTGTCGGCGTCCTGTTCATGGTCGTGGGCATCTTCCTGGTGCTGTCGGACCCCATTACCGGTATCTGGCTGGCGGCCATCGGCTGGTTCCTGGAGAGCGCGGCCCGGCAGTCGACCCAGCAGTTCCAGCTGGAGCGCGTGCTGGCGGGCGTGCAGGTGGGATCGCTGATGGATCCCCAGCCGGTGGTGGTCCCGCCCGACCTGCGGCTCGCCGACCTCGTCGAGACCTACGTGCTCGGCCGCAACCTCCGCAGCCTCCCCGTCGTCTCCAGGGATCGCCTGGTGGGGCTCATCACGCTGACCGACGTGCAGCGCGTCCCGCGCGACCGATGGGAGGCGCGCACCGTCGGCGACGCCATGACGCCGCTGGACCGGCTCGTCACCGCGACGCCGCAGTCACCGCTGCAGCCGGTGCTGCAGGCGATGGCGGAGCGGGACATCCACCAGGTGCCGGTCATCGAGGACGGGCGGCTGGTCGGCGTGCTGACGCGCAACCAGGTGATCCAGTACCTGCAGCTCCGGGCGGAACTGCAGCAGGGGGTCGCCCCGGCCACCCGGCCGGCACCGGAGCAGGCGCAGCCGCCGGAGCGGCCGGCGTCCCCCACAGGGGGTGGGACGCAGCGCCGGGCCGAGCACGCCCCGTGAGGCGGCGGGTGGCGTGCTCGGGCACGTGCCCGCCTGCGCGCTCGACCGGTCGCTGGTGCGCGGGAGCGAGTTCGGCAGGCGGCGCCGAGACGACCGAGCCGGCACGCTGGTGGTCGTCTCGGCGCCCAACGCGTCGTCCGATCAGCCGGGAGCGGCTCCGGGTGACGAACGGGGCCGAGTCGCGGCTCACTGAGCGCCGCCATAGGCCAGCACCTGGGTCCCCAGGAGCCCGCCCTCGACCTGCCAGGCCGGCGGGTTCTCCGGGTAGTACTCCAGCCGCTGCCGCTCGAAGTACTGCACCGTCACCCCATTCTGGGTGAACTCCTCGCTGATCGGGTAGCCGAAGATCGCCAGCCCGCCGTGGTCCTCCCAGTACTCGCGGAAACCCGCGCACAGGAAGTGGCCGCTCTCCGGGTAGTAGGTGCAGTTGGGGTTTGTCGCCGCCGACACGGGCTGGAAGGGCGCGCTGACCAGCAGCTTGTCGTGCTGGGCCACCGTGACGCCGAGCAGTCCGAGTTCGACGTCGAAGTGGCTGGGCCACACACCGGGATGCCACTCGAAGCGGGCGCGCTGGAAGTACTGCACGACCACCCCGTTCTCGATGATCTCCCCGGTGAGCGGGTAGCCGAAGACGGGCAGGCCGCCGAACGTGTTCCAGTAGGCCAGAAAGCCGTGGCTCAGCCAGTGGCCGGTCTCCGGGAAGAACACCTGCTCAGGAGCCGGGGTCGACACCGGCGGCACCCCGGTCAGGTCGTCCACGGTGTCGAAGCTGTAGCCCTCGGCCCGCAACTGGTCGATCACCCCCGGCAGGGCCGCCGCGTCCCCGGCATCGGTCGTGTGCATCAGCACGATGGCCCCCGGCGTGACGCCGGCCAGGATGAGCTGCGTGATAGTGGCGGCCGACTTGCCGCGCCAGCCCTGCGGGTCGACCGACCAGTAGACGTTGTAGCTATAGCCGTCCGCCGCGAGGTCGGTGAGCACCGAGGCGTTGGTGTTGCCGTAGGGTGCGCGGAAGTAGGGGGCGGGGTCGATGCCGACCTCTGCCTCCAGCACGGCGGCGGTGCGCTGGAGTTCGCTGGCCCGCTGGGCGGAGCTGATCTTCGTGAAGTCGGGGTGATCCCACGAGTGGTTCATGATCTGGTCGCCGTCGGCGGCCATGCGCTCGACGAGGTCCGGGTTGCTCTGGGCGAACTGTCCCGTGACGCCGAAGGCGACGCGGACGTTGCGCGACTCGAGGGTTGCGAGCACGGAGGGCATGTAGCCCCGGATTCCGTCCGTGTCGATGGTGAGGACGACGACCCGCCGGCTGGTTGAGAAGCGCGTCAGGGTGCGGGCTGGTCCGGAGCTCACGACGGGCGCCGCCTGCGCGGGGCCGGTCGCCACGGCGAAGGCCATCGCGAGTGCGATGAGGATCACGCGCAGGCGACCGCGCGCGGCGGAAGCGACCCGGGGCCGAACCATGGAGCGCACCGTCCCGGCGATGACGGCTCGCCACTGCCGCACCTCGGTCGATGTTCCCGTCACCGTTCCGCCCCGTCGTCGCCAATGAGGCGCCCGTTCAGTTGGCACCAGCGGAGGAAGCGGAGGCGGTTGAGCTCGCGCGCCGTGAAGAGATCTCCGGCCGCCCGGTAGCGATCGCGCAGGGGCAGCAGCGTCGTCATGTCGGCGTCGGTGAGGGCGCCAGGATCGAGCGTCTCCGGCTCGGACGTGGCGCGGAAGTCACGACGGTGGTACATGAGATCCCCCTCTCTCGGCGGCCCTGTTCGCACCGGTTGCGTGGAGCGGTCCGGACTCGACGCATTCCATGCCCGTACGGTACCGAAACGCCGTTGCAGCCGTGCGCCAATCGGCCGGCCCAGCGCTACAAAGTCGTGTCAGGGCGGAGCGGGCGGAGCGGGCGGGGTCGAGTGGAGCACCGCCGATGGGACGACGCCCGCGGCCGGCGAACGCACGCGCCGAGGGGAGCCGACGTGCCGCGGGCGATGCTCGCTCGCCAGAGCCACGTATCCGGGCCCCGCCGTCCCCTCGACGTGACTCAGCCACGCCGGACGTGTCGATCGCGTTCCCGGGCGCTCTCCGGAGTTGGGGATTCCACGGGGAAGGGCATGGGCTGCCGCCGGTAGACCACGCGACCGGCGGTGGCGCGGTCGACAGAAGTCCTCCCCGTGGCGAGGGAGACACGACCACGGGGTGGGTATCGCGCGCCGGAGCGGGAGCGCGCCTTCGCCGGCAGACCGGGGCTACGACGGCCCGCTCAGGTCGCCTCTCAGACGCAGTCGGCGGCCGCGGCCGACAGCCGCGCGACCACCTCCGCCAGGACCTCCCGCGTGTGGACGACGGAGATCCCGGCGTGCCCCGGCGCGTAGGTCTTCCCGTAGCTGTGAACGTAGACCCCGTGCTCGAGGGCCGCGCCAATGAAGCGGTTGTAGAGGGCGCTGTCGTGCGCGGCGGCCTGCGCGTAGGTCAGGATCGGGACGTCGGGGTCCACGCCGACGTAGATGCCGAAGCGTGCGCCGATCCCTTGCACCCGAGCGGAGAACCCGACCCGATCGAAGGCCGCCTGGAGTTCGCCGTAGAACCAGTCCGCGTCGGCGTTGAGTCGCTCGTAGGTGCCGGGCGCCGCCAGCACCTTCAGCGTGGCCAGACCCGCCAGCACGCCCAGCAGGTGACCCGAGTAGGTGCCACTGTGCGCCGCCCGTCCGCCGGAGATCGGAGCCATGACGTCGGCCCGTCCAACGGTGGCGCTCAGCGGGACGCCACCGGCCAGGGCCTTGGCCAGCGTGGTGAGGTCGGGCGTAACGCCGTAGTACGCCTGGGCGCCGCCCACGCCCATGCGGAAGCCCGACAGGACCTCGTCGAAGATCAAGACGATCCCGTGGGCGGCCGTCACGTCGCGCAGGAACGCGAGGAATCCCGGCGCGGGCGGAATGCAGCCGGCGTTGTAGTTGATCGGCTCGCAGATGACCGCCGCGATCCGGTCACGATGGCGGTCGAGCAGCCGCTCGACCGCCTCGCGGTCGTTCCAGGGGGCGACGAGGGTCTGCCCGGGCGCGCCGATCAGGCCGTCCGACTCGGCCGTCGGCTCGGCGTCCGGCCCCGCCAGCGGCGCGTGCTGGTTGTAGACGAAGGCGTCGTACAGCCCGTGGAAGTGTCCCTCGAACTTCACGATCGAGGGCCGGCCGGTCAGCGCCCGGGCGACGCGGGTGGCGAGCATCGTGGCCTCCACCCCGGTCGTCGAGAAGCGCACGCGCTCGGCGCTGGGGATCAACTCGATGAGCGTCTCGGCGAGCCGGGCGTGATCCCGCGTCTCCGTGGCCGACAGGAAGCCACGCTCCCGCACGGCGTCGAGGGCGGACAGCAGGGCAGGGTGCCGGTGGCCGAGCAGCGCGGCGCCGTTGGACAGGCTGAGATCGATGAACTCCCGGCCGGCGATGTCGTAGAGGTAGGGGCCGTCGGCCCGCTCCATGTAGACCGGGTGCCCCACGGCGAAGTTGACGCGCAGCGACGCCGAGACGCCGCCCGCCAGCACCTGGCCCGCCTGCTCGAACTGGCGCGCGTGAGCCCTGAAGGAATCGCCGTCCGCGCCCATCGACCGCACCTTCCCTCTGCCGGAACCGGCCACCGGCCCTCGAGCATGCTTCCTCCGTGCCGTCCGCGCGGCGCGGGACGCGGCCATCCTAGCATGCGGCGGCCACGCGGCGAACGCGGGTGACCCGACCGACCTGCAGCTCGCGCGACAACCGTGCCCATCGTACCGTTTGACACGATCGCGCCACCGCGCGATGCTGCCGAACGTTTGACGTCGTGGCGCTGCCGGTGACGGGCAGACGCGGACCCGGCCCACTCGTGGGGATAGGGACACAGGCAATGCGCGTGCTGTGTGCCGGCGACCTGCACCTCGGACGGCGCTCGAGCCGGATTCCGGTCGACCTCGACGGCCCGGGCTTCTCCAGCGCCGCCGCCTGGGACGCGATCGTCGACTGTGCCATCGACCAGCAGGTCGACCTGCTGGCCCTCAGCGGTGACCTCGTCGATCGCGCCAACCGCTACTTCGAGGCGCTCGGTCCGCTCGAGCGCGGCCTGCGGCGGCTCGGTCAGGCGGGGATCCCCGCCTGCGCGGTCTCCGGCAACCACGACTTCGACGTCCTGCCGCGGCTGGTCGACTCGCTGCCGAGCGACGGCTTCCAGCTGCTCGGCCGGGGAGGCCGCTGGGAGCGCGTCACTGTCCAGGGACGCGACGGCGACGCGCTCCACGTCGACGGCTGGTCGTTCCCCGAGGAGTACGTGGTACAGAACCCGCTCGACGCCTACCAGGGCGCCGCCGACGGCCTGCCGGTGCTGGCGCTGCTCCACGCCGATCTCGACCAGCCGCGTAGCCTCTATGGACCCGTGCCACTGGCGGATCTGCAGCGTCAACCGGTCGCGCTCTGGCTCCTCGGGCACATCCACGCGCCGCGCGAGCTGTGCCCCGCCGGCGGCCCCGTCGTGCTCTACCCCGGCACGCCCCAGGCGCTCGATCCGGGCGAGCCAATGCCGCATGGCGTCTGGCTGGCGGAGATCGGGCCCGGCGCGACCCGGCTGCGGCGGGTGTCCATCTCGACCGTCGAGTACCACCCGCTCTCGATCGACCTGACCGGGATCGACACGCCGGAGGCGCTCCAGCAGCACCTGGCGGACACGGTCCGCGGCGCGCTGCGGCAGACCCACGGCCGGCCCGAGTCCTCGCGGGTCCGGTGCGTCTGCTGTCGGGTCAGGCTGACCGGCCGCACGCGCCTCCACCGCCAACTGCGCGGGCTGGTAGACGGTCAATTAGCCGACCTGGTGCTGTCGCTCGACGACGCGACGGCAGTGGTGGAGCATGTGACCTACGACACGCGCCCGGCGTTCGAGCTGGCCGGCATCGCCGGGCGCAACGATCCGCCGGGGGAGGTGGCCCGGCTCATTCAGGCGCTGGGACAGTCGGAGGTCCCGGACGACTGTCGCGAGATCGTGGCGCGCGCCCTGGACCGGCTGCGGGATATCCACCGCTCGAGCGCCTTCAACGAGGTCTCGGGCGATCTCGAACCCACGCCCGACGCGGCCCGCGCGCTCCTGCTTGCGGAAGCCTGGTCGCTGCTCGACACGCTCGTCGCCCAGCGGGAGGAGGCCCGCGCGTGAGCGTGCAGGACATGCATAGCACGCAGAGCGTGCGGAGCATGCGCCCGTGCCTCGTCCTCACCCGGGTGGAGGTCCGCCGTACGCCGGGCGTCGTCACCCCCTTCGTGCTGGGGGACCTCTGCGCCGGCATCAACCTGGTCTACGGTCCGAACGCCTCGGGCAAGACCACCACGGCGCAGACGATCCAGTCGATCCTCTGGCCCGGCGCGCCGCGCTGGCCGCACGGCTCCTACCGCGGACACTACCAGTTGGATGGGGCCGCCTGGGTGGTCGACTTCGACGCCGGGGCGCTCCGTTGCCAGCGGGACGGGCAGGACGACCCACCGGCGGAGACGCTCGATCCGACCGTCCGCGACCGCTACGTGCTGACACTGCCGCAACTCCTGGCCGCCGACGATCCCACCTTCGCCGCGACGATCCTGCGCGAGTCGGCCGGCGGCTACGACCTGCCGGCGGCCGTCGCGGATCTGGGCTATCGGGACAGGGTCTCCCGGCCTGCCAAAGAGATCTCCGAGGTCCGGCGGGCGCGGACGGCGGTGCGGGAGGCGCGGCGGGCACAGGACGCCCTGGTGCGGCAGCAGGACGACCTCGCCGACCTGCGCGTCCAGTGGGAAGCGGCCGCGGCGGCCTCGGTGCGTGCGGGCCGGCTCAAGGCGGCGCTCGACGTGTGCCGAGCCGAGCGGCGGCTGCGCGAGGCGACGGAGGCGCTCGAGCGCTTCCCGGCAGCCCTGGCACGCTGCGCGGGCGACGAGCCCGACCGCCTGGCCGCGCTGCGGTCGGAGCTCCGGGCAGCCTCGGCGCGGCTCGAGCAGGCCGAGCGCGCCCGGGACGGCGCTCGAGTCGCCCTGGACAGCAGCGGCCTCGCCGGCATGACCATCGTGCCGGGCCTGGCGACAGCGCTGCGCTCGCGCGCTCAGGCGCTGCAGGACCTGGCCGGCAAGGTCGCGGCGGACGAACGCGCGCTCCGCGAGGCCGAGACGCGACGGGACGATGCTCGCCGCCGCATCACGGCTTCACTGGCCGACGAGCAGGTCCGCACGCTGGACGCCGATGGCCTCGGGGAGCTGGCCACGCTGGCGCGCAGCCTGGCGGACGCTCGCGGCGAGCAGGCAGCCGCCGACGAAGTGGCCGCCTGGATCGGCGCGATCGAGGAGCCTGCGGACACGGACCGGCTGCGCGACGCGATCAAGTGGCTCGAGCTCTGGCTACGCTCGCCCGAGGTGTCCGAGCGCGCCGCCACCGCGCGGGCGACGCAGCTCGTGGCCGTCGCCGCCGTCCTGGCCATCGTCGAGGCGCTGGCGCTCGCGCTCCTGGTCCAGTGGCTCTTCGCCGCCCTGGCTCTGGCCGGCCTGGCGCTCCTGTTCCTCTCCCGGCGGCGCGACGCGGGCGCCGGACCCAGCCGGGCGGACCTGGCTGCGGCGGAGTACGGCAGGCTTGGCCTGGACGCGCCCGCGCGCTGGCGGGTCGAGGAGGTCGAGCAGCTCGTCATAACACTGAGCGAGCGACTGCAGCGCGCGCTCGTGGACCAGGAGAAGACCCAACGCTGGGCCGACCTCGCGCGGCGGCGGGCGGTCCTGGCGGAGCAGGGGAAGCGGCTGGCGTCCGAGGTCGAGCGGACCCGGCAGCGCTACGGCGCCGTGCCCGAGGATTTCGCCACGCTGTCCGTGCTGGCGGCCAACCTCCAGTCGTGGCAGAGCGCCGACACGCTGGTCCATCAGGCGTCCGCGAGCCTGGACCTGGAGCGAATACGGCACCGGGCTCTCCTCGAGGACCTCAACGGGACCCTCGCCCCGTACGGCTACGCCCCGGCCGCCGATCACGCCGGCCTGCCGGCGCTCGTCGACGACCTCGACCGGCGCACCCAGGCCGCGAGCGGCGCCCGCGAGACGATCGAGGGGGCCGAGCGCGCGCTGCGGGACGAGCTCCGCCCCGAG
>DATKRJ010000527.1:0-7372 GCA_035532355.1 Thermomicrobiaceae bacterium | reverse complement strand
GAACTGATCGCCCGCGACCCGGGGGCCGCGACGGCGCTCATCCTGACGAACACCA
Organism: Thermomicrobiaceae bacterium; assembly: GCA_035532355.1. Classification (GTDB taxonomy): domain Bacteria; phylum Chloroflexota; class Chloroflexia; order Thermomicrobiales; family Thermomicrobiaceae; genus DASSZN01. The sequence continues at coordinate 7,317 of DATKRJ010000527.1, read as the reverse complement.
GCCTGCGCTACGGCGGCTGGCACGGCGTCTCGCCGCTGTCGCTGCTGCGGCTGCCGCTGGCGGGAGAGGTTGGGGTGGCGCTGGCTCGCCGGTGGATGCTGCGGACGGCGATGCGCGTCTACGTCTCGGAGCCGGATCGCCTGAGCCGGGCGGCCATGGACGAGTACTGGTGGCCGTTCGAGCACGGCTTCCGCGAGGTGCTCCTCCACCTCTACCGATCGCCGATCGCGTCTGGCACGGACTTCCCGCGCTGGCGCGCCGCGCTCGAAGCGTATCCCGGGCGGGCGCTGCTGGCCTGGGGGCTGCGCGATCCGAGCTTCGGCGCCGCCGAGCTCGAGCACGCGGCGGGGCTGCTGGCGGATCCCGCCGTGGTGCCCTTCGTCCACGCGAACCACTTTATCCAGGAGGACCGTCCCCAGGCGCTCGCGCGCCTGATCGGCGCGTTCCTGGCGGGGGCGGCGTTGCCGCGCGCGGTGCCGTAATCGGGGCTACTCCTCGGTGTCGGCCCCGCCGCCGGTCCGGCCCTTCTTCTCCATGATGTTGGTGGAGTGCCCCGGGTCCAGGCGTGCCTTCGGGTTGATGTAGAGCATGGCGTGGTTCACCGCGGTGACGGCCTCGGCCGCGCCGGTGGCGATCAACTTGAACTTGGCGGGGTAGGTCACCACGTCACCGGCGCCGAACACGCCGGGAACGCCGGTCGCCATGGTCAGCGGATCGACGACGATGCTGTTGCGCTCCAGGGTGAGGCCCCACTCGGCCAGCGGGCCGAGCTTACCGGAGAAGCCAATGGCGATGATCAGCTCCTGGGCGGGCAGCAGGGACCGCTCGCCGCTCCGCGTCTGGTGGACGAGGACCTGCTCCAGCCCGTCGTTGCCCCGGAGTTCGGCCACCTCGTAGAAGGGGTAGTGCAGCCGAACCGAGGACTCCTCGAGGTCGCGCACCGATTTCTCGTGCGCGCGGAACTTGCTGCGATGGACGACCGACACCTGCCGGGCCAGTGGCTCGAGGGTGAGCGCCCAGTCGACCGCCGAGTCCCCGCCGCCCACGATGACGACGTCCTTGTCGCGGAACTGATCGAGGCCGCGGACAAAGTAGTGGACGCCGCGCCCCTCGAACTCGGTCACACCTGGTGCGCTGAGGCGCTTGGGCTCGAAGCCGCCCACGCCGGCGCAGATGAGGACGGTGCGCGTCCAGTGCACGTCCTTGCTGGTGGTCAGGCGGAAGAGTCCGTCGTCCTCGACGCGCTCGAGCGCTCGAACCTCCTCGCCCAGGCACGGGACCGCGCCGGTGGCCAGCCCCTGCTCGACCGCTCCCTTGACGTAGTCCTTGGCCAGGATCTTGGGAAAGCCGGCCACGTCGTAGATGTATTTCTCGGGGTAGACGGCGATCAGCTGGCCGCCGAGCTCCTCCAGGATGTCGAGGATCTTGGTGCGCAGGCCGCGCATGCCGGCGTAGAACGCCGCGAAGAGCCCGACCGGCCCGCCGCCGATGATCGTGACGTCGTAGATGTCGCGTGCGTCGGTCACGGCCGCCCTCTCCATCGCTTGCGTCCACCGCGTGTCCAGCGCCGACCCCAGGGGCCGAACAAGTATACCGGCCTCCCGCGCGGACGGCGGGCCGCGGCCCCGCGTCGACCGCAGCATATAATCGCGGGGCTGAACCGTCACGACGCGTGGTGTTGCACAGGGCGCGGCGCGCCGACGAGGCAGCGGACCGGCGGAGCACGTCGTCGAGTCGCGCGGGATGCGTCGTCGCTGCACAGGGGAGGTGTAGGTGTGGAAGAGGCCTGGATCGTCGCGGCGGCGCGCACGCCGGTGGGTCGGCACGGGCGGGCACTGGCCGGGGTGCGTCCCGACGACCTGGCGGCGCTGACGCTCGCGACGCTGATGGAGCGCTCCGGAATCCCGGCGGCCGAGGTGGAGGACGTGTACCTCGGCTGCGTCAACCAGGCGGGCGAGGACAACCGCAACGTAGCCCGCATGAGCTTGATCCTGGCGGGCTTCCCCGAGCACGTCGCCGGCTGCACCGTGAGCCGTCTGTGCGGTTCGGGGCTGGAGGCGATCGCGGCAGCCGCCCGCGCGGTGATGCTGGGCGACGCCGACGTCTACGTTGGGGGTGGGGTCGAGTCGATGAGCCGGTCACCGCTGGCGATGGGCAAGCCGGATCGACCCTACCAGTCGGGGGATCGCATGCTCTACGACACGGCGCTCGGCTGGCGCTTCATCAACCCGAAGATGAAGGCGGCCGGTCACGTCATGCCGATGGGTGAGACCGCCGAGAACCTGGCCGAGCTGTACGGTATCGCGCGCGAGGCGCAGGACGAATTCGCCCTGAAGAGCCATCAGAAGGCAGTGGCCGCGGCGGAGGACGGGCACTTCGACGACGAGATCATCCCGGTGCCGACCCGCGACGGCGTCGTGTCGGTGGACGAGGGGCCGCGCCCCGACACGACGCTCGAGCGTCTGGCGCAGCTCAAGCCGGTCTTCCGCGAGGGTGGGACGGTGACGGCCGGCAACGCCAGCCCACTCAACGACGGCGCGGCGGCGGTGCTCGTCGTCTCGCGCCGCTACGCCGAGGCGCACGGCCTGCGGCCGCTGGCGCGAGTGCGCGCGATCGGCGTGGCCGGCGTACCGCCGCGCGTTATGGGGATCGGCCCGGTGCCGGCCACGCGCAAGGCGCTGGAGCGCGCGGGGTTGACCCTGGCCGACGTGGGCGTGATCGAGCTGAACGAGGCCTTTGCGGCGCAGGCCCTGGCGGTGCTCCACGACTGGGAGATGGATCCAGAAGACCCGCGCGTCAACCCTAACGGCGGCGCCATCGCGCTGGGTCACCCGCTGGGCTGCTCGGGCGCCCGGATCATGACCACGATGCTGCACGAGATGCGGCGGCGAGCCGACATCCAGTTCGGCCTGGCGACGATGTGCGTCGGCGTGGGCCAGGGGATAAGCATGGTGGTCGAGCGCGTCGCCTGACGGGCTCGAAGGCCGAACACGAGCGGAGGGCGGCATCGGCCGCCCTCCGTCAGTTTGGGGAGTCGCCCGGCTACCGCGACGCCGGCATGGTGCCGAGCGTGACCTTGAGTGAGAGATGCTGGGAGCCGCGCTGCACCGACAGCGTGACCACGTCACCCGGCTTGTGGTGGTCGATCGCCTCGGCCAGCGAGGACTCCGTGGTGAGCTTGGTGCCGTCGATGGCCGTGACCACGTCGTTCGCCTGCAGCCCGGCCGCTGCACCCGGGGAGTTCGGGGCGACCTGGCCGATGACCGCGCCGGTCGTGTTGGCGACGCCGAGCTGGGCCGCGATGGCGGGATTGAGCGGCGTGTACGAGATCCCGATGTAGGGATGATCGACGTGCCCGGTCGCAACGAGCTGGTCGGCGATCGGCTTGGCGGTGGCCATGGCGATCGAGAAGCCGATACCCTGCGCCTGGACGCCCGGCTCAGCCTGGCCGGCGACCAGGGTGTTGATGCCGATGACCTGGCCCGTGAGGTCCACCAGCGGGCCGCCGGAGTTGCCGGGGTTGATCGGGGCGTCGGTCTGGATGGCGTCGAACAGGTACGGGCCGGCGGCCTGTGCCTGCGCCGCCTGACCCTGGCCGAAGGGGATCTGACCGAAGGGACTGCCGCTCGACGAACCGGACTGGCTCTGAGCCTGCGACGGCTCCTGCACCGTCCGGTTCAGGGCGCTGACGACGCCGCTGGTGACGGTCGGTCCGCCGGGCAGCGCCAGCGCGTTGCCGATCGCGATCACGAACTGGCCCACCTGGAGCCGGCTCGAGTCGCCGAGCGGAGCCACCGGGAGATTGCTGCCGTGGATCTGGATCACGGCGAGGTCGGTCTGCGGGTCGGTGCCCACGACCGTGGCGGGGAACGAGCGGCCGTCCGGCAGGGAGACCAGCAGGTTCTGCGCGCCGGCAACGACGTGGTTGTTAGTCAGAATATGTCCCTGGCTGTCGTAGATCACACCGGAGCCGACGCCCGACGGAACGGAGTAAGCCTGGCCGAACTGCGATGCCGGGGTCTGGTTGTTCGTGATCTGGACGACGGCCGGCCTGGCCTTCTGAACGGCGGCCTCGACGGCCGCCTGGAAGGAAGTCGCGCTGCCGGTAGTCGGAGTCGCGGCGCCGGCGGCGCTGACCGGCGCCGGTGACAACAGGCTGGGCGCGTCGTAGCGTACGAACGCGTAGCCGCCGACGGCGAGCAGGAAGATGAGGAACGCCGGGATCAGGCGCAGGCCAAAGCGCCGGTAGGGATGGGACATGGTTCGGCCTCTCTCACTAGAACGATCCGACGCGCGGGGTGCGCTCAACCGCGCTCTGGGACCAGGGAGCCGGGAGGATCACAGCGGCTCCTGGGCGCGGCGCCAACCCTGGGTCGCGGTTCCTCGCGGTCTCGGATCGCCGAACGTCCGCGGCATCCCGAGAAGCGTCTCCCACGATCACGAGCGTATCGAGTGGGGCTGAGACAGCGATGAAAGAGACATAAGGCACCTATGAGGCCTTGGAGGTTTCTCCGGCAGCCATCCAAGGCCCCGGCGAGTGCTCGGGGGACCCGGTCGCGTTGCCGAGGGGGTGCGAACCTCCGGCGCGAATTCCGCGGTGAGCCGGCGGGGCGCCTGGAGTCGCTGGAGCGTTTAATGGTGGACACTGGCCGGGGATTCATTTCCAGGGCGCCTGGATGCCTGGGCCGACTGCAACGGGATCAACTTGAAGTTGTCGCGGCCGGGCAAGCCGACCGCCAGTGCCTTCGCGGAGCCATTCAACGGGCACTTCCGACGGGAGTGGCGGGGCTATTGCTGGTTCGCAAACCGTACCGAGGCGCTCGAGGTGGTCGAAGCCTGCCCGTTGGAGTACAACGACGAGCGGCCCAACCGGGGGTCGGATCGGCGGACACCGGCCGCTCTCCTGGCAGGTTGGGAGTTCTCGGAGCAGGCGGCGGACGAACGCATGCCGTTGACCAATCCGGTGGTCGGTTCAAGTTAGCGGGCGGCACGCTGCAATACGAGTGCAGAGGGCTACCGAGATGTTTAGCCCTGCTCCGGCGGTGGCGATGACGTGGCTGAAGTAGGTGCAGACCAGGCTCGCGGGGTGCGGGCATGCCGTACTATATTTCGGCCTGTGCAGGTACCTCCGCAACCCGAGACGGGAGACGGATTCCGCGAAATCGGCTACTGTTCGGCTCATCGAGCGACAGCCGAGAGGCCGCACTCGATAGCAGCTGGGCGACACCTCCCTGGATCTCCGAGAACCGACGTCGACGGCCAACTGCGAAGTTCCCCGACACCGCGAGAGGAGTAGGGCCGGCGTGTCCGAAAAGAAGGAAGTGACGACGAGCGTCAGCGAAAGCGAGAACCCGGCAATCCCCTCCCCGACACCCAAGGTGACCCGGCCGCGGACGAACATGGACTGGTGGCCGAATCGGCTCGACCTCTCGGTGCTCCACCAGCACTCGTACCTGTCCAACCCGCTGGGTGAGGGCTTCAACTACGCCGAGGCGTTCAAGAACCTCAACCTCGAAGCGCTGAAGCAGGACCTCATCGAACTGATGACGACGTCGCAGGACTGGTGGCCGGCCGACTACGGCCACTACGGGCCGTTGTTCATTCGCATGTCCTGGCACTCCGCGGGGACGTACCGCATCGCCGACGGCCGTGGCGGCGGGGGCGCCGGTGCCCAGCGCTTCGCCCCCCTCAACAGCTGGCCCGACAATGCCAGCCTCGACAAGGCGCGCCGTCTGCTCTGGCCCGTCAAGCAGAAGTATGGCCAGCAGATCTCCTGGGCTGACCTGCTGGTCTTTGCCGGCAACGTGGCCATGGAGTCGATGGGGTTCAAGACCTTTGGTTTCGGCTTCGGACGGCCCGACATCTGGGAGCCCGACGAGATCTACTGGGGGTCCGAGGACACCTGGCTCGGGGATGAGCGCTACAGTGGGGACCATGAACTCGCCTTCCCGTTCGCCAATGTGCAGATGGGACTGATCTACGTGAATCCCGAGGGCCCCGGCGGGGTCCCCGATCCGCTGGCAGCCGCACGGGACGTGCGCGAGACCTTCGCCCGCATGGCGATGAACGACGAGGAGACGTTGGCGCTCATCGTCGGCGGCCACACGTTCGGCAAGACCCACGGTGCCGCCCCTGCGACCCACCTGGGCCCCGAACCCGAGGGCGCTCCGCTGGAGGAGCAAGGCCTCGGCTGGAAGAACTCCTTCGGGAGCGGCAAGGGTGACGACGCGATCACCAGCGGGCTCGAGGGCGCGTGGACGTACGAGCCGACGAAGTGGGACAACGGGTTCCTCGACAACCTGTTCAGGTACGAGTGGACGCTGACCAAGAGCCCTGCCGGTGCGTGGCAGTGGATTCCCACGGATCCCGCGGCCCAGACCACGGTGCCCGACGCGCATGACCCATCGAAGCGCCATGCCCCGGTGATGCTGACGACGGACCTCGCGCTGAAGGTCGATCCGATTTACGGGCCGATCGCCAAGCGCTTCCACGAGCATCCGGACGACCTGGCGGAGGCATTCGCCAAGGCGTGGTACAAGCTGTTGCACCGCGACATGGGACCTCGCTCGCGCTACCTCGGACCCTGGGTGCCGGAGCCGCAGCTCTGGCAGGACCCCGTCCCGCCGGTCGATCATGAGCTTATCGACGGTGAGGACATCGCCGCCCTCAAGCGAAAGGTCCTCGTGTCGGGGCTGCCGATCTCTCAACTGATCTACACGGCCTGGGGAGCGGCAGCATGCTTTCGCGGTACCGACAAGCGCGGCGGGGCCAACGGTGGGCGGATTCGCCTGGCCCCGCAGAAGGACTGGGAGGTCAATCAGCCGACGCAGCTGGCCGAGGTGCTGCAGGTCCTCGAGCAGATCCAGCAGGACTTCAACCGCTCCCAGTCAGGCAACAAGCGGGCCTCGCTGGCCGACCTGATCGTCCTGGCCGGCTGCGCCGCCGTTGAGCAGGCGGCAAAGGACGCCGGGCACGAGGTCACGGTGCCGTTCGACCCAGGTCGGACGGACGCCTCGCACGAGCAGACCGACGCGGACTCGTTTGCCGTGCTCGAACCGACCCACGACGGGTTTCGCAACTACCTCCAGGCCGGACCGATCCTGTCGCCGGAGACCCTGCTGCTGGACCGGGCCAACCTGCTGACGCTGACGGCTCCCGAGATGACGGTCCTCATCGGCGGCATGCGGGTGCTGAACGCCAACTTCGGGCAATCACCACTTGGTGTCTTCACCGATCGGCCTGGGCAGCTGACCAACGACTTCTTCGTCAACCTGCTCGACATGCGCACCGAGTGGAAGCCCGTCGCTGAGAACCGGT
>DATKRJ010000526.1:0-4024 GCA_035532355.1 Thermomicrobiaceae bacterium | reverse complement strand
GGCCGCCGGGTAGCACTTCCGGGCCGTCAGTTCGAGCACCTGGGAGTCGTCCTGCCAGGCTCGGGAGGCGGTCACGGCGTCGAGTGCCGCGCGCACCAGCTTGTCGAGGTCACCGACCCGGCCCGATGGCTCCGGATAGCGGCTGCTGGCTGGCTGCGGGAGCACGAACACCAGATCGGCGCGGAGCGCGACACCCCGTGACCACAGCAGTTTCCCGCCTGTGCGCTTCATGACCTCGGCTGTGATCGCGTCGCGCCAAGGATGCAAGACCTCACGGTTACTGGCCACCACGGGCCGACCTCGGCCGAGGGAGATCATGCTTCCTTGCGGCCGGGGATGACCGTGCACGACGACGTCGAGGCTCTCGATCACGGGGCGCTCCAAAGCGGCCAAGAAGGGCTGCGCCGACGCGGCCAGATGTTGACAAGCTGTTGACGTGACCCCTTCGGACCCCTTCTGACCTGCGGGTTTCCGGACGCCACTTGACCAGCAATCAAGAGGAGGCAAGGCGTAGCGAGCGGACCGCGGGCGCGCACGACGTCGTCGAAGCGCCTGGCAGCGGTCGCACACAGGTGCAACGGCAACCCTCGCCCAGCCACCACGGCAGCGGGTGTTGACCGCCAGGCTTCCTGAGGATGATGGCGTCATCGTGAGCTGGTCCCGCTGGCGGTCGTGGGCCCGGGCCGGGGCGGTCACTTGCCATGGTTGGTGTGCGACGTCAGGGTGAGGATGTCGTGAAGTAGGCGACGGCCCTCCCGCACGTCGTGATGGACGCGGAAGGGCCGTCTTGGTGCATTGGAGTGCACCCGTGTTGACGGTAGGGCTAGACGCTGCGGCGGTCGAGAGCGACCTTGCCGCTGGGCTTGTTGGCTGCCCTGAGAAGGCGTGTGGGGCGGTGCTCGCCCCGTGGGGTTGGGCGCGGGAACGCGTGGTTCGTGGGGCTGGCCGGTTACGGCCGCGGCGGGGCAGGTGCCGGGGGTGCCTGCGGACGCAGGTGCTGCTCCCGGCGAGTGTGCTTGCGCGCCGGGCCGATGCGGTGACGGTGATCGGCGAGGCCCTGGTGGCGAAGGCTGGCGGTGCGGGACACCGCCCGATCGCGGCTTTGCTGAAGGTGCCGGCCTCGACGGTGCGGGGTTGGCTGCGCCGGATCGTAGCGGTCGCGGAGCAGGTGCTGGCGGTCCTCGCGGTGGCCGCGGCGGAGCTCGGCACCGAGTTCACCCCACCGGCCGTGACTGTCGGGCCGGTCGCGGCGGTGGTCGAGCTGCTCGGGGCTTTGGCCGCTGCGGTGGCCCGCCGCCTGGGTGGGTCGTGTTCACCGTGGCGGTTGGCTGCGGTCTTGACCGGTGGCCGACTGCTCGCGCCGACGGGTCCAGTGCTCGCCGGTGCGGGGGTCTCGGGTCGCAACACCAACTCGCTCTGGGCGGCGGCTCCGTAACCCGATGGGCTGTCCCGATCGGCCTGCACCAGGCAGGCCGGCAGGTGAGAGGCAGCCAGCGTGAGCAAGGAGCAGGACCAGAACAACGCCAGAGCGGCCCGGGCCAGGGAGGTGGGCCTGTTCCGCTACGCCCTGATCTCCGAGGCATTGAACGAGGAGCTCACGACCAAGCAACGCGGGCGGCTGGTGCGGGCCGTCGCCGCGAAGACCCATGTGGGGCCGTTCGGGACGCCGGTACGGATCTCCCGCGCCACCCTGGACAGGTGGATCCGGGACTACCGCACCGGCGGCTTCGCCGCGCTCGTCCCGACCCCTAGGCGGGTGGCGCCGTGCACCCCGCCGCAGGTACTGGAGTTGGCGGTGGCGTTGAAGACTGAGGCGCCGGACCGGACCGCCGCGCAGGTCGCGGTCGTGCTCGCCGCGCACGGCGGGTTCGCCCCGTCGGCCCGGACGTTGCAACGGCACTTCGCCGCGGCCGGCCTGACCCGGATCCGGCCCGACGGTGCACCGCTGGTGGTGTTCGGCCGGTTCGAAGCTGAACGCCCGAACGTCCGGTGGGTCGGGGATGCCCTGCACGGCCCGCACATCGCCGGCCGCAAGGCGATCCTGATCGCGTTCCTCGACGACCACTCCAGGGCCGTCGTCGCGGCCCGCTGGGGCTACGCGGAGAACGCCGTCGCGCTCCGCGAAACCCTCAAACTCGCGCTCGCGGCTCGCGGCCGACCAGCTCAGATTTATGTCGACAATGGAGCCTGTTTCATCGACAGTGGGCTGCGTCGGGCCTGCGCCGTGCTCGGCATCAAGCTGACCCATAGCCGGCCAGGAATGCCTGCCGGTCGGGGGAAGATCGAGCGTTTTTTCAAAACCGTCCGGGACCAGTTCCTCGTCGAGATCAGCGACGGGCCAGACGATGTGAGCCCGGCTGGGACCAGCGTGGGGAGCTTGGCGGAGCTCAACAGCCTGTTCACCGCCTGGGTCGAGCAGGTCTACCACCAGCGCGTCCACACCGAGACCGAGATGGCTCCGCTGGCGCGGTTCCTGGCTGCCGGCCCCCCCGTCCCGATCCCCGCGGATCTGCTGGTCGAGGCGTTCCGCTGGGGTGAGTGGCGGACCGTGACGAAGACGGCCCTGGTCAGCCTGCAGGGCAACCAGTATGAGGTCGACCCGGCCTTGGCCGGCAGCAAGGTTGAGCTGGTCTTCGACCCGTTCGACCTCACCGACATCGATGTCCGTCACCACGGCCGGCTGGTCGGGAAGGCCGTGCCCTTCCGGATCGGCCGGCACGTCCACCCCAAAGCCGCCGCGGACGCCCCGCCACCTGCGACGCCCACTGGGATCGACTACCTCCGGCTGATCCAGACCCGACACACCCGCGCCCTCGGCCAGCGACTGCACTACGCCCAGCTGACCGACCCAACTCCCGTCACCAGCCCGACCGACCAGACAGCAATGACACCTGTCGAGCCGCCGGCCGACACGTCCGGGTTGGACTACGACACCGATCTGCTCGCCCTGGCCAGCGGCACCGAGCCGGACCCAGACCTGGAAGCCGAGCTGGCCGACCTCGCTGCCCTGCGCGACATCCAACACACCCACACGGCTGACCCTCGCGATCTCGAGGCGACCCCATGAGTCTGGATCTGGGTTCCTACTTCGGGTTCAGCCGCACCCCGTTCCGCCGCGACCTCGCACCGTCGATGCTGCACCGCCACGCCGGTCACGCCGAAGCGGTCGCCCGGATCCGCTGGTGCATCAGCGAAAACGCCCTCGGCGTGATAACCGGTGAGGTCGGCGCCGGCAAGACCGTCGCGCTGCGCGCCGCCCTCGCCGAACTCGACGCGTCCCGGCACACCGTGATCTACCTACCCAACCCGGCCGTCGGTGCCCGCGGCCTCTACGCCGCCCTCGTCAGTGGCCTCGGTGGCGTCCCGAAGTTCCACACGGCCTCCCTGATCGCCCAAGCCATGGACCACCTCGCAGCCGAGAAACACGAACGCGGAAGAGCCGTGATCGTCGCGGTCGACGAGGCCCATCTGCTCTCCGCCGACCAACTCGAAGAGCTGAGATTGCTGACGAACTCGGAAATGGACAGTGTCGCGCCCTTCGCCGGACTACTCCTGGGACAACCAACACTGCGCCGCCGGATCAAACTCGGCAGCTTCGCCGCCCTCGATCAACGGATCATGCTCCGCTACGCCCTACCGGGCATGACCGAGGTCGAGACCCGCGACTACCTGTCCCATCATCTCAAGCTCGTCGGCCGCAGCGACCAACTGTTCAGCGACGACGCGACCGCCCTGATCCACCAGACCAGCCGAGGGCTACCCCGCGCGGTGAACAACCTCGCGCTACAAGCACTTATCGCGACGTTCGCCGCGAACAAAACCATGGTCGATGAGTCCGCCGCTCGCGACGCCGTCACCGAAGTCACCGCCGAATAGCCCGACAGCAGTTCGCGACACCGTGAGCATCAGACCGTCAACACGACGACGAAGGCCCCGCCCCGAACCCCGGGACGGGGCCTTCCTCACGCGATCACATCCGCAGCCCACGTGACGCGGTCATCCTCACCCAGCGCGGCGGCTAACA
>DATKRJ010000525.1:0-5600 GCA_035532355.1 Thermomicrobiaceae bacterium | reverse complement strand
CATGATATTGGCCCGGCACGGGTCCGACGGTGGCACCGGGGTGCGCCGGCTGGTCTATTCGCCCGAGTGGGTCGCGGCACAGGATCAGGTCGCGGCCTGGTGCGCGGAGGCGGGGCTCGCCGTCCACCGCGACGCGGTGGGCAACGTCTGGGGGCGGCTGGAGGGGACCGAGGGCGGCAAGGCGATCGTCACCGGCTCGCACATCGACTCGCAGAACCCCGGCGGGCGCTACGATGGCGCGCTCGGCGTCATCGCCGCGATCCTGGCCGTCCGCACGCTGCGGGAGCGGTTCGGCCGGCCGAAGCGCACGCTCGAGGTCCTCTCCCTGTGCGAGGAGGAAGCCAGTCGCTTCCCGGGGACCAGCTTCTGGGGCTCGCGGGCCATCACCGGCCGGATCGGCCCGGAGGATCCGGACCGGATCGTCGGCTACGGCGGTGAGACCATCGCCCAGGCCATGCGCGAGGTCGGGCTCGACCCGGCGCGCATCCCCGAGGCGCGCCGCGACGACATCGAGACGTTCATCGAGCTACACATCGAGCAGGGGCCGATCCTGGAGCAGGCGGGGCTGCCGGTCGGGATCGTGACCGGGCTGCCCGGCATCCGCCACTACGTCGTCCGCGTCGACGGCCGCTCCGACCACGCCGGGGCCATGCCGATGGACCTGCGGCACGATCCGATGGCCGGCGCCGCCGAGATGATCTCCGGCGTGATCAACACGGCGCGGAGTATGGGGCGGCCCGCGGTGACCACGGTCGGGCGGGTGCTGGTCGAGCCCAACTTCCCCGCGATCGTCCCCGACCGGGTGACCTTCACCATCGACGCGCGCCACCCCGACCCCGCCACCCGCGCCGTGCTCAACGCCACGCACGAGGCGCTCGTCACGCGGGCGGCGGCCGACCGTGGCCTGCAGGCCGTCTGGGACGTGAGCTTCGACCTGGAGCCGTGCCCGTCCGACGCCGAGCTGGTGCGGACGCTCGAGGAGGCGGCGCGCGAGCAGGGGATCCCGGCCCAGGCGATGCCGAGCGGCGCGGTCCACGACACCCAGCGCATGGCCGACCTCGCCCGCGTCGCCATGGTCTTCGTTCAGAGCCAGGGTGGCCGCAGCCACACCCCGGCCGAGTACACGACCCCCGAGGACGCCGCGGCCGGCATCCGTGTCCTCGCCGCCGGGTTGCACCACCTCGCATACTGAGGAGCGGCAGCGCGCCGGAGTTCCACCTGTGACGGCATTGGCACGGTGGCGCTCCGGCATTTGCGCGCCTGTGACGCGCGACCTGCTACAGGATGAGTGGACGACCCGCTCCCGGAGGGCCGGGCACGCCGCTGGGCGGTTCAGGCCGGCATCGATCCGGGGCATCGCGACACGGGAGGGATCGGGCGCGCCATGTTTCGTCGCTGGGGGTTCTTCGTGGCGCGGCACGCCCGCGTAGTGCTGATCGCGTCGCTGGCGCTGCTGCTGCTCGGCGCGCCGCTGATCCCGACCGGGCTCGGCAAGCTGCAGGCCGAGGGCTGGGTCGACGCCAGCGCCGAGTCGTCGCAGGTCGCGACCACGATCGCGCAGGACTTCGGGCAGCCGGGATCGACCTTCTGGATCGTCTTCTCCTCGCCGACCCTCAGGGCCACCGACCCGGCCTTCCAGACGGCGGTCCAGCAGGCGCTGGCGCCGCTGCGGAGCCGGCCCGAGGTGACCGCGATCACCGACTACGCCTCGACCGGGTCGAGCCGCTTCATCTCCCGCGACGGCCGCGAGACCTACGTCGTGATCACCACCTCGACCGCCAACCACGATGTCGAGAAGGCTATCCCGACCTACGAGAGCCTGGTCAAGAGCACCGCCCTGACCCGCTGGTTCGGCGGGTCGGCACCGGCCAACGCCGCCTTCGCCCGCGCGGTCGAGAGCGACCTGCGCACCCAGGAGACGCTGTCGCTGCCGATCACGCTCGTGCTGCTGGTGATCGTGTTCGGCTCGTTGGTGGCGGCCGGCCTGCCGCTGGCGGTGGGTATCCTATCGATCCCGGCGGCGCTCGGCGGCATCGCGCTGATGGCGCACCTGACCGACACCAGCATCTACGTGCTCAACATCGCGACCATCCTCGGGCTGGCGGTGAGCATCGACTACTCGCTCTTCATCGTGACGCGCTTCCGTGAGGAGCTCCACCAGCGACCGGTGGCCGACGCGGTCGCGGCGGCCATGGCGACTGCGGGCAAGGCTGTCTTCTTCTCCGGCATGATCGTGACAGTGGGGCTGCTCGGGATGGTCTTCTTCCCGATGTTCGCCCTGCGCTCGATGGGCGTGGGCGGCGCGGTGGTGGTGGGCCTGGCCGTGTTCTACGCCTTCACCTTCCTGCCGGCGCTGCTGGCCATCCTGGGGCCGCGCATCGACCGGCTGCGCGTGCGCAACGTCGCCGTCGAGAGCCGGGGCGATGGCGGTATCTGGAGCCGGCTGGCCTCCGGCGTGATGCGCTATCCGGTGGCGGTGATCCTGCCGGTGCTGGCGCTGCTGATCGCGCTTGGCCTGCCCTTCCTCAACGCGAACTTCGGCACGCCCGGGATGGACATGCTGCCCAGGACCGACGAGTCGCGCCTGGCCTACGACGCGCTGGTGAACGACTTCGCCGACACGCCGGTCGCGCCGATTACCGTGCTGCTCCAGCCCCGCGGCGGGGCGATGACCGATGCCGCCAACATCGCGGCCATGAAGGCGACCTACGACCGGATCGCCGCCCTGCCGGGCGTCCAGAGCATCGACAGCATCTACAGCCTGGCGCCGAGCGGGGCGAACGCCACTTCCCAGGAGCTCAGCGCGCTGCTCAAGTCGACCAACGCGGCGGACCAGAAGGCGGCGCGCGGCTACGTCGCCGCCAGCGCGGCGCAACTGACGGTGATCGGCAAGGGGACGGCCGACAGCCGGCAGGCGAAGGACCTGGTCAACGCCATCCGCGCCCTCGACACGCCCGGCGCGACCCTGACGGTTCAGGTCGGCGGGGCGACGGCCATCAACCTCGACATGGTGAGCGGGATCATGAGCCGGATCCCCTACGCGCTCGGCTTCGTGGTCGTGGTGACGTACGTCCTGCTCTTCCTGCTGCTCGGCTCGGTCTTCCTGCCGTTCAAGGCGATCGTGGTGGACGCGCTCTCGATCACGGCCTCGTTCGGCGCGCTCGTCTGGATCTTCCAGGACGGCCACCTGCAGCACCTGCTGGGCTTTCAGCCCACCGGCTACATCGTCCCGATGATCCCGGTGATGATGTTCTGCATGCTGTTCGGCCTGTCGATGGACTACGAGGTCCTGATGCTGACGCGCATGCAGGAGGAGTACGAGAAGACGGGCGACAACACGCACGCGGTGGCGACCGGGCTGGAGCGGACCGGCCGGGTGATCACCAGCGCGGCGCTGATCATGATCGTCGTCTTCGGCACCGGGATTCTGGACAAGCTGCTGATCCTGGAGTCGATGGGGGTCGGCATGGCGATCGCCGTCTTCGTCGACGCCAGCATCGTGCGGGCGCTGCTGGTGCCGGCGACGATGCGGCTGATGGGCGGGGTGAACTGGTGGGCGCCGGCCGGGCTGAAGCGCCTGTACGCGCGGCTGGGTCTGGGCGAGGCGAGCGAGGCGGCCGCCACTCCCGCCCGGGAGTTCGAGCACGTCCGCTAAGGAAAGCGTCGGGGCGCCGCGACATCAGGTGCCGCCGAGGTTGAACCGATCGCGCGGGAAGTCGGCGCGAAACGCCTCGCGGATGCGCGGCGTCAGCGTCACCGTCCAGTCGATGGTCGTACCGCCGATCTCGCTCTCGGGCTTGCGCCACTCGAACCAGTTGATCAGCTTGATGCTCGGGAAGCGCGTCGCGATCTCCGGCGCGAAGACCTGCCGCCACCACGCCTGCTTGATGGCCAGCTCATCGTCGCCACCGACCGACGGGTTGTAGAGTGCCGCCGTCTCCACGATCGCCATCGGCCTGGCGTGTCCCGCGGCGAACGTGGTGTAAAAGTCCGGCACTCCGCGGTCGTCGCCGTTCAGACCGTTGTAGCTGCCGCTGATCTGGTCGCTGAACTTGTGGTCCTCCGGGATCACGTTCTTGCCCCAGGGATAGACGTTGCCCCAGTGGTAGAGCGAGAGTCCGACCCAGTCGACCGCGTCGTCTCCCGGATAGTAGGGGGTGTAGGGATCGTCCGCGCCGTCGAGCTTGCCGTCGTGGTTGGTGTCGAGCCGCGCGAAGTCCGGGGTGCCCGGCTTGACCCCATAGGCGCCTCCGGAGAAGGGGTAGCCGCCGCCGTAGTTCGGCGCCCAGAGCATCCCACTCCCCCTCGCCGTGCGATGGACGGCGGCGGCCACGCCGCGGAAGGCGGCGACGTACGCCTCCGGCTGCTGGCTCCACGGGTACCAGTCGCCGTTCATCTCGTGGGCAAAGCGGACCAGCGCGCCGGTGCCCCGGTCGTTGTAGCGCGCAAGGTAGGCGGCCAGATCGTCGGCCATGGCCGGCGTGATCTGCGCCAGCGGGATGGTGGGCTGGAGCGTGACCACGGCGAGCCCGCGCTGTGCGGCGACCTGCGCGAAGAACTGGTCAAGGATGGTGCGCTCGCCGTCGCCGAGCGGGAAAGACACGAACTGGACGTAGGCCGCCGCTTTCATCCCCAGCCGCGTGTTGAAGGCCGCGGCGGTGTCGTGCGCCCAATCGAGGTTGACGCCGAAGGACGTCCCCGCGGCAGGCACCAGGCTCGCCGGGCTCGGATCCGGGGCGGTCGGTGCGGTCGCCGCGCCCGACGGGACGGTGCCCGGCGCCGCCCGCGTCGGCCCGCTCTCGCCGGTCGCGACGCTGCCGCCGCAGGCGGCCAGGGCGGCCGACGCCGTCGCCAGCAGTAAGGCCCGGCGGGTCATACGCCGACCCCAGTGATCGTCCACCTGCTGAGCCTCTCCGATGGTCTCCCGAACCCGGCGAGCCACGCCGCCACCCTCCTGGCGTGGATCGGCCGCGCACCGATCCGCGCTCGTGGCGTAAGCATCCCCACCGGTGGCGTGAGCGGCACAGGGCCAGCAGTCCTGAGTGGCGGCAGGCCCGGCGTGGCGGACACGAGAGGGGTGCATACCGATGGCCCCGGCCGGGGATCAACCGTCGTGGCACCGGACAGCGCCGCACCGGGGAGGCGCCGGCACCGCCGGCCGCGCGCGACGCACGCTGTGCCTACGGGTCCTGCAGTTCCTGGTAGTAGAGGACGATCGGGAGGGCGGTGTAGCCGGCCTTCTCGTAGGAGCGCCGGGCGGGGGCGTGGCCCGGATCCGCCCCGGTGAGGAGCTGGGCCAGGTTCATGCCGGCCGCTTTCATCTCCGCGAGCGCGTGCGCGTTCAGCGCCGTGCCGACGCCGTGGTTCTGGTAGTCCGGGTGCACCGCCAGCAGCAGGACCTCGCCGATGCGGGTCTCCTGGTCGAGCGTGAAGGCGACGAAACCGGCGACCGCGCCCGCGACCTCGGCCACGCGGACGGTGTTGGTCACGGTGCCACGGCAGGTCCGCTCGACAACCGCGCGCTGGCTGGCCTCCGAGTCGGGATAGTAGAGGGAGTAGACCGCCGGCCCGAAGATCTGCCGAAACGACGCGAACACGGG
>DATKRJ010000524.1:0-6218 GCA_035532355.1 Thermomicrobiaceae bacterium | reverse complement strand
GATGCCGGCGTTCGACGTGCAGGCCTTTCTCGCGGGAGTGGCAGAGACCGTCGTCCAGTACGGGCGCGGCGACGTCATCTTCACGCAGGGGAAGTTGTGCGAGCACGTCATGTACATCCAGTCGGGCGGCGTCAAACTCTCGGTGCTGTCGAAGGCCGGCCGAGAGGCGGTCGTGGCCATACTCGGTCCTGGCGACTTCTTCGGTGAAGGGTGCCTGGCGGGACAGCGATTCCGGATGGGGAGCGCCACGGCGATTACGGGGAGCGAGATCCTGCTCGTCCAGAAGGCCACGATGGTGAACCTGCTGCACAAGCAGCATGCGATGTCCGACCGGTTCATCTCGCACATGCTGGCGCGCAACATCCGGATCGAAGAGGACCTGATCGATCAGCTCTTCAACTCGAGCGAGAAGCGGCTGGCGCGCACACTGCTGCTGCTGGCGCGGTACGGGAAGCAGGACAGGCCTGTCCGCATGGTGCCGAAGATCTCGCAGGAGACGCTCGCTGGGATGATTGGCACGACCCGGTCGCGGGTGAATTTCTTTCTCAACAAGTTCAAGAAGCTGGGGTTCATCGAGTACGACGGTGAGCGCCCGCTCAAGATCAACAGCTCGCTGTTGAGCGTCGTCCTGCACGACTGACCGATGGCTCGAGACCCGCGGAGTCGTCTTTGCACTCCTGCGGCGACGTCGGGAGTGACGAACATGATGCAGACCTTCGATCCAGCGCTGGTTGAGTCGTTGGCGCGGCTTCTCGCCACGCCCGACCCGGTGGATTTGCCTCGACGCCGTCACGTGTATCGGTGCGAGGGCGATCCGGATCGGCGTGCGACCCGGCTTCCTGGCCTGCTGATGGCCTGGTTGCAGTGGCGCTATCTCGAGAACGACGTCGAGGAACTGCCGGTTCCGGCCACGACGTCGTCGAAGGCCTGCAGACGTCCGGCCAATCCCGGCCTGCGCGTGCTGCGCCACAGGACCGCCGGCTGACGGTGTGCAGTCGGGTACACACCGCCAGCTGCGATCACGTCTAGGATTGTCGCCTCGACCGGCCTCCGGCAACGGCCTCCGCGTCGTTCACTGAAGCAAGGAAGTGTCAGATGAAAAGAACTGTCATCGCCCTGGCGATGAGTCTGTGTGTGGTGTCGCTGGCGGCCGTCGTGTCGGCCGACACGCTCGTCCTGAGAGACGGAAGGCGGGTCGAAGGCACGGTGGTCGGCCTGGCTGCACGGACCATCACCTTCCGGCGCGCTGACGGCACGTCACAGCGGTACCGGACCAGCGAGGTCGCGGCGCTGGAATTCGCCTCACCCGCGCAGGTGGACCGGCGCGGGCCGCGCAGTTCCCGCCTGGAGGTGCCGGCCGGAACGGAGCTGGTCGTGCGGACCACCGAAGCGATCGACTCGCGCAATGCCCCGCCGGATCGGACGTTCCGGGCGGTGGTCGAGCGGGACGTGAGGAGCCGATCCGGCCGGGTGATCATCCCCGGGAACTCCCGGGCACGCCTGATCGTGCGGCGCCTGTCGTCCGGCGGCGCGACCGGCAGCCCTGAACTGGTACTGGACGTCCAGTCGATCACGGTCAACGGGCGGAGGTACCTGGTCAGCACGGCCGACCTGTCTCACGGCAGCGGCACGGGAATCGGCCGGAACAAGCGCACGGCGGAGGCGGTCGGCGGCGGTGGCGTGCTCGGCTCGATCATCGGGGCCATTGCGGGCGGCGGCAAGGGGGCGGCGATTGGCGGCCTGGTCGGGGCGGCCGGCGGTGCGGGCGTCCAGGTGCTCACGAGAGGACACGATGTTCGCGTCCCGGCGGATACGGTCCTCAGGTTCAGGCTGGACAGGGCGGTCACGCTGGAGTCGGCACGGTAGAGACGGTCGGGATCGCACGCTGCGTAATTCCGTCGCGATGGGCCGGGCAGATGACCCGGCGATCGGCAATGTCAGCTATAGTGAGCCCATGACGATCCGGACCGGGGATGCTCTGCGCGATGCGATCGACCGGATGGTCTGCAGCCGGACGAACTACTGGGTCGCGATGGTGATCGATCTGGTCGCGGCGCCGGCCTTTCTCGTCGTCGGCGTCCGCCGCTTTTCCGGCTCCGCCGTGCTGGCCGTCCTGGTCGTCGTGGCGGCCTTCCTGGCGTGGGGGCTGTTCGAGTACGTGCTGCACCGGTGGGGGCTCCACGGCCCGTTCCTCATCCTCCGGCGGGGGCACGCGAAGCACCACGCGGCACCGCGGGCGCTCATCAGCACGCCGCTCTTCCTCGTGGCCCTCTCGGCGCTGGCGGTCTGGGGGCTGCTTCGCGTCCTGCTGCCGGCCGGCATCCCCGGGCTCGCGGTCGGCGGCCTGTACGTGGGGTACAACTACTTCGCGCTCATCCATCACGCGCAGCACCATCACGGCCGGCAGCTCGCGGCCGTCGCCCGCTGGAAGCGGGGGGAACGATTCCACCTCGTGCATCATCACCAGCAGGCGGTGAACTTCGGCATCACGACGACGCTGTGGGACCGGGTGTTCGGCACCTATCAGGCCGTCGGCGAGCCGGCGGTGACCCGGGCGGCCTGGAGCGCGTTCCGACTGTACTGGGTGAAGCTGATGCGCCGGACGACCGCGACGAGCTGAGCGCGGTGCGGGGGGGGACGGCGCGACGGAAGCAGGAACAGCATGAATGCGGTCGGCGGGCATTCCGAGGCTTCTTTCCCTGACGCGCTCCAGGAGATTCTGGACGAGACGCGGCAGCGCTTCGTCGCCACGTTCGTCACCCAGCGCGATTCCATCAGCGCTCTCGTCGACGAGGTGGCGGCGTCGGGCGCGAGCGGTCCGGCCGCTGCCCTGGCGCGGATCGCCCATCGACTGAACGGTCTCGCCGGAACGATCGGGTTTCCCACGATCAGCGCCCGCGCCTCCGAGCTCGAAGATCTCGCAGAGGCGGCCGGCAGTGGCGGCTTCGACGCCCCGCGCGCGCGCGACGCCGTCGCCGCGATCGGCGACGCGTTCGCCGAGGATCTCGCGAGCCCGCCGGGGTGGGCGCTGCCGGCGGTCTCGACGGCGCACGGCGCGAAGATCCTTGTCGCCGAGGATGCGGCCGACGAGCGGGCGATCGTGACCACGTGCCTCGACGGCGCAGGATACGCACCCATTGCCGTCGTCTCGGGCGACCTGGTCCTGCGTACGGCACGCGCGGAGAAACCGGCGCTGATCCTGCTCGATGTCGAGATGCCGGAGCTCGACGGGTGTTCAGTGTGCCGACAGCTCAAGGCGGATCCCGAGCTCGCCGGCATTCCGGTGATCTTCATCACGACCCGCGCGAATCTCGATGACAGGCTCGCCGGGCTCATGCTCGGGGCCGACGAGTTCCTGATCAAGCCGGTCGATATGCGCGAACTCGTTCTGCGCGTCCAGTTGCTGCTGCAGCGGAGCCGCTCGCGCCCGTTGCCGGTGGCCGAGCACCCCTGCGCTTCGAAGGAACTGACCTACGACGCGTTCCTCGCTGTCGCGATCGCAGAGGTCGGACGGTCGCCGTCGGCCCTCGCCATCGTCCGCCTCCCGGCCGAGCGTCACCATGAGGGCGCACTCCTGCTGATCGAGGAGCTCCGGGGCCGCGATACGATCGGCGGCTATGGGCCAGCGCGTCTGCTGATCCTGATGCCGGAGATGACAGCGGTCGCCGCGCGCGATCGGATCGCGCTGGCGGTCGACCGACTGGTCGCGCACGGTCTTCGTGGAGTGTGCGTCGGGGTGACCGCCGCCCCTGGCGCCGGGACGAGGACCGCCGAGGCTCTGATTGGAGAAGCCGACGAGGCGCTCGCCGAGGCGCGGTACCTGGGCGATGGGATCGCGATCTGGAGCGAGCGGCCCGTGCAGGCGGCCGCGGTTCCCGCAGCTCGTACCGTGGTGGTCGCCGAGGACGATCCGGACGTCACGCGGATCGTCGATGCTCAGGTGCGCGCGGCAGGCCACAGAACCATCCTCGCCTTCGACGGGGATCGTGCGCTTGCCGCCGTGCGCGAACACGAGACGGACGTGCTGGTGCTCGATCTGATGATGCCGAAGCGCGACGGGTTCGACGTGCTCACGCAGATTCGTGACGGCCCTGCGCCGCGGCCGAAGGTGATCGTGCTGTCCGGGCGCGGGCGCGAGCAGGATGTGGTGCGGGCGTTCGAGCTGGGCGCCGACGACTACATGACGAAGCCGTTCAACCCGCAGGAACTCACGGCGCGCATCGCGCGGCTGCTGAAGTAGACGCGTCCATCGCGCCGGCGGCTCCCGTCAGAACCGGACGCCCAGGCCGGTCGAGAGCGAGTACTGCCGCAGGGGCCCCTGCTGGACGAGGTCTTCGCTGCTGTACGCGCCATGCAGGATGATCTCGAGGCGGCCGCTCAGAACGACGATGGCCTCGACTCCGCCCACCTCCGAGTTCAGCACGTCGAGGTTGTTGCGATTGCGGAGCTCTCCGCCCCCCGCGCCCCGGTCGTATTGCACACCAACGTATGTGCCGCGGTCTCCGAAGTACCTCCTGACCGATGCCTGGATCGTCTCCGGGGTGCCGGCACCCTTCGGCGTGACGAACAGACGTCCGGTGAACAGCCAGGGCCCGTCATACTTGCTGAGCGATGCGACGTAGATGTTCAAGCCGCGCCCGAAGCCGAGCCGGCGGAATCCCACCGACCCTTCGAACCCGGCGCCCAGGCCTTGATAGAGATCCACGGCGTAGCGATATTTCGGGTAGAGCAGCGCGTGCGGCGAATACGCACCGGCCACGTCGAGGTAGGTACCCGGTCGCAGGCGTGGGTACAGTTCGACCTCGACCTGGTCATCGTTGAGGCCGAACCGCCGCGCGTGCGATCCGCTCAGGAAGATCGGCCCGACCAGGGTGGTGCGACTGATGCTGGCCTGCCACTCCTGCCACGCGACGCGGTGATCGCTGAACACATCGTAGGAGGCGCCCATGCGCACCTCCCACACCTGCAGGCGTGCCTGCAGGCTTCGCCGCAGCTGCTGGCCTCGCGCGTTGCGCGGATCGACCGCCTGCAGGCGGTCGAGCGTGTCGCGCGCCTCCGTCCAGCGGTTCAGCGCCATCAGGGCACGCGCCTGCGCCAGCAGGTACTGCGGATCGGAGGGATGCCGGGACAGCCCCCGGCGCGCCAGAACCTCGGCCCGCCCGGGACGATGCGACCACAGCTCGACGTTGATGCTGGCGAGCAGGGCATCGTCGTTCGCGGGGCTCTTGCTGAGGACCGCCTCCAGCTCCTTGCGCGCCTCGTCGTAGCGTCCTTCCCACGAGAGGACCGTGCCCAGCAGCACGTGTGCGTCCCAGTCGCCGGGCGACCCGGCCAGATACGCGTCCAGCATGTCCACGGCGCTGGCCCAGTGGCCCGCGACCGCCAGCCCGCGCGCCCTGGACACGACATCGGCCGCCTCCGCCGGGACCTTCGGCGCGACCTCGCCGGCGCGAGGGGGCGCAGGTCGGATCTGACCCGCGTCGAGCGGCGCGGCAACGCACACCACCATCGCCAGCACTGCACTGATGCGCGCCTGTCGCCGGAAGGTCATCGTGGTTCCGGGAGTTGTCGCCTTCGGCCCACCCGAGCCCATGCGTCGACCATATCTCATGGCCACTGAACCCATTGTCCAGTTCAGCACACCACGGAGCGTGCGCGCGGGCATAGGATGTGGGCGTATGCTGGAGATTGCCGATCTCCTTCGTCGAGTACTCGTGCCGTTTCTGCTGATCAGCGGATCGCTGCTCGGCGTGCTCCTGGCCTGTCTCGTCCTCCAGCGCGTCGTTCGTGACCTGGCGTGGCGGCGGCGTCAGACACTGATCTCGCGGTATCGACCGCTGGTCGATGCCGTCATGAAGGTCGGTTCATCTCAACAGGCGTTCGAGCGGCTGCGCCGTACGCCGGCGTGTCACCGGCAGATCGTCGGTGGCCTCCTGCTGGCGCCGCTGCATGCGGCGCATGGCGACCTGGCCCTGCGCGTGCGCGACGCGGCGGCGGCGATCGGCCTGGTCGACGATTGGCTGGCGGATCTGCAACATCGACGCTGGTGGCGGCGCGCGGCCGGCCTCAGAGCGCTCGGATTCGTCGAGGAGCAGTCGGCGCTGCCCTCGATCATACGGGCGCTCGATGACTGGCACGGGGAAGTGCGCGCGGCGGCGGTTGAAGCGGCGGGACGGCTCGGCGACCCGCGCGCGATCCCTGCGCTCCTCGAACAGGTC
>DATKRJ010000523.1:0-7974 GCA_035532355.1 Thermomicrobiaceae bacterium | reverse complement strand
GCAGCCGGCCGTGGCTCACCCGGGGACCGTCCCAGGCCGGGCTGGTGAACGTCGTGGTGAAGCGCACGACGTCCCCGTCGACCGGCAGCTCCAGCCGGTGCTCGCGCCGCACGACGACGCCGTGCTCATCGACCACCTCGCCGGAGTAGTCGGTCGACCAGTGCTCCCAGGCGCGCGCCAGCGGATTGCGCGTCTCGAACGCGAAGCGCCCGCCGTCGGTCAGTGCCGAGCGGATCGCGACGAGCGCGGCGCGTATCTCGTCGTCCGCGACGAGCTCCTGGAAGGCATGGCCGGTCATGACGACCAGGTCGAACTCGTGCTCCCAGCGAACCGAAGAGAGATCGCCGAGAACCCAGTCGATGTCCGACCGGCGGCGTGCCTGCTCGAGCATGCCGTCGGCGGGGTCGAGCCCGCACAGCCGCCCGGCGTGGCCGGCCTGGCGCGCGAGACGCAGCAGCGCGCCGGTACCGCAGCCCACGTCGAGCACGGAGCGCGCGGCCATCACCAGTTCGAGGTAGCAGGCGTAGTCGCGCCGTTGTTCCGGCGGGTAGAACCGGTCGTACAGCGCGGCGAGATGGTCCTCGGTGAACTGATACTCCACCATGGTATGAGGCTACGCCAGCCGGTGGCTTGCGGTCAACGCGCGCGGCGACACGCTGTCACGAATCTGTAACGTGCCACGGGAAAACCCTGTGCTATCGTCGCGGCGACGCCAACCCCGCCGCGACGCCGGCACGACTGTCCGAACGAGATGCGCGAGGGAGGTACCTGTGGAGACGGCGGAGGTCATCATCATCGGGGCAGGGGTCGTCGGCGCGAGCACGGCCTTCAGCCTGGCGCGACGCGGCGTGACCGACGTGCTGGTGCTCGAGCGCCGGCAGGTCGCCAGCGGCGCCACCGGGAAGTCGAGCGGGCTGGTGCGCATGCACTACACCAATCCCCTCGAGACTCGCCTCGCCTTCCAGGCGTACCAATGGTTCAAGCACTGGGACGACATCGTCGGTGGCCACTGCGGCTTCGTGCAGACCGGCCTGCTGCGGCTGGTCACGCCCGACCTGACCGAAAAGCTCCGGGCCAACGTGCGTATGCAGCAGGATCTCGGGGTCAACACCCGCGTCGTCTCGCGGGAGGAGATCGCGGAGGTCCAGCCCGGGCTCTGGCTCGACGACGTCGACCTCGCGGCCTACGAGCCCGAGGCCGGCTACGCCGATCCCCCATCGGTCGCCTACTCGCTGATGACGGCCGCTCGTGAGCGCGGGGTCCGACTGCGGACGGGCACCGCGGTCACGAAGATCACCACCCAGGGCGGGCGCGTGACCGGCGTGGAGACCGACCAGGGACCGGTCGCGGCACCCACGGTGCTGATCGCGGCCAACGCCTGGTCGCGGCCGCTGCTGCAGTCGGTCGGGCAGGACCTGCCGATCTCCGTCGAGCGGCACGAGGTCGCGGTGGCCGAGCGGCCGCCCGCGCTGGCCGGTGGCCACGTGACGGTGCTCGACGGGCCGCTCGACACCTACTTCCGCGTCGAGGGGTCCAACCTGACGCTGATCGGCACGGGCAGCGGCGAGCCGGCCGACCCGGACCGCTACAACGAGGCGACGACGGCGGCGCACATCGAGCGGGTCGGGGAGCGCCTCTCTCAGCGCTTCCCGGCCATGCGCGACGCCGGGGTACGGCGCAGCCTGGCCGGCATCTACGACATGACGCCGGACGACCTGCCGGTGCTGGACCGCGTGCCGGGAGCGGAAGGGCTGTACTGCGCGGTCGGGTTCTGCGGCCACGGTTTCAAGATTTCGCCGGCCGTCGGCGCCGTGATGGCCGAACTGATGACCACCGGCGGCACGCTCGCGATCGACCGGCACCCGGTGCGCTTCGGCCGCTTCGCCGAGGGGGACTACTCGCTCAGTCCGACCGACTACCTCGATCGGATGACGCCGCAGGCGGCCGCGGGGCGGGGCAATACGGCGGCCGACCAGCAGCCGATTCAGGCCGGCTGACGGCGGAGCAAGGGTTTCAAGAGGCGAGCTAGCCTCGGGGAGCCAGCCTGCCGAGAGCGCGACGAGCGAGAACGCCGACGACCGACAGAAGCGCGAAGAACACCGAGAAGGCGGCGGCCTCGGCGATCACCCCCAGGAGTTTGAGGTAGGCGGGGTCGGGTCCGGAAGAGTCCGCCGCGTGCTGCTGTGCCCACCAGCTGGAACCCATGATGACGAACAGGCCGCCTTCAATCAGGATGTAGCCTCCGACGAACCCGACATAGGCCGCCGGAATGGCAAGCCAGCCGCCGACGTATAGGCCGGCGGCGATCGCCGTCGCAACGGGGATCAACGCCTGCAACTGGATGCCCCAGATGTAGGAGAGGGCAGAGTCCAACGCCATGCCGGCGGCCACGATGAGCGCGCCGAGCAGGAAGCGGCGCAGGGGGGACACGTTCCTGCCGTCCAGGCGCTCGAAGACGGGACGCAGGCCTGTCGCCCGTTGCCTGTCGCTGGATGGGAGATGCTGCCTCGTCGCCATGACCCCCTCCTTCTCGCTGGGGCGGACAGACGATCGCGTTCGTCCGGCCTGCCTCATTGTCGAGGAGCGGTCGTGTCACGAACGACACATAGAGCCCGCCGTGTGCCACAAGATCGTGCCTGTTTGTGCGGCGCTACCCGCCTGCCAGGCCCGGCGCGGGGGCCGGCCGCCGCTCCCCCAGGTAGGCGAGGATCTGGTCGAGCGTGGTGAGTCGGGGGTAGTCCGCCTCTGGGATCTCCACGCCCAGCTCGCGGTGGATCCCAATCAGGAAGTTGAGGAAGTCCATCGAGTCGATGTCGAGCTGCTCGCGCAGCGCGACGTCGGGGTCGAGCGCGTCCGGGTCGGCCTCGGGGGCGACGCGCCGGAGCGCGCGCAGGACGGCGGGGCGCAGGTCGTCGGTGTTCATAGCTTCTCCGGCTCCTGAAGCAGGCGATCGATGGCCGCGAGGAAGCGGGCTCCCCGGTGACCGACGCTGGCCCGGTGGTCGGCCGACAGCGTCGCACTGACGATCGGCCGCACGCCGAGCAGGCCGCCGACGGCCCACGGGCGCTCGACGACCGCGCCGAAGCCGACCAGCGCGACCTGCGGCGGGTAGATCACGCCGTAGACGGTGCCGACCCCCTGCTCGCCCAGGTTGGTGACGGTGATGGTCGGGTCGGTCACCTCCGAGCTGCGCAGCCGGCCGACGCGGGCACGCTCGACGACGTCGCGCAGCGCGGCCATCAGGGCGTCGAGAGACAGCCCGTCGGCGTCGTGGATGGCCGGGGCGACGAGCCCACCGTGCGGCAGCGAGATGGCGACGCCGAGGTGCACCGGCGTGCTCGGCCGGAAGGCGCCGTCGACCCAGAACCCGTTCGTCTCCGGCACCTCGCGCACCGCCAGGGCGACCGCCTTCAACAGGAGCACGGCCGGCAGGAGCCGCTCGGTGATCGGGCGCTTGCGGTTCCCCGCCTCGAGCCAGTCGAGCGCGCGCTTCAGATCGATCTCGGTTCCCAGGTAGTAGTGCGGGATCTCGCGCTTGGAGCGGGACATGGCGGCGGCGATCGCCGCGCGCATAGCGGCCGCGCGATCCTCGGCGGCCGGCACCGGTGCAGGCGCGGGTGCCGGGGCCTTGGCAGCCGCCGCGGCGCGTACATCGTCGAGTGTGACGGCGCCGTCCAGGCGGGTGCCGCGCACCGTCGCCAGATCCACGGCCAGCTCGGCGGCCAGGCGGCGCGCGGCCGGCGACGCGCGTACCCGGGGTGCCGCAGGCACCGGCGCCGCGGGCGCGGGTACGGCCGCCGGTGAAGCTGCTGCCGAAGGCGCCGGGGTTCCGGGAAGCGAAGGTGCCGCGGCAACGGGCGGGGCCGATGCCGACGGAACGGCGCCGTCGACCAGCGCCAGGGGCGTCCCGACCGGGACCTCGCTCCCCTCCGGCACCAGGATCTGCTGCACCACCCCGCCCTCGAAGATCTCGACGTCGATCGCGCCCTTCTGCGTCTCGACGACGGCCACGATGTCGCCGCGGGCCACCCGGTCGCCCGGCTTGACCAGCCATTGGGCAAGCTTGCCCGTCTCCATGTCGGCACCGAGCGAGGGCATGCGGAACTCAGCCATGGGCCGCTCCGATCAGCGCCCGGGCGGCGGCGGCCACCGTGTCGGGTTGGGGCAGGGCCGCCTGCTCGAGGTGGTACGGGTAGGGCATCGGCACCTCGGCGCTGCAGACGCGCGCGACCGGCGCGTCCAGGTCGTAGAAGGCGCCCTCCATGATCCGCGCGCTCACCTCGGCCGACAGCCCGCCACTGCGCCAGCCCTCGTCGACGATCACGGCACGGTGCGTCCGGGCAACCGAGGCCAGGACTGTCGCGTCGTCGAGGGGGCGCAGCACGCGCAGGTCGATCACCTCGGCGTCGATCCCCTCCGCCGCCAGCCGGTCGGCGGCCGCGAGCGCGGTGCCGAGCGTCCCGCCGTAGGTGATCAGCGTCAGGTCGTCGCCCGGGCGGCGCACCGCGGCGTGAGCGATGTCGACCGGCGGCGGCTCGGCCGGGAGCTCGCCTTCCAGCGTGTAGAGCCGGCCGTTCTCGAAGATGAGCACCGGGTCCGGGTCCTGGAGTGCCGGCCAGAGCATGCCACGGGCGTCCTCCAGGGTGGCAGGCACCAGGATCTTGAGGCCGGGGATGTGGGCGAACCAGCCCTCCAGACTATGGGAGTGCTGCGCCGCCAGTTGGCGGCCGGCCCCGGTCGTCATGCGGATGACCAGCGGGACGTTGAACTGGCCGCCCGACATGTGGAGCAGGGTGGCGGCGTTGTTCATGATCTGATCGAGCGCCAGCAGGCTGAAGTTGACCGTCATGATCTCGACGATCGGGCGCATCCCGGCCAGCGCCGCGCCGATGCCGGCGCCGACGAAGGTGTCCTCGGACAGGGGCGTATCCCGGACGCGCTCGGGACCGAACTCGGCGAGCAGCCCCTGGCTGACGGCGAAGCAGCCGCCGTAGCGGCCGACGTCCTCGCCCATCAGGAAGACACGCTCGTCGCGCTGGAGCGCCTCGCGGATGGCCGCGCGCATCGCCTCGCGGTAGGTAAGTTTAACGGTCGCGGGCAACGTTGCGGTCATGGCCGTCGCTCCTCGGAGTAGACGAAGCGCGTCAGGTCCTCGACCGGCTCGAGCGCGCCGGCCTCGGCGAAGGCGACCGCGTCGGCGATCTCGGCGGCGACGTCATCCTCCAGCCGCGCCATGGCTTCGTCGTCGAGCAGGCCCTGCTCACGGAGCGCCCCGGCAAAGAGGGCGATCGGGTCGCGCGCCTTCCAGCGCTCGACCTCGTCCCGGTCGCGGTAGAGCTCCGGGTCGTAGAGGGAGTGGGCGCGGAAGCGGTAGGTGCGGAACTCGAGGAAGCGCGGCCCGCCGCCCGCCCGCACCTCGGCAGCGGCCCGGGCGGTCGCCGCCTCGACGGCCAGCACGTCCATGCCATCGATCGCCTCGGACGGCAGCCCG
This sequence comes from Thermomicrobiaceae bacterium, assembly GCA_035532355.1. Taxonomy (GTDB): domain Bacteria; phylum Chloroflexota; class Chloroflexia; order Thermomicrobiales; family Thermomicrobiaceae; genus DASSZN01. Next base: position 2,483 of record DATKRJ010000523.1, on the reverse strand, counting down.
TAGCTCGCGGCCCGCGCGGCGAGGTCGGTCCGGGCGTGAGCGCGCTCCAGCGCGGTGCCCATGGCGTACAGGTTGTTCTCGCAGAGGAAGAGGACCGGCAGCTGCCAGAGGGAGGCCAGGTTGAGCGACTCGTGGAAGACCCCCTCGGCTGCCGCGCCGTCGCCGAAGAAGCAGGCGGTGACGCGGTTCAGCCCGCGCATCCGGTCGGCCAGCGCCACGCCGACGGCGAGCGGCAGCCCGCCGCCGACGATGGCGTTGCCGCCGTAGAAGCGCGCGGCGGCGTCGAACAGGTGCATCGAGCCGCCGCGCCCGCGGCTGCAGCCCTCGACCCTGCCGTACATCTCGGCCATGACCGCGCGCATCGGCAGCCCGCGCGCCAGCGCCTGGCCGTGCTCGCGGTAGGTGGCCACGATCGCGTCGTCGGCCGCGAGGGCCGGCATGACGCCGGCGGCCACGGCCTCCTCACCGATGTAGAGATGGACGAAACCGCGGATCTTCGTCGCGCTGTAGAGCTCGACGCACTTTTCCTCGAAGCGCCGGATGCGCAGCATCTGGTGCAGCAGCGCGAGCGCGTGGTCGCGCTCGATGGTGAAGGGTGGGGACGCCTGCTGGACGGTCATTCGGCACGCTCCACTTGCTCATTCGCATCCACGGTCACGGGCGCCGGCTCGGGGATACCCGGCTCGAGGGTGGAGGTATCCCCCTCGGGCAAGCCGAGCTCGCGCGCCTTGAGGAGCCGGCGCATCACCTTGCCGGCGCGGTTCTTGGGCAGGTTAACCAGGAAGTCGATCTCCTTCGGCGCCACCACCGCGCCGAGGCGCTTGCGGCCGAAGCCGAGCAGGTCCAGGCGCAGGTCCTCGCTCGGCGCATAGCCGGGGGCGAGCGAGACGAACGCCTTGACGATCTCCCCGGCGACCGGATCGGGCTTGCCGATCACGCCGGCCTCCACCACGGCCGGGTGCTCCATCAGGCAGCTCTCGACCTCGAAGGGGCCGATCAGGTGGCCGGAGGACTTGATCACGTCGTCGGCCCGGCCGACGAACCAGAAGTAGCCGTCGGCGTCGCGCCGGGCGAGGTCGCCGGTGAGGTACCAGCCGCCGGAGAAGCACGTGCGGTAGCGCTCCTCCTCGTGCAGGTAGCCGCGGAACATCGACGGCCAGCCGGGGCGCAGCGCCAGGTCCCCCTGGACGCCGGGCTCGACGACCTCGCGGGCGACACCGTCCGCGCCGCGCGCCACGATCGCCGCGCTGATGCCGGGCAGCGGCCGGCCCATCGAGCCGGGCCGGATGTCCATGGCGGGGTAGTTGGCGATCATGATGCCGCCGGTCTCGGTCTGCCACCAGTTGTCGTGGATCGGCAGGCCGAACGCCTCCAGCCCCCAGACCACCGCCTCCGGGTTGAGCGGCTCGCCCACGCTGGCGATGAAGCGCAGGCGCTCCAGGTGGTGGTGGCGGGCCGCATCGGCGCCGACCCGCATCATCATGCGCACGGCAGTCGGCGCGGTGTACCAGACGCTGACGCCCTGCTCCTCGAGGATGGCGTACCAGCGCTCGGCCTCAAAGTCGGCCTCGTCGACGATGCTGGTGATGCCGTGGACGAGCGGGGCGATGATCCCGTAGGAGGTCCCGGTCACCCAGCCGGGGTCGGCGGTACACCAGAAGACGTCGTCCGGGTGGAGGTCGAGGGCGTACTTGCCGGTGGCGTAGTGGGCCACGACCGCGCCGTGGACGTGGACGGCGCCCTTGGGCAGGCCGGTCGTGCCGCTGGTGAAGTGCAAGAGCGCCATGTCCTCCGGGTCGGTCGGCCCGATGGCAACGTCGTCGCTCGCCGCCGCCATCAGCGCGTGGAAGTCGTGGGTGCCGGGGACGCTGGTAGCCGCGCCGCCGGGGCCGACGAGGAGGACGTGCGCGAGATCGGGCAGAGCATCGCGGATGGCGGCGACCTTGGCCCGGTAGAGCGCCTCGGTGGTGACGAGCACCTTCCCCTCGCCGCGCGTCAGCCGCTGGCGGATCGGCTCGGGGCCGAAGGCCGAGAAGAGGGGACAGAAGACGCTGCGGTTCTTCCAGGTGCCGAGCGCCGCCACGTACAGCTCCGGGATGCGGCCGGCGAGGGTGAAGACCCGCTCCCCTGGGCCGACGCCAAGCCTGCCGAGGACGTTGGCAAAGCGGCTGCTCAGGGCGTGCAGGTCGGCGAAGCTGAAATCCTCCTGCTCGCCCCGCTTGCCGAGCCAGCGGAGGGCCAGGTGGTCGCGCCGTGGGCCGTGGGCGTGGCGGTCGACTGCCTCGTGGGCGATGTTGAGCCCGCGACCGCCGGGCAGCCCGTCGAGCTCGGCGCGGGCGGCCTCCCAGGAGAACCCGGCGCGGACCCGCGCGTAGTCCCCCAGATTGGGCGTTACCCGCAGGTCCCCGGGGTGCTTGTAGATCGGTTGCCAGCCCATGGGCAACGCTCCTCGGCCGCGCCCGCTGTGGGGACGTTGGGCCGCT
>DATKRJ010000522.1:0-2787 GCA_035532355.1 Thermomicrobiaceae bacterium | reverse complement strand
GCGCGACTGCGCCAGGTCCTCCGGCCCGTACAGCGAGCCGCGCATCCCGACCTGGATCGCCCGCCGGGTGTCGATCAGCCCCTCCTCGACGGCGCGGCGGAAGGGCGTACCGTGGTTGTACTTGCGGCCGAAGTATTCGTCCCAGGTGTCGGCGTGCGAGTCGAACTGCACGAACCCCACCGGACCACGCGCGGCCGCAACTGCCCGCAGCTCAGCCAGCGTGACCGAGTGGTCGCCGCCGATCCCCACCGGGACGACGCCGGCCGCCAGCACCGGCGACAGGGCCGCCGTCACCCGCGCGTACGTGTCCTCGATGTAGCCGGGCACCGTCGGCAGGTCGCCGTAGTCGATCACTGACAGGTGATCGTAGATGTTCACCTCGAGCGAGGGGTTGTAGGTGCGTAGCATGGCCGACATCTCGCGCACGGCGCCCGGCCCGAAGCGTGCCCCCGTGCGGTAGGTCGTGGCGGTGTCGAACGGGATGCCGAACACGGCCACGTCCACGCCGTCGAGGTCTTGCGTGTGAGGCAGCCGCGAGAAGGTACGGATGCCGCTAAAGCGCGGACTCTCGAGCGCGTTGACCGGCGCGTGGCGCGGCATGGCCTCCCCCTCAGTGGCGCGTCGCGGGCGCTACGCGCCGGCTGCCTCGTGGCGCCGGAAGGCCAGCACGGCGTTCTGTCCGCCGAGCCCGAACGAGTTCGACAGCGCCACGCGCACCGTCGCCGGGCGCGCGACGTTCGGCACGTAGTCCAGGTCGCACTCCGGGTCCGGCGTCTCGTAGTTGATGGTCGGGTGGAGGATCTGGTCGCGGATGCTGAGCACGGTGGCCATCGCCTCGATAGCACCGGTCGCCCCCATCAGGTGCCCCATCATCGACTTCGCCGAGCTGATCGGCACCCGTGCGGCGTGGGCGCCCAGCGCCCTTTTGATCGCCAACGTCTCCGCGCGGTCCCCCAGCGGCGTGCTCGCGGCATGGGCGTTGACGTAGTCCACTTCGTCCGGCGCGATCCCGGCGTCGGCCAGCGCGCCGATCATGGCCCGGGCTGCGCCGCTCCCCTCGGGGTCCGGCGCGATCGGGTGGTAGCCGTCGTTGCTGCTGGCGTAGCCGGCGAGCTCGGCGTAGATCGTCGCCCCGCGCGCCCGCGCGTGCTCGAGCGTCTCCAGCACCAGCACCGCGGCCCCCTCACCGATGACGAAGCCGCTGCGGTTGGCGTCGAACGGCTGGCTGGCGCGCTCCGGCTCGTCGTTGCGGGTGGAGGCCGCGCGCTGCACCGCGAAGCTGGCCACGAACAGCGGGAAGACCGCGTGCTCGGTACCCCCCGCCACCGCTACGTCAGCTTCGCCCGCCCGCAGCACCTGCAGCGCCTCGCCGATCGCCTGGGCGCCGGTCGCGCAGGCGGTCGACACGGTGAGGCTCGGGCCGAGCAAGCGGAACGTCTGGGCGATGTGGTAGCCCGGCAGGTTGTGCGGGAAGGTGGTCATGAAGAAGGGCGAGATGCGCATCAGGCCGCGCCGCTGGGCAACCTCCTGCGTCTCGAGGATCGTCGCCATGCCGCCCGCACCGGTGCCCATCACGACCGCCGCCCGCGCCGGATCCCGGTCGTTGGGGCTCAGCCGCGCGTCGTCGAGCGCCATGCCGGCGGCGGCCAGCGCGAACTGCGAGAACCTGGCCATCTGGCGCGCGGTCTTGGGATCGGCCCACTGGCCGATCGAGAAGCCGCGCACCTCGCCCGCGATCTGGACAGGCAGGTCGCTCGCGTCGAAGCCCTCGATGCGCCGCACGCCAGAGCGCCCGGCCAGCAGCCCCTGCCACGTCTCCTCGGCGGTCAGCGCCAGCGGCGAGACGGCGCCGACGCCGGTGACGACTACCCGGTGCGAAGCCGCGATGTCGGAGCGCAGCGGCCGACCGCATTGTGGGCAGTAGCGGGCATCCTCTGGCGTGGCGGCGCGACACGACGGACAGGACACCGGCACCCTCCCGCGGGGAGCCGCTCGCGGCTACAGCGCGACACCGGCGGAGGCCGGCGCCACGCGATCACGGCGGCGGAATGTCGACTCGGCGATGCGGCGGCGCTGACCTGATCACGTGCCGAAAGGCGCCGCGTCCCGCAGATCCTACCAGATCCCCAAATACGCGTCGGGCGGCGCGTGGCCGCCCGGCAATATCGAGTGGGCGATGAACGCCGTGTCTACAGAGCGCGACGCCCCGTGAGCACCTGGATGACCAGCACGACCGCCGCGACGACGAGCAACAACCACACCAGGTTGCCACCGACACCGCCAATGAGACCCAGCAGCCATAGGATGACCAGAATCGCGACGATGCCCCATAGCATGGAGCGACCTCCCGCCTGTTCTTCGCGCTACCCGGCCCGCGCCGGACCGGGGCGACGGTATAGACAAGACCTGTGCCACCACGGCGGCGTCGCGATATTCTCGCGCAGGGGAAAGCGTGCGGCAGACGACGGCCGGACGCGGAGCGGCCTCCCCGAGCCGGGAAGGCCGTCGTCGCTCAGGGTCGTGCCAGACCGGCCCGGCTAGCTGGTCGGCCGGAGCGAGATCTTCGACCGGCGCGGTTTGCGGATCGCCTCGACGGCCAGCCGCGCCGCCGACTTCCGGGCGGCGTCCCGGAACGCCTCGGACGATGCCGACTGAGGATCCGACACCACGATCGGGTAGCCGATGTCGCCCCCCTGTCGGATCGAAGGCTCCAGCGGAATGCGTCCCAGCAGCGGCACGCCGTGCTGGATCGCCGTTCGCTCGCCGCCCCCGTAGCCAAAGATCTCC
>DATKRJ010000521.1:0-4722 GCA_035532355.1 Thermomicrobiaceae bacterium | reverse complement strand
ATCGTCGCGGGCGGCGCCGACGCCGGTGGGCGCCGCCCGCACGAGCACCGACGGCGTCAGCCGGCACGAACCCCGCCGTGAGGCGCTAGCCGACCTCCGGCGCGAGCACCTCTGCCGTCCGCGCCGGACCGCTCACCGGGTGCGGCTCGCTCGCGCTGCCGTCCCGAAAGGCCCCCCGGGTCTCCGGCGGCACCAGCTCGGCGATCGTCTCCATCACGGTCGCCGCCGCGAGTGAGTCGGATAGGCCGCGCAGGACACCCGGTGCGAGGGCCGGACCGAAGCGCACGGTCAGGCGGCCGTCCTGCTCCGATACCCCCACCGGGAGGAGGGGAACGTCCCGGCGCTCCAGCGCGGCCAGCACCCGCCCCGCGCCCGGCGGCGGCACGATCAAGGTCTCGAAGCCCCCGGCCTCCGGGTGCAGCGCCACGACGGCCTCGGCATCGGCGTCGAGCGCGCGGAAAAGACTCCGCAGCGCGACGGCGCGCCCGGCAGACTCCAGATCGCTGGCGGGCATCAGGATCACGCCGTAGACCGCGGCGAAGCGCTGGAGGATCCCGTGCAGGCGCTCCGGCGCGATGCGACGCGGGCCGAAGTAGCAGTCCGCCCAGGTGGAGGTCATCACCCAGCGCGCCGCCGGGGCTCCCGGGCGGTGGTGTGCCAGCGCGGCGGTGATGACGATGGCACCCCAGCCGACCCAGGCGCCGTCCGGCCGTTCGTAGTGGTTGGCCACGATGACGCAGCGGCCGGTCCGGGGCACGTGCTCCAGCCCGACGACGACCGGCGCCGGGTAGGTGCCGGCGATGAGCTCGTCGACGTCGCGGCGCAGGTCGCGCTGCCGGCCCCGTAGCGAGGCGTACCCGACGCGGGCCATCAGCGTGGGCGGCAGACGGTAGTAGGGGAGACCCGCACGCCACGACGCCAACCAGCCGGGTTGTTTGAATCGCCATGTCGGGTTGGTGGAGTCCATCTCAGTCCCTTACCGCTGCTCGCGACGAAGCCGGCACCACGTCGGGATCCAACGACGCGGGGCACGGGCGACGACCCGCCTCACCGACCACCGCCAACGAAGAATCCCGGCGGGGGGCTGTGCGCGCTCTACCGCTCACGCATCGGCCACCGAATCCGCAGGAGTCTAGCACGCGGCGGACGCACCGTGCTGCGGCCGGCAGGCAGGCCCGGCCGGTCTGATCGTCGTGGATCGGGAGCCCGCAGTGCCCCCGGCCATTGGCACGTGATTGCGACGAGCCGGCCGGAGATCGTGACGCGATCGCCACACTCTGCTCCTATGCTCGGAGATGGAGGCTGTTGAGTGTTTGCGGAGGGCACATCATCATGAGCACCACGACCATGCTCCCGGCCGCACGGGCCGTGGCCACCGCGACGCGGTCCGGCGCGAGCTGGAAAGGAATCTACCGTGCCGGCGGAATCTGCCTGTTCGGCACCGGGCTCATCTACCTGACCAACGTGACGTTCGGCGCGATCCTCGGCGTGGCACCGGCCGACAGCCAGCAGTACCTGCAGAGCCTCGCGGATCACGCGACCCTCGCCCGGGTGACCTACGGGCTGTTCTCCCTCGCTAACTTCCTGCTGCTGCCGGCCGTGCTGGGGCTGTATCTCGCCCTGCGGCGCGTCGCCAGGAACCCCATGCTCCTCGCCACCGGGTTGATGACCCTGTTCGTCGTCCTGGACCTGGCGCTGACCGAGTTCACCTCGCTGACGCTGGTCACCCTGACGCAGCATGCCGCGGCGGCCACCAGCGAGGCCGGTCGGGCGGCGTATGCGGCCGCCGCGGATTACGCGCTGGCGACCATTCCCCTGGCGACGTTCTACAGCTACGTGGTCTCTTCGCTGGGTCTCCTGGTGATCGGCGTCGTCATGCTGCGCGGGGGCTTCGGCAGGTTGCCGGCCTACCTCGGGATGGCGGCGGGCGTCGCGGGTATCGTGGCCGGCTTCTACGTCGTCCTGCCCGGACTGTCGATCCTGCTCAACCCGACGCTGCTGGTCTTCGGGCTGTGGGGGCTCACGGCTGGAGTCCGGCTCTACCGGTTGAGCGCGCGAGTGGAGGAGCCGGCGGCTGACTGATCGGCACGTGGCCATGGTGCTCGACGCGGGCACGCGCGGGGCCGTGTCGCGACCGCGTCGGGGCCGTCGTTGAGACGGCGACCGTGTGGGCCGCGCGGCCGCCGCGACGCGACACATCCGTGACGTATCCCGGGCCGCCCAGACGGTCAGGAGGGACATCGTGAACGTCCGGCGGAGTTCGGCGATCGAACGGGCGAGCTGGCACGCCGCGGACCTTGTGCTCGCCGCCAGCGTCAGCTACCTGGCCTTCGCCCTGATCGCCTACCTCTTCTTCCCGCTGTCGTTCTCGCCGGGGGCCAATTGGCTGAGCGACCTCGGCAGTCGTGTCCTCAACCCGAATGGATCGATCGCCTACCGCATCGGCTGCGCGCTCACCGGCACGCTCCTCGTTGCGTTTTTCCTCGACCTGACCTCCTGGCTCGCGCGGGTGACGTCCGGTCCCCGCTGGCCGCGACTGGCCTTGCAGGGCTGCGGAGTCCTCGCCGGGGTGGCTCTGATCCTGACGGCGGTCTTTCCGATCGACCAGTTCGGCACGCACCAGTTCTGGTCGCGCGTGCTGTACGTGAGCCTGGGCACGGCCGTCGCCTTCTCGATCATCATCCTGTGGCAACGGCTGCCCACGCCGGTCCTGGTCGTCGGCGTGCTCACCTGGGCAGTCGACATCGCGTCGGCCGTCGCCAGTCACACCACCTGGCTGGAGTGGGTGGTGGTGGGTTTCATCCTGATCTACCTCAACCTGATCGGCGTCTCGAGCCGGCTGGATCGGCCCGCGGGCGCGCGCGGCTCCCCGTGACCACGGTCGGGCGGCGCCTCTGCCGGCCGCCGGGTGTTCAAGGATGGACGACCAGCGCTGACCCTCCCGTGGGCGGGTGCACCATCAGGATCGGCCGCCGGCCCGCCTGCAGCAGCTCCTCGGCGACACTGCCGACCACGATCCGCCCCAGGCCGGATCGGGCATGGGTCGCCATCACGACCAGGTCCACGAGCGCGTTGCGCTCCTGCGCCAGCAGCTCAGCGGTCGGGAAGCCCCGCAGCGTCACCGGGTACACCCGCAGACCGCGGGAGCTGAGCCGCTCGCTCGTCGTGGCCAGGTAGGCATCGGCGGCAGCCTCCAGATCCTGGGCCAGCAGGGAGACCACCTCGCGTGTCGTCGAGAAGAGCGTCGTCCCGAAGGACGTCGCGAGCTGCCCCGTCTCCGCCACCCGCACCAGCCGCAGCTCCGCGTCGAACAGTTCGGCCAGCTCGGCCGCCAGCGGGATGGCGGCCTCGCCGTACGCAGACCCGTCGAGCGGGACCATGATCCGGCGGATGGAGGCCACGGAGGCCGGTGTCGTCATGCCGGAGCGCAGCAGCAGCACCGGCGCCTCTCCGCCACGCACCACGCGGCTGGCCACGCCGCCGAGCAGCCAGCGACCAGGCCCCGACCGGCCGTGCGTCGTCATGACGATCAGCGGTTGGGGAAGTCCGGCCGCCTCGGTCAGGATCTGGTCGGCTGGGGCACCCCGGCGGATGTCCGGGACCGCCTCGACGCCGGCCCGCCGCGCGGCCAGCCGCAAGCGCTCGGCGAACCGCCGCTCCTCCGCGGCGTCCGCGTGCTCCGGGAGCACCCCGACGAGGCGGAGCGTCGCGCCGGCCCGCCCGGCGAGGTCCCGACCCGGGAGGAGCGCCGCCTCGGCCAGCGACGACCCGTCCAGGGGCACCACGATCGTGCCGATCACGCTCGTCATCGGCGGCACTCCTCGGCGTATGAGAACCCTCGCGTCACTGGAGCCACCGCGAGCCTCCGTCAGGATACTCCCGGCAGGCGTGCCCCGCTGCCGCCTGACACGCGTTCGTCACGTTGCGGCCGATGCTGTTACGTGCCTGCGACGCCCTCGCGCGTAGGGTGAGATCGACACAGGCCGGGCCGACCGCCGAACCCGTCGGCCGGCCCCGGACGAAGGTACCGACATGGGCATCTGGGGAAACCTCATTCTGATTCTCGCGGCGCTGGTGTTGGTCTCGCCGGCGTGGGCCGCGCGCTCCCGACTCGGATACGAGTGGATCGTGATCGAAATCGGCGCCGACAGCGCCGAGAGCGCCCATCTGAGCGGACTCGGCACCCGGGGCCCCGCGGTCGACGGGCTGCACGTCGTGCCGGCCCTGCTCGACGCCGCCCTCGCAGCCGCGGTGCCGGGGGCCCTCCTCGCTGTCTTCATGCGGCCCACCGCGCCGTCGTAGCCGCTGCCCGCCAAGTCCCCTGTCGGGTAGCGATCTCTCGTGCGGACCTCCGGCGGCTGCCCCGCGCGGGCGGATGCTGGTCGAAGTCCCGGAAGGACGTGGTGAGAATGGTGAACGTGATCGCATCGGTGCTGGTGCCGCTGGACGGCTCGACGCTGGCCGAGGCGGCACTCCCCGTCGGCCGAGCCCTCGCCGACCGCCTGTGCAGCCCGCTCCACCTGGTGCGGGTGATCGCCCAGGACGTGCCCGCCGAGACGGAACAACGGGCCGCGCAGGGGTTGCGCGACGCCGCGGAGCGGGCCGGCGTCACGGCCGATCTCCAACTGCGCCTGGGCGAGGCGGCGGATCAGATCCTGACGGTGGCCGCGAGCCTGCCGCACCCGCTCATCGTCATGACCACCCACGGCCGCACCGGGCTCG